>DVNQ01000051.1 GCA_018714245.1 Candidatus Avilachnospira avicola
CACTGCCGGCGATCGGGGTCGAACCGACACGGGAGTCGCCTCCCACGGGATTTTAAGTCCCGGGCGTCTACCAATTCCGCCACGCCGGCAAAATAGATATAAAAAAATGGTTCCTCGGGGACTCGAACCCAGGACCGACCGGTTATGAGCCGGTTGCTCTAACCAACTGAGCTAAGGAACCATTAAAGCCGATAGGGGGACTCGAACCCTCAACCTGCTGATTACAAATCAGCTGCTCTGCCAATTGAGCCATATCGGCACTCACGTATTTTCAAACAGCTTCTGTATTTTACTAAAAACCCATCTGTTTGTCAACGACTTTTTTATCGGAAGGCCCTCATCCTCCTTCCGAAAAAAGCATTACCCCAGTACTTCCTTATATACCCTGAGCACATTTTTATAAAATACCTTTTCGATCTCTTCATCAGAAAATCCGGAAAGGCTCATGGCATCCGCAAGCTTCTGCATGTCCTGGGCCCCTGAGAGCTCAAGCCTTCCGCCTATGCCGTCGAAATCGCTTCCAAGACCAATACTGTCTATACCGGAAACATTTTTTATATGCTTCATGTGACGAATCATATCAGAAATCCTGCTGAGTCCGTTTTCAGAGGATATATTTTCCTCCGAAAGGAAGGAGGGCGCATAATTAATGCCTGTAACGCCTCCATGGGCCCCTATTGCTCTCAGCATCTCATCGCTGAGATTTCTGGGATGCATGCAGCATGCCCTTGCATTGGAATGGCTGGCAATAATTGGAGTAGATCCCTTTACCGCGGAAAATACGTCCTTTATGCCTGCATCATTAAGATGAGAGATATCTATCAGTATCCCCATATCTTCCATGGCTTCCACAAATTCAAATCCCTTTTTTTTGAGCCCGTTTTCCATGTCAAAACCGGTACAGCTCCAGGTACCGCTTTCCGGTACGAATTCGGAGCGGTTCGGAAAGGCAAGTTCATTTTCAAAATTCCAGGTAAGGGTGGACTTTCTTACCCCTCTGTCATAGAGCTGTCTGAGCTTATCGATGTCCCCCTCATAGGCTGCACCCTCTTCCACAGTCTTAAGCGCTGACATAAGGCCCCTGGAATAGTTCTTCTCTATTTGGGATCCTGTGGTGACATAGCTTATAAGGTCACTGTTTTTTTCTATCTCCTCATCCAGAAGGTCGGAAAGCTCAATGGCATAGGAAAATGGAGACTTTCCCTCCTTCTTGAGCCTCTCGGCATGAAGAAAAAGCGCAAAGCTCTGGCACATGTATCCTGAGTCCTTCATGCGGAGAAGATCGATCATGAGCCCGTTTTCCCGAAGCCCGGACCCGGCTCCTTCGCCGCCATTTTTCAGGGCATATATCTCTGATATCGTATCGCAGTGCATATCTATGATGGGTATCATTTTTTTACCTCCGGCAAAAACAAAAACGGGTCCGGAAGTCTTCCGAACCCGTATACGCCCCAACTAGGACTTGAACCTAGGACCCCCTGATTAACAGTCAGATGCTCTAACCAACTGAGCTATTGAGGCATCCGTCTCAAAGAGACAAAGCATATTTTATAACTGACTCTCCATGTTGTCAAGCTGTTTTTCGCCCCTTGCCCTCTTTCTGAAATCACTGATTATGGATCGGGTTATAAGGAAAGCCGTTATGCCGCTTAATACATCGCTTGCAGGCGTTGCCAGCATAAGCCCGGTAAGCCCGAAGGCAGCAGTCAGGATAACAAGCAGCGGTATCAGATAAAGCCCCTGCCTGAGCAGCGATATGACCGTAGACCTGAAGCTGTATCCTATGGTCTGGGTAAACATGTTTGCCATGGTGATCTGAGCCATCAGGGAGAAGGTCACAAGCTGCATCCTGAGTGCCATGGTCCCTATCCTGATGACCTCCGCATCGTCACGGCGGAATATGGTGATCAGCGGATCCGCAAATATAAAGCCGAGGATACACAGACTCGCAAGAACGGTAAAGCCTATCCTCAGACAGAAATTATATGCTTCGACTACCCTGTCATATCTGCCGGCTCCGTAATTATACCCGCAAACCGGCTGGAAGCCCTGTCCGAAGCCCACAACTGCCGAATTCATGAACATGACGATCCTGTTTACTATGGAAAATGCAGCTATCGCCGCATCTCCGTAGGGATGGGCCGCAAGGTTCATGACTATGCTTGCCACACTGGCTATGCCCTGTCTGGTAAGGGAGGGCAGGCCGTTGTGCAGGATATTGACATACATGCGGAGATTCGGTCTGAAATTTGAGATTCTTATGGATATACAGCTCCTGATATGATTGCACAGATAGGTAAGTATCAGGAAGGATATGAGCTGGGAAAGTCCAGTGGCTATGGCAGCTCCCGCTATCCCCAGGCCAAGTCCGAAATCATAGATGAATATGGGATCCAGTATGATATTCAGTATGCCTCCCGTGGTGATCCCGATCATTGAATACATGGCATTGCCCTGAAACCTCATCATGTTGTTCATCCCGAAGGAGCACATCATGAAGGGAGCAGCCAGCAGTATATATTTTGCATAATCCATGGCGTAGGGAGCTATGGTATCCGTGGCTCCAAGCACATAGACCAGAGGCTCAAGGAATATAAGCCCCAAAACGGCTATGAGTGCCCCGACCAGGAGCTCGGTAAAATAAGCAACGGCAACATATTGGGCTGCCGCATCATTTTTCTGCTGTCCCAGGAGCCTGGCTATGTTGTTTCCCGCACCCATGCCTATCATAAAGGCAAAGGCCTGTATGATGGCGGAAAGGGCATAGATTATCCCCACCGCCGCAGAGGCTTGCGTGTTAAGCTGCGATACATAAAATGTATCAGCCATATTGTAGATGGAGGTGACAAGCATTGAGATGATGGTAGGTATGGCCAGCCTTACGATAAGCTTCTGTACCGGATCATGCATCATCTCATCATACCGTTCCTCCTGTGTTACCTGATGATCCCCAAATATGCTCATACCCTATCCCCATGTTAAAAACCAATCCATAAACGCAGGACTCTCAGGCCTGCGCATTATCTGTCCATGCTTCCCCGTAAAACTTAAGCTTTCAGGGCCTCGTCACATCCTCTCCGCAGCTTTCCGCAAACTTCGTAAGGGCCTTCTTCTGCTCTTTTGACAGTCCCTGAGGGACCTGCACTACCAGCGTGACATAATGGTCTCCTCTGACATTTTTATTATTCAGCATCGGAACCCCCTTGCCCTTAAGCCTTACCTTGGTATCAGTAGGCATGCCGGGAGAGATGTTGTACTCCACCTTTCCATCCACCGTATCTATGTGTATGGGTCCGCCGAGGGCCATCTTGGCAAAGGATACCGGAACCGTGGAAAATATGGTATTGCCCTGTCTCTTGAATTTAGGATGGGGAGTTACCACGATCTCGATAAGAAGATCTCCTCTGGGTCCTCCGTTCTCACCGGGCTCCCCGGCACCCTGAAGCCTCCTGGCCTGTCCGTTATCTATGCCTGCAGGTATGGTAAACTTGAACTTCTTTCTCGTCTGGATATAGCCTGTACCGCGGCAGTCAGGGCATTTCTCCTTGATGATCTTTCCGGTACCCCCGCAGTCAGGACATGTGGTGACCGACTGTATCTGTCCGAAGAATGGTGAGTTCTGGGTAACCGTGATCTTTCCGCGTCCCTTACATCTTTCGCAGGTTACGGGAGATGTGCCTTTTTTAGCTCCGGTTCCGCCGCAGGTAGGACAGGTATCCTTATAGTTGATCTCTATCTCCTTTTCACAGCCGAAGACTGCCTCCTCAAAGGATATCCTGATGGAGGTATGTATATCCCGTCCTCTCTGGGGCTGATTCGCACCTCCGAAGCCTCCGTAGGAATAGGTATATGTCCTTCCTCCAGATCCTCCGAAGCCTCCGAAACCGCCGAAGAGGTCTGAAAAGATATCGGTAAAGTCCATGCCGCCAAAATCAAATCCGCCAAAGCCCGATGCCTGGCCTGCAGCAGAGTTAGGGTCAAAGGCCGCATGTCCGTATCTGTCATATGCTGCCCTCTTTTCCGGATCGGAAAGCACTGCATAAGCCTCTCCGGCTTCCTTGAATTTTTCCTCTGCAGCCTTGTCTCCCGGGTTTGCGTCCGGATGATATTTTTTGGCAAGCTGCCTGTATGCTTTTTTTATGGCCGCGTCATCGGCATTTTTGTCGACTCCGAGGACCTCATAATAATCTCTTTTTTCTGCCATATTAATGTCTGTCCCCCTGACATATCTTTAGCGGGGATAGAATCCCCGCCCTGATCGGTCCCTCCGGCTCTGACCCCGGAAGGACCTTTGGACCGGGCCTCTGCTTTTCAGAGACCCGATCCTCCATATGTTTTGGTCTGATCATCAAACCTCTTTATAATCTCCGTCAACCACATTGTCGCCGCCGGCATTTCCCTGAGTCTGGGATGACTGCTGGGATGTACCATCCTGGGCCTGTCCGGCAGAAGCCTGCTGCTGGGCCTGCTCATACATCTTTGTGAACACTGCCTGAGATGACTCCATAAGCTTCTCCCTGAGAGACTTTATGTCGGAAAGCTGAGCATCAGTCATGGTTCCGTCTGCAGGAGCATTTTTAAGAGCTTCCTTAAGAGCATCCACATCAGCCTGTACCCTGCTGCGGTCCTCTTCGGGGATCTTGTCTCCTACCTCCTTGAGAGCCTTCTCAGTCTGGAACACCATGGAATCCGCCTCATTCCTTGTATCAACGGCTTCCTTCTTCTTCTTATCCTCAGCCTCATACTGCTGAGCCTCACGTACGGCCTTGTCTATGTCATCCTGGGACATGTTGGATCCGGATGTGATGGTTATATGCTGTTCCTTGCCGGTGCCCAGGTCCTTTGCCGATACATTGACTATACCATTGGCATCGATATCAAACTTTACCTCGATCTGAGGAATGCCTCTGGGAGCAGGAGCAATGCCGTCAAGCCTGAACTGTCCGAGTGTCTTGTTATCCCTTGCAAATTCACGCTCACCCTGTACCACGTGTATGTCAACTGCGGTCTGATTGTCGGCAGCAGTTGAGAATACCTGCGAAGCCGTGGTGGGGATGGTGGTATTTCTCTTTATAAGGGGAGTTGCAACTCCTCCGAGGGTCTCAATGCTGAGCGTAAGAGGGGTAACATCCAGGAGCAGCACATCACCCGCACCTGCATCACCCGCAAGCTTTCCGCCCTGGATGGCTGCGCCTATGGCAACGCACTCATCAGGGTTGAGGGTCTTGGAAGGCTCCATGCCGGTAAGTCTCTTTACCTCATCCTGGGCGCAGAGCATACGTGTGGATCCGCCTACCAGAAGTACCTTTCCAAGGTCAGCATTTGTTATGCCAGCATCCTTCATAGCATTCCTTACTGGAACATCGGTCCTGGCGGTAAGGTCAGCGGTAAGCTCATCGAACTTTGCTCTGGTAAGAGTCATGTCAAGGTGCTTGGGTCCTTCTGAAGTAGCGGTTATGAAAGGCAGGTTGATATTGGTGGTGGTAGCAGCTGAAAGCTCCTTCTTTGCCTTCTCTGCAGCCTCCTTAAGCCTCTGCATGGCCATCTTGTCAGCAGAAAGATCAACTCCCTCAGCCTTTTTGAATTCATCAACAAGGTACTTCATGATCACATTGTCGTAATCATCTCCGCCAAGATGAGTATCTCCGTTGGTGGCCATAACCTCAACGACACCGTCACCGATATCGATGATGGATACATCGAAGGTTCCTCCTCCAAGGTCGTATACCATGACCTTCTGTTCCTTCTCATCTTCAAGTCCGTAAGCAAGGGCTGCGGCCGTAGGCTCATTGATGATCCTCTTTACGTCAAGTCCTGCGATCTTTCCTGCATCCTTGGTTGCCTGACGCTGTGCATCGTTGAAATAAGCAGGTACTGTAATGACTGCCTCGCTTACCTTTTCTCCAAGATAGCTCTCTGCGTCAGCCTTCAGCTTCTGAAGGATCATGGCAGATATCTCCTGGGGAGTATAGCTCTTTCCGTCTATGGTTACCTTATAGTCAGTGCCCATATGTCTCTTTATGGATGATATGGTCCTGTCAGGATTTGTAATGGCCTGACGCTTTGCAGGGTCTCCGACGAGCCTCTCTCCGTTTTTGGTAAATGCAACAACTGAAGGCGTGGTCCTCTGTCCTTCAGAATTTGGTATAACGGTAGGTTTTCCACCCTCCATAACAGCCACACAGCTGTTTGTAGTTCCTAAATCGATCCCGATGATCTTGCTCATAGTTTTTTCCTCCTTGGAAATATATCAGTAAATATTCTTTGTAAGCTGCTTTATATAAATGAAGGCTTTCCCTTCATGCTTTCACTGTCTGTCAGTTTGCCACCTTGACCATGGAATAACGGAGCACCTTGTCCCTGAACATGTATCCCTTCTGGAACTCTTCCACCACCATGTTTTCTCCGGCATCCTCATCTTCTATATGCATGACGGCATTGTGATAGTTGGAGTCAAACTCCTTGCCGACCGCCTCTATCGGAGTCACTCCAAGTTCATTAAGGAGATCCGTAAAGGCACGGTAGATCTTTTCTATCCCATCAACATAGGCGGAAGCCTTGAGGTCCTCCGGAACCGATGCCATGGCTCTTTCAAAATTATCCACCACAGAAAGAAGTTTGGATATCACATACCTTTCGCCCTCATCATACATGCTGGCCTTTTCGGCATCCGTCCTTTTTCTGAAATTATCGAACTCCGCAAAAAGCCTTTTGTATTTGTCGGTAAGCTCCTCTATCTGTCTGTCCCTGGGATCCGGCTTTGAGCCCTCATATTCATCCTCTTTGGTATCTTCCGGTCCCTTATCTGAGGAAGTGGCTTCATTATGTTCCTCTGAAGCCTCCGCCTCCTGTTCCTTTTTATCCTCCGCCTTTTCTTCCTCTGAAGAAGAATCCTTATCCGGAGCAGCCTCCCGGCCCTCCTTTTTCTTTTCCTCTTCCTCTGAAAATGCTTCAGTATCTATGTTCTGATCTTTTTCAAGGTCCTTTTCATCTGCCATATATCACTACCTCGAATCCTTATCATTTCGTTTATATGCCCGGTCAAGCTGATCGATGAGATTCTTCATGGCCCCAAGCACCTTTTCATAATCCATGCGCTTTGGCCCTATGACGCCTATGACGCCTCTCATGCCATCCCCAAGCTCATAATTGGCGGTGACCAGCGAGCAGTCCTGCATGTTCCTTATCGGTCCTTCGCCGCCCAGGTAGACCTGCAGCCCGCCGCTTCCGGAAGCCTGATCCTCCACCGAATTGGATACTTCCTCCACAAGCTCCTTAAGGGCATCCTGCTCCTCAAAAGCGGATATGAGCTTGGAAGCCTTTTCCGCATCGGTAAGCTCAGGATACTTGAAGATATTTGTGGCACCGGAGGTAAATATCTCTCTCTTCTCTACGTCAGTCTCTATCATGTCAGAGACTGCATCTATGACGGACTTCACCGTGCTCCCATGCTTTCCTGCCTGCATCATGAGGGAGGTCAGCATCTTTGGAGTGATCTCCCTGAGGGAAAGGCCTCCTATGACATTGTTTATGAGGATCGTCAGATTAAGGACCGTCTCCTGATCCAGATCCTCCTCTATGTCAAGGACCTCATTCTTTATGATGTTCCCCTCAAGCACCAGTATGAGCAGGAGCTTATAGGGCGAGGGCACACTGAGCTGCAGATACTTTATCCTGTTCTGCGTCAGGGAAGGCCCACTGATAAGCGCAGCATAATTGGTATCCACCGCAAGCACCTTGACAAGCTGCTTCAGCAGCATCTCAAGCTTGTCTACCCTCTGTACCATCAGTTCCGTGGCTTCAGTGACCTTCCGGTCGCTTTCCTGCATGATGCTGTCCACGTAAAATCTGTAGCCTTTGTCCGAGGGGATACGCCCTGCAGAGGTGTGAGGCTGGATTATATAGCCCATCTCCTCAAGGTCGCTCATCTCGTTCCTGATCGTGGCCGAGCTCAGATTAAGCCCGCTGTACTTGGATATGGTCCTCGAACCTACGGGCTCTCCTGTCTCAAGATAATTTTTAATGATGGTCTTTAAAATGATAATTTTCCTGTCATCAAGTTCCATCAAATCACTCCTTATCTCTTTGTTAGCACTCCAATGTCTTGATTGCTAACATCGATATAATATAATACCGCCTGTCAAAAGTCAAGCGGTATACCCTTTAAATATATAAACTTTTTATGAAATCAGTCCAGCAGAAGGTCACTGAGTACCCGGTTGGAAAGATCCATGCCCCGGTCGGTAAGCCTAAGCCGGCTGCCTGTCCATTCCATAAGGCCTTCCTTCACATAGTCCCCGATGATATCCCCGTAAACATTGTCAAAGGTCTTGCCGAACCGTTCCTTGAAACTGATCTCGCTTACTCCTTCGACCATACGGAGCCCCAGGAACATGAATTCCTCGATCTGATCCTTTTCTGAAAGCTTTTTTACATCCTTTCTGAGGGACTCCATTGCAGGGCCTCTGTCTTTGAAATCAAGCTCCAGATACCTGTTTATGTCCCTTTCATTGCTCCATCTTTCCAGCTCATAGTAGGAAGAGGCCCCAAGGCCAAATCCCAGATAGGGCACTCCGGTCCAATATCCTACATTGTGCCGGCATCTGGCTCCCTCTCTCGCATAATTGCTGATCTCATATCGCTCATATCCGTTTTTAGAAAGGAAGCTTTTGGTAAACTCATCGATCCCGGCCTGCTCCTCCTCATCCGGAAGCATGAGAAGGCCTTTTTCCATCATGTCATGATAAGGAGTACCCTCCTCGATGATCAGGTTATAGACCGAGATATGTTCAGGCCTCAGCATGCATACCGATCTTAGAGTCTTTCTCCAGGTATGAAGGGTCTGCATGGGGATACAGTCTATAAGATCCACGTTGATATCATCAAAGCCCTCCATCCTGGCTCCCTGATAGCACTTCAGGAATTCCTCGTAGCTGTGTATCCTTCCAAGCATGCGAAGCTCAGTATTTTCGGCAGACTGAAGGCCGATGGAAAGCCGGTTTATCCCCGCCTTTTTATAGATCGAAAATTTATGCCTGAGGGTGGACCCGGGGTTGCATTCAATGCTTATCTCGGCATCCTTATCGACGCAAAAAGAGTGCCTTACGGCACTCATGATGTTGAGTATCAGAGAAGGATCCAGAAGGGATGGTGTCCCGCCTCCGAGAAATACCGAAGTAACGAGATGATCCCTGCCCAGAGGTGCCTGGGCTTCGATCTCCCTGATCAGCTGCCTTACATAGGCCTCCTGCAGCTCCTGTCCTGCAGGAAATGACAGGAAATCACAGTAGCTGCATTTTTTTACGCAGAAAGGTATGTGTATGTATAATTCAAGCTCCTTGCTCATACAGGCTCCGCGATCCAGATCTCAGCATAATTCCATCCATAATGTGTCACCATGACTGCATCCTGATGATCCTCAAAGAAAAGGTCAACTATGCCGTCATTTTCAATGCCTGAGCCTCCCCGGTCCTCTACCACATAAATACCGTTATAATCCTCCACGTTGGGACCGCTGCCTCCGTCTATGATCAGAACGGTACCGAAGGGCAGCTGTGAAGTGGCTGATACCGTACGTCCTTCCGTCGCCGTCGCTCCGGAGGCGGTATCTGTGCCCCACTCAGCCCCCGAATAGCCGGTAAGCCTGTGGGATCCCCAGTAGGTGCCCTTTTTATACTGTACTCCGTCCAGAGTAAAGACCTGATCAGAAGCTTCGCCGCTGCTCTTCTCCGCTCCAAGGGGCTCATCCGAGATGGCTGCGGCATCTTCTCCGGCCTTTGCCTCAGGCTCTGACTTTTCCTCTTTCACGATAAGATCCTCGGGTATGGATCCCGGGTCCTTGCTGTCAAGGCCCTCAAAATCCACTGCCACTACCGCTCCGTCCTCTCCGTAGCAGACTCCGGGGCCTCCGTTCATGCCTTCCACCGCAAGTTCTGCGCCGAAAGCGTTTGTGGATAAGAGCACTATGCATATTACTGCCGCAAATACCCATATCAGGGCATTGACATAAGCCTTTTTCATAAGATATCCTGCCTCCCCGGCCCTTAAAGTGGGGCCAAAACATTCCTTTGTCAAGATATTCTTCAAATAAAATATAACAACCTATGGATATAGTCAACAAAAGTGGGGATTTCGTAAAGCTTTCGTAAGCTTTGCGCTCCGGACCGGGGGCCATGGCCCCGTGGGGCTATCTTATCGTAACATCCCCGTTCTTTATACAGTAGTTTTCCTTTATCCCAAGATCCTCTATCCAGGATTTGGTCTCATATGTCAGAAAGCCGTTGATGTTTCCCTTCTGACAATCATAAAGCCAGGAGGGCGCAGGCCAGATGCAGGCCTTGGGTGAGAGCCTTTCATAGACAGCCCTGCCCACCCCGTTCTGCCCGTGATGGCTCATCTGTACGAAATCCACGGTAAGTCCGTCAAAAAGTCCCCAGGAGAGGAACAGATCTCCGGCAGCAGGCCCCAGATCACCGAGTATTAGCACATGCTTTTCATCCATGGTTATGTCATAGAGCACACTTGAATTATTGACTGCATACTGATCCGGCACATTGACAGGCTCATTGAGCACCCTGAAGGAAAGCCGCTCCGAGAGCTTCACCTCAAATCCCGCAGGCATGTCAGTATGGAGGCTTTCCCCCGGAAGGCTGCTCATGGCCTGCAGCATGGATGAAGCCATGGAGCTCTCTACAGCGGCCACTGCAGCATACCACTCCGGCTCCATGAAATTATAGTAAATGTTCCTTATATCTATCTCACCCGGATGATTGAGGAGTATGTCATATAGTGCCCCCACATGGTCGTCCTGGGGATGGGTGATGAGCCAGGCATCCACATAGCCTCCAAGCTCCTTTATCTCAGAAAGCAGATGTCCTGAGTCAGCGGCAACGCCTCCGTCCACCACAAGTATATGTCCGTCACTGCTCTTAAAGATCATGCTGAGCTGCTGCCTGTCAGTAGCCTCATCTGCAAGCACCCTGAGCTCTCCTCCGGAAAATACAGGCTCAAGATCCGAATTGTCGGTCCTTGGACTGGCTACCGAACCCACCTCTCCCGGGCCGCTCACAAAGTTGAAGCCGGGGACTCCCGATGAAGCCTGAGCCGGGGAAGCCATGCTGAAAGCCATTATGAAAATAGCGGAAAATACAGTCAAAACGATTTTTTTCATAAAAAAATATCCTTGATTTTTATCTCAAGGATATTTTTGCACATAGCCGAATTTTAAGCAATATACTTCAAGAAACCGTAAATAAAATGAAATGTGAGGTTAATGTAAATGTATATTTTACAGTTCCTTTTCAGTGCCCATGAAGAAAAGTGCCACTGTTCCCGGGCCGGTATGGGAGCCTATGACGGTACCGATGTCGAAGGTCCTGACTCCACCTCCCCTGAGGTTCTTGAATCTGGCCTCTATAAGGGATCTGAGCTCCTCGGTCTCTTCCAGAGCTTCAGAATGGGAAATATAGCAGTAGCCATTATATGAAAGGCCTCCCTCTGCCCTTTCCTCCATCTTCTTTGCACAGGCCTCGATCACTTTCTTTGTCCCCCTTAGTTTGGCCGAGGGAAGGAGCCTTCCTTCGGAATTGATGCGAAGAAGGGGACATACCTTTAAGGCAGTGCCCAGCACAAAGGCAGTCTTCGAGAGCCTTCCTCCCCTGAAAAGGTAGGTAAGGTCATTTGTAAAGAACCAGGCGTTGCAGTTGTTCCTGATCGAAAGCATATAGGCCCTGAGCTCCTCCAGGGAAGCTCCCTCATCCCGCTTATCGCAGGCCATATCCACAAGGAGCCCGAAGCCGGAGGAAGCATTGAGGGAATCAATGACTTCTATCTTCCGTCCGGGAAACTCTTCTTTCAGTTCCTCCGCAGCAACACAGGCCGAATTATATGTGCCTGATATGCCCGTGGAAAGCGTAAGATGGAATATATCCTTTCCATCCGCAAGATAAGGCCTCCACAGATCTTCGTATTCCGCAGTGCTCACCTGAGATGTGGATGTCATCGATCCGGCCTTCATCCTGGCATAGAACTCATGGATGTCCATGCTCTTTCCATAATCGTCCTTAAGATCCTGTCCATCAATGGTGAACGTAAAGCAGGTATAGATCACTCCTCTTTCCCTGAAATGCTCATCGGAAAGATCTGCTGTGGATTCGCAGCTTATTACATATCCGTTATCCATACAGCACCTCCTTAAAAAATCTACATCAGTATGGCCTGCGGGAAGCCCTTCAAAAAGAGTCTCCGTCTGCCAACTTAATCCTTACTCATCGTCCAGTTTCAATACGCTCATAAATGCCTGCTGAGGTATGGTGACATTTCCGATCTGGCGCATCCTCTTTTTGCCTTCCTTCTGCTTTTCCAGAAGCTTTTTCTTTCTGGAAACGTCTCCTCCATAACACTTTGCAAGCACGTCCTTCCTGAGAGCCTTTATGGTCTCTCTGGCTATTACCTTTCCTCCTATGGCAGCCTGTATGGGTATCTCAAACTGCTGTCTGGGTATCTCCTCCTTTAATTTTTCACACATGCGTCTGCCCCTGTCGTAGGCAGAATCAGCAAAGACAATAAATGAGAGGGCATCCACCTCTTCCCTGTTCACAAGTATGTCAAGCTTTACGAGCTTGGAAGGCTTATATCCCTTTAAGGTATAGTCAAAGGAGGCATAGCCCCGGCTCCTTGATTTAAGGGCATCAAAGAAATCATAGATGATCTCGTTGAGGGGAAGCTCATATCTGAGGACCGCCCTGGTCTCTTCTATGTATTCCATGCCCAGATAATTGCCCCGCCTCTCCTGGCAGAGCTTCATTATGGGCCCCACGAACTCTGTGGTCACCATGATCTCCGCCTCAACTATGGGCTCCTCCATATAATCAATGAGAGAAGGATCCGGAAGGTTCGTAGGGTTCGTAAGATCCATGACCGTTCCGTCAGTTTTATGTACCTTATATATTACGGAAGGAGCTGTGGTCACGAGATCCAGGTTGTATTCCCTCTCAAGCCTCTCCTGTATGATATCCAGGTGCAGAAGCCCCAGGAATCCGCAGCGGAATCCGAAGCCCAGCGCCACAGATGTCTCAGGCTCATAAAAGAGGGAGGCATCATTGAGCTTGAGCTTCTCAAGGGCATCCCGAAGATCCGGATACTTCGCTCCGTCAGCAGGATAGATACCACAGAATACCATGGAGGTGACCTTTTTATACCCGGGAAGGGGCTCTGATGCAGGCCTGTCCCTGCCGGTGATGGTATCTCCTACCTCAGTGGTCTGGATATTTTTAATGCTGGCAGTCACATAACCTACCATGCCGGCACTGAGCTCATCACAGCTTATCAGCCTGCCTGCTCCGAAATATCCCACCTCCACCACATCGTACTCGGCTCCGGTGGCCATCATCCTGATAGGTGTGCCCTTACGTATGCTGCCCTCCTTCACCCGGCAGAAAACAATGACGCCCTTATACTGGTCATATACGGAATCGAATATGAGTGCCTGAAGAGGAGCCTTCGGATCTCCCGCAGGGGCCGGTATCTTCTTTACGATCATCTCCAGGACCTCATGGACGTTTTCTCCGGTCTTTGCAGAGATCCTTGGAGCATCATGGGCCTCAAGGCCTATGACATCCTCTATCTCCGAGGCTACCCTCTCCGGATCGGCGCTCGGGAGGTCTATCTTATTTATGACCGGAAATACCTCAAGTCCATGATCCAGCGCCAGATATACGTTCGCAAGGGTCTGGGCCTCTATGCCCTGGGCAGCATCCACCACAAGTATGGCTCCGTCACAGGCCGCAAGGGCCCTGGAGACCTCATAATTGAAGTCCACATGTCCGGGAGTGTCGATAAGATTGAATATATATTCCTCTCCGTCGTCGGCCTTGTAAACGGTACGTACCGTCTGGGCCTTTATGGTTATCCCCCTTTCTCTCTCCAGGTCCATATTGTCAAGGACCTGGTCCTGCATCTCTCTCTGAGTAAGCAGGCCGGTCATCTCAATGATCCTGTCAGCCAGGGTGGATTTGCCGTGATCGATATGTGCGATTATGCAGAAGTTTCTTATTTTGTTCTGATCCATGATATTTGACATACAGGTATAATAGCAAAATTTAATTCATGCCGCAATATAAGCTTGAAAAGACTTGAGTCATGGCATGGCATAGGATAAAATGATTTATTATGGCCCTGATAAAGAATCTAAATCTCATATACGGCACAGAGCCCTTCCTTGTCGAAGAGAAAAGGGAGGAGCTTTTTAAGGCCCTTCACACTGAAGGAAGCCCCAACTTCAATGCCTTTTCCGGAAAAGGAACTGACTGGGACGAGGTCATAAGGCTTTCCCAGACCCTTCCGTTTCTGGAGGATCGAAGGGTCATCTCCCTCTCGGATACCGGAGCCTTTAAGGGGGCTGCGGAGGAGTCCCTTAAGGAGGCATTTTCCTCCATTCCGGAAACCACCTACATCATCTTCAGCGAGGCTTCAGCAGACAGATCCAATGCTCTCTATAAGCTGTTCAAGGCCTCAGGAGATATCTTTCAGTATGATAATGCAGATAAAAAGGACTATAGGACCGCTGAAAAGATCCGCTCCGATGTCAGGGACTGGGCCCGCAAAAGGCTTAAAAAGGAAGGATTTGAGATCTCCCAGCGGGAGCTTGAGGCTCTGATGGAGACCTGCGGCTACGACATGTCCAATCTGGATACGGAGCTTGAAAAGCTGATCTGCTACAAGCTTTCTCAGCAAAGCTGCCGCATCGAAAGAGCGGATATAGAAGCCATATCCTCCCGCACCGTAAGCGACAGGGTCTTCGACATGATATCCGCAAAGCTTTCGGGCAATGTATCAAAGGCCCTGAGGCTCTGCGAGGAGATGCTCTCCATAAAGATACCTCCCGGACGCATACTGTATCTTCTTGAAAGACAGTTCAACAGCATCTATATAATAAAGGATATGTCCAGTCTTGGGAAAAGCGAAGCTGAGATCCTTGAGGCCTGCGGCATCTCTGACTGGCAGTTAAGAAAGCTAAGAAAGGATTCTTCTTCCATAGACAGGGACAAAGCCCGTATGTATCTTGAGCTTTCCGTGGATCTTGAATCCCGCATAAAGCTTGGGGACATGCCGGAGCGTACCGCACTGGAGATCCTTCTGGCATACTGAGCCCGGGCACAGGATACAAAAAGGCTGACGGTGGGTCGATCCGTCAGCCTTTATTAAGCGCTTAATTATATATAGTCCGTATGCCGATCAATTCATAGCGGCAACTGCCTTGGAAAGCCTTGATACTTTTCTTGAGGCATTGTTGGCATGATAAACGCCCTTGGACTCAGCTCTGTCTATCTCAGAAGCAGCAGCCTTGAGAGCCTCAGCGGCAGCAGCCTTGTCACCTGACTCTATAGCAGCATGTACCTTCTTGATATAGGTCTTAACTCTTGACCTTACAGCCTTGTTGCGGGCAGCTCTGGTCTCAGCTACGATTATCCTCTTCTTCGCTGACTTTATGTTAGCCATGTATCGGGACACCTCCTTTTTAAAATAGTATCTGTTTCCACTTATACCGGACACGGACAGTTCGTGTAAACATGCTTATATATTCTATATAGAAAGCCCTTGATTGTCAAGGGCTTTCAATGGTTTATCAGAAACTTTCGGATCTGATAATGTATGGGCTTTAATTATGTCTGTCCGAAGATCACATCATCCCGGGATTGGGAGCTGCTGCGGGCTGGGGCTCCTTTATAGCAGCCACTGCAGCCTCGGTGGTAAGAAGGGTGGATGCTACGGACTCTGCATTCTGAAGGGCTGATCTGGTGACCTTTGCGGGATCGATGATGCCTGCTGAGATCATGTCCACATACTCTTCCTTTGCTGCATCGAAGCCTACGCCGTCCTTGCCTTCCTTTACCTTGTTTACGATAACTGCACCGTCAAGTCCGGCATTTTCAGCTATACGGTAAAGAGGTGACTCAAGTGCCTTGAGAACTATGGCAGCACCGGTCCTCTCGTCGCCCTCAAGCTTTGCAACCACATCTGCTACTGCCTTTGTGGCGTGGATGTAAGCGGTTCCGCCTCCGGGAACTATGCCTTCCTCCACTGCAGCCCTTGTTGCATTGAGAGCATCCTCCATGCGGAGCTTTGCTTCTTTCATCTCTGTCTCGGTAGCAGCGCCTACCCTGATGACTGCAACGCCGCCTGCAAGCTTTGCAAGCCTCTCCTGAAGCTTCTCCCTGTCAAAATCAGAGGTGGTCTCCTCGATCTGGCTCTTTATCTGAGCGATCCTTGACTGGATGTCTTCTTTGTTGCCAAGTCCGTCAACGATGATGGTATCTTCCTTGGTCACCTTTACTGACTTTGCACGGCCGAGCATCTGAAGTGTGGTGTCTTTAAGCTCAAGTCCGATCTCCTCGGAGATCACCTGTCCGCCTGTAAGGATGGCAATGTCACGGAGCATGTCCTTACGTCTGTCACCATAGCCGGGAGCCTTTACGGCAACTACTGAGAATGTTCCGCGGAGCTTGTTCACGATAAGAGTCGTAAGAGCCTCACCCTCAACATCCTCTGCAATGATCAGGAGCTTTGCTCCCATCTTTACTATCTCTTCAAGTACGGGAAGTATATCCTGGATATTTGATATCTTCTTATCGGTGATAAGGATATAGGGATCATCCAGATTTGCTTCCATCTTGTCCATGTCGGTGCACATATATGCGCTTATATATCCGCGATCGAACTGCATTCCTTCAACAAGATCCAGCTCGGTCTTCATGGTCTTGGACTCCTCGATAGTGATGACACCATCCTTGGAAACCTTCTCCATGGCATCTGCAACCATCTCTCCTACCTCATCACTGGAAGCTGAGATAGCTGCTACCTTTGCGATCTGGTTCCTGCTGGAAACTGTCTGTGAGGACTTTTCGATATCTGAAACAGCTGCATCCACGGCCTTACGCATACCCTTACGCATAACTATGGGATTTGCTCCTGCTGCCAGATTCTTCATGCCTTCATTGATCATGGCCTGAGCCAGCACGGTTGCAGTGGTGGTTCCGTCTCCGGCAACGTCGTTGGTCTTTGTTGCAACCTCCTTTACGAGCTGTGCGCCCATGTTCTCATAGGCATCCTCAAGCTCGATCTCCTTGGCTATGGTCACGCCATCGTTTGTGATAAGGGGAGTACCGAAGGACTTATCCAGTACCACATTCCTTCCCTTGGGTCCAAGGGTCACTCTTACAGTATCAGCAAGCTTGTTGACGCCTTCCTCCATGGCCTTGCGGGCGTCTACTCCATATTTGATATCCTTTGCCATTTCTATTTGCCTCCAAAAAACTTATTGTCTTTATGTTAGATCACCATATCAGCCTTTACTCTATGATGGCGAGTATGTCAGACTGCTTTACGATGAGGTACTTGTCTTCCTCTATCTCGATCTCGGTGCCGGAGTATTTGGAATAAACCACCTTGTCTCCCACCTTGACCTGCATCTTTACCTCTTTCCCGTCTATCACTCCGCCGGGGCCGACCGCTACGACCTCACCCTGTCCGGGCTTTTCCTTATCCTGTCCGGGAAGGACTATGCCTGATTTTGTTGTCTCCTCAGCCTGCAGCTTCTTAAGCACTACCTTGTCATCAAGCGGTACAAGTTTCATAACAAAAAACCTCCTTGAAATCATAAAGATCATATATTGCACGCCGTATCTTTATCAGTTCCTGCGGCTCTGCTTTTCTCTGTATCCGCGGGATATTGTAGCATTTGATGTTAGCAGTGTCAAGCATCGAGTGCTAACTAATTTATAAAAAAACTATAAAATGAGCTTCCGCAAGCCTCCGCGCCTTCATTCCCGGTCATAAACAAAGCGAGCCTCCTGCCGGGGATCAGTCAGGCCGGACTGTATGTTTTTCCTTGTAACGGAGTTTATATTGTGCTATCATTTAGTTAGCCTGAGATGTGCGTTTGGTTTATTTAATTACTTCCACAATCTGACATACGGGACTTCGGTATTGTAGCGTGGATGTCGGGCCGCCCCTGAGCGGATGGCTGAAGCGGCTTCCGAGAAGACCCACCCTGGCTATATAGCTGGGAGTCACTTATAAACCGACGGCACCTTGGGTTTTTAAATTACGAAAGCAAAACAGATAATATATATTTTTCACAGGAGGTTACTTATCATGACAGATTACGGAAAGCTTCTTGAGATGGCCATAAAGGATCTCGACAAGTCTTATGTACCCTACTCCCACTTCCATTGCTCTGCTGCACTCCTGTGCAGCGATGGCACCATAGTAAAGGGAGTCAATATTGAAAATGCCGCCTACACGCCTACCATATGTGCAGAGCGCTGCGCCTTCTTCAAGGCAGTTTCCGAGGGACACAGGGATTTTGTTGCCATCGCAGTGGTAGGCTGCAGCGAGGAGGCCCTTGAGAGCGGTGAGTATAAGGAGGGACATCTTGCAGGCGAATACGGAAACAGCGGCCCCTGCGGAGTATGCCGTCAGGTGATGCAGGAGTTCTGTGATCCTGATAAGTTCGATATCATCCTTGGCCGTTCCGCCACCGATTATAAGGTATTCAAGCTGAAGGAGATGTATCCCTACGGCTTCGGCCCTGCAGATCTGGGCATAAAATAAGACATAAAGGAGGAACATGCCATGTCAAAACGTGGATCCGGAAAATATTTCGGCCTTGCTGCCCTTGCTGCGGCAGCTGCCGTATTTGTAAAGTATCTTAAGGACTATACCGATTTCAAGGATGCTGCCGAGCCTGACCTTTCAAATCTCAAGGACAGCACCGGCGCGGCAAAGGAAGCTGCAAAGCGTACCTATATCTCCATCAGGGACAAGGCAGGCGTAAAGGAGGCTGCAGGCGATCTTGCAAAAGCTGCCGGACGCATGGCCATGGATGCTGGAAATGTTGCCGCCGCTGCAGGCAGGACCACCGTCGATACGGTAAAGGACATAAAGAACAAGTACGATACTGATCCTGAGGCTGCAAAGGAAGAGGTCATCGGCAATCTCAAGGACATGAAGGATGATATCACCGACAGCATATCCGAAGCTGCCGACAAGCTGAGCGGACTCTGGAAAAAAGCCGAAGAGGAATGCGAAGATACCAGCGAGGCCTGTTGCGAAGAAGAGACAGCTGAAGAGGCTGAAGAAGAAGAAACTGCTGACGCCATCGCTGCTGATGCAGATGCTTCTGAGGCAGAGGAAGCTCTCCTTAAGGCCGACTCGGAGACAGCCACAGTCTCAGACGATACCATCTGAGATCAGGTCCATTAATAAGAACTTATATAACATCAAAAAAGCCTGTGCACCACGAAGATGCACAGGCTTTAATATTATTCTGAAGGGATCCTGATACGCTTCTCTTTGCCTCAGCCTTCCTGCTTTCCAGAAAGCTTCTCGAAAAGATAAAGGATGGCTTTTTCATATCCCTTGAAGCCTTCCCCATAAAAGGTCTTTTCCGCAGCAAGGGATATATATGAATGATGGCGGAACTCTTCTCTTTCATAGATGTTGGAAAGATGTACCTCGCAGCATGGGATGTTTACCGCCTTCAATGCATCAAGTATTGCCACGCTGGTGTGGGTATAGGCTGCCGGGTTTATGACGATGGCATCAGTACTTCCGTAAGCCTCCTGTATCCTGTCCACTATGTCGCCCTCATGATTGGACTGGAAGAAGGAGACCTCTATCCCCTTTTTCTCACATATGCTTCTGCAGTATGAAAGGAGCGATTCATAGCTCTCCTCCCCGTATATCCCTTTTTCCCTTATGCCCAGCATATTTATATTGGGTCCATTAATAATCAGGAGCTTCATAAAGCTTTTTCCATATCCTTTCAGCGACCAGGCGTGGCTCATCTTCATTTGTAAAGATAAAGTCCGCATAGCCGCGGTATTTTTCTATCCTTGTATCATATATGCGCCTGAGATCATCCAGGCTTCCGGAAAGGGGCCTGCCCTCCCTGCCAAGCTCAGAAAGTTCTCTCTCAAGGAAGATCACGGGCCCGTTCTGGTGCAGGGCCCTCATGTTTTCCTCCCGAAGGACCACGCCGCCACCAGTGGCGATGACCGTACCGGTCATCTTTCCAAGCTCCTTTACGGCCTCCGTTTCCAGCTCTCTGAAATAGGTCTCTCCATACTCGGCAAATATCTCCGGTATGCTCATGCCGGCATCATTTTCCACAAAGATGTCGCTGTCCAGAAAGGCCTTGCCGCAAAGCAGTGAAAGTTCCCTTGCCACCGTTGTCTTTCCGCATCCCGGCATGCCGATTATGTTTATGTTCATAAGATCGTTTTTGAGTATGCGGTATATATCTTCTACGGCAGAGGTTTCGACCTGTTTTCCAAAAAACAGCTCATGGGCCCTTACCGCCTGGGCAATAAGCATCCTGAGCCCGGAGGCAGTCCTGAGGCCGGCTTTTTCCGCATCCATGATGAGCTCAGTCCGCCTCGGATTATAGATCACATCCACCACTGCATAAAGCTCAGGGAAAATGCTTATGTCGATAGGCGACTCCCCATTTCCCGGAAATGTCCCTACCGGAGTGGTATTGATTATGACTTCTGTTTCCTTCCTTTCGGAGACATTGTCATAATTGAGGCTTCCCTTCCTTGAGACCACCTTCGCAGAAGCAGCTCCCGCCTTCCTGCATAGGGCTCTTGCGGTAAGGGAGGTCCCTCCGCTTCCAAGGATAAGCACATGTTTCCCCCGGAGGTCTATGTCTGCGGATCCAAGCAGATACTCCATGCCGAAAATATCGGTATTGTCTCCAAAAAGCCTTCCATCCTGAAGCCTGACTATCGTATTTACCGCACCGATCTCCCTAGCTTCATCCGAAAGCTCATCCAAATAAGGGATCACAGCCTGCTTATAGGGTATGGTCACGTTTATCCCTGAAAAAGCCTTCTCTTCCATGAATCCGGGAAGTTCCTCTTCCGAAAGCTCTATAAGCCCATATTCTTTATTTCCCAGGAGGCCGTGTATCCTGGGGGAAAAGCTGTAGGGAAGCCTGCGTCCCAGAAGTCCGTATGAGGGATATTTTCTGTCCGTATTATCCATGGGCCGTCCTCAGATGATCTCGGAATAACTTCCAAGATAAGTGAATTTCTCAAATTCATCGTCAAATTCACAGAGCAGCCTCTGTACCTTTTCATCATGTATGTTGGCTTCAAGATCGAAATAGAACATGAACTGGAAGTCCGTATCCGGCATGGGGCGGCTCTCCAGCTTCGTAAGATTGAGGCCGAGAGCTGAAAATCTGGATACCACATGATACAGGGACCCGGGCTTATGGGCTATTGAAAACATAAGGCTGGTCTTGTCCGCTCCGGGATATATCTCAAGGTTCTTGGAAATGCAGATGAACCTGGTATAGTTGCTCTTATTATTCTGTATGCCGTCAGCAAGGGCCTTAAGTCCGTAAAGCTCTGCACAGTTCCTTGAAGATACGGCAGCGATGTCATTTCTGTCCGATTCCATGACCATACGGGCTGCTGTGGCCGTATTTTCACAGACCCGAAGCTTCACTCCCTTGAGCTGGCCAAGAAATTCACTGCACTGTTCAAGGGCTATGTCCTTGGACCATATCTCCTTTATGTTCGAAAGCCTGGTGCCGTTTTTGGCAAGGAGGCTGTGTTCCACCTTGATCTTGGCTCCGCGTACGATGTAGAACTTGTGCTTCTTCATAAGATCATAGACCTCATTTACGGAGCCTGCAGTACTGTTTTCTATCGGGAGCACTCCGTATCTGCAGAGCCCGCTCTCAACAGCCTGGAACACGCTCCTGAAATTATCGAAGTACATGATGCTGGGCATGTTGAATATCCTGTCACAGGCAGACTGGCTGTAAGAGCCCTCCACTCCCTGACAGGCCACCACTGACCTTGAAGGAAATACATCCGGAGTGTTCCTGAGAGCATCCCTTATGGCATCCCCGATCTTTGATCCGGTGGCAAGGCTCCTGTACTCGTAGGAACGGGTAACGTCAAAAAGTGTGGTGTAGAGCACATTTGCATAGGATTCCAGTTCAGGTCCCACCTTATCCTCCACCCTGTTAAGAACGGCCCTTTCCCTCTCCCGGTCAAATACCGGCAGCTTATTTGCGCTCTTATAGGCCGCTATCTCCCTTGCTATGCCCATGCGCTCGGCAAAAAGCCTGGTCAGCTGATCATCTATGCTGTCTATCCTTGTCCTTGCTTCCTTAAGATCCATCGTTATCCTCTCCCTTCAATATCAAGCAGCATATCATAAATACATATCGCAGTTACCGCCTCCACAACGGGAACGGCTCTCGGCACTATACAGGGATCATGACGTCCCTTTATGCAAAGCTCCCTGTTTTCTCCCGCTTTCATATCCACGGAATCCTGGGCCTTCAGTATGGATGCGGTAGGCTTTACCGCCAGTCTGAAGATAAGGGGCATGCCGTTTGTGATCCCTCCGAGTATGCCTCCTGCATGGTTTGAGACTGCATGGATGCTTCCGTCCTCTCCCATACGATAGGGATCATTGTGCTGACTTCCCCTCATAAAAGCTGCGCCGAAGCCTTCACCGAATTCAAGTCCCTTAACTGCCGGGATCCCGAAAACAGCCTCTGCTATACGGTTCTCCGCTCCGTCAAACATCGGATTACCAAGTCCTGCAGGCAGTCCCAGTACCCCGCATTCTATAATGCCCCCGACCGAGTCCTGATCCATCCTGGCCTCCTCTATGACTGCCATCATGGCCTCAGCCCTCAGGGGATCATTTGCCGGAAAATCCTTTTTCCCCGCAAGGAGCAGATCTTCTTTTGTAAGCCCTGCAGGATCATATCTATTTTCAGTCTCAGGTCCGATCCGTTCGATATGGGCCCCTATATATATGCCCCTTCGTTCCAGTATCTGTCTGACCAGTCCTCCGGCAAAACAGAGGGGCGCCGTAAGCCTTCCGGAAAAATGGCCTCCGCCCCTTACGTCCTGAAACCCGTGGTACTTTATCTCTGCCGTAAGATCCGCATGTCCGGGCCTGGGTATCCTCTTAAGCTCATCATAGTCTCCGGAGCGCTGGTCCGTATTTCTGATGACCGCACATATGGGAGCACCGCAGCTTATCATAACAGACTCTTTTGTCTCGTCAGGAAGAAGGCCTGAAAGTATCTCCGGCACGTCTCCTTCCCTTCGCTTTGTGGAATATGCATTCCTTCCCGGAGCTCTTCTCTGCATGAAGGCCCCGAGCTTTTCCATATCTATATGCTCTCCGGCCGGGATCCCGTCGATAACCGCTCCTATCCCGGCAGAGTGGGACTGTCCGAAAACAGATACCTTTATATTATCCCCGATCATAGATGACATCCCGTACCTCCTGTCCTCTCAAGCCTCACGCCAAGCCTCCTGAGATCATCAAAAAATCCAGGGTAGGATTTTTCAACTGCCTCTGCTCCCGTTATCTCCACCGGCTCCCTGCAGAACAGGGCTCCGATCGACAGAGCCATGGCTATACGGTGATCATTGAAGGATGAGACTTCCGTTCCTCCCGGAAGCTCTCCTGCCTTTCCCTCTATAATAAGCTCTTCCGGCAGCTCCCTGATATCAGCACCCATCCTCTGAAGCCCTTCACTTATGGCGCTCAGCCGGTCGGATTCTTTTATCCTGAGCCTTCCTGCATTTACTATCCGGTGCTTTCCCGGAGTCAGGGCCATGGCGACCGCACATATCGGTACCAGATCAGGGACCGAAGAAGCGTCAAGCACACAGCCTTCGCCATGGCTCAGCTCCTTCAGTATGTCCGCTATCGCCCGGTCTCCCTGGACCGAATCCTCTCTAAGGCCGTTTACCTTTATCTGCCCGCCTCCAAGCAGCATGTCCGCTGCAAGGAAGAAGGCCGCATTTGACCAATCTCCATCGGCTTCATAATGAAATGGGGATACATATCCCGGGTGTCCTTCGTTTTTCTTATAGGAAAAGCTCAGCTTTCCATCCCGTTCGCTCATTGATATCCGGATGCCGAACCTTTTCATGGTATCCATGGTCATGTCCACGTAGGCCTGGGATTCCAGCCCTGTCGTAAGGGAAAGCCGTGAATCCCCCTCCATAAGCGGAAAGGCAAGCAGCAGGCCTGATACGAACTGAGAGCTTATGTCTCCCGGCAGGCTGAAGCTGCCCGGTGTCATGCTTCCCTTTATGCTTATCGGGAGTTTTTCCCCTTTGACGCTGATCCCGTGTGCTGAAAGCTCGAAAAGGATGGGTCCCAGCGGCCTTTCAGGAAGCCTTCCTTCACCGGTAAATCTTGTACTGATGCCGGCAGCCGCAAATACCGGGATCAGGAACCTCAGTGTGGAGCCGCTTTCCCTGCAGTCCGCAGGCACACTATCCCCCGGGCCTTCTCCGCGGATCCTGCCGGGGCTTACGATAAAAAGGCCTTCCCCCGGATCATAGCATATAGCTGCTCCTGCGGCACGGAGACATGAGGCTGTAGCCTCCATGTCCCGCGATATCGAATTCGAATGGATAATAGTCTCCCTATCGGAAAATGCCGCACAGATCAATGCCCTGTGTACATCTGATTTTGAAGCCATGGCCTCCATGCTGCCATGGGGTTTAGATGGATATATCCTTATGTTCAAATCACACCTCTGAGATCCATTCAGTCATTTTTCAAAGCCTTTGATGAGCCAAAGAGCCCTGGCAGCTCCTCTGCCCCTGTTTCATAGATCATGCATTCTCCAATGGAAACGGGAAGTATGAGCTTTATGCTCCCTCCGCTGCGTTTCTTATCGGAAAGGGCAGCTTTTCCAACCTCTTCAGCGGAAAACGGTGCGCTTACGGGAAGGCCATTTTTCAGAAGCACCTCTCTGATCCTGTCTCCAAGTCCCCCATCGCAGAAACCAAGCTTTTCTGACAGGTCTGCAGCGACGCACATTCCCACAGCGACTGCATGTCCGTGGGTCATGGAAAAGCAGCTTAGCTTTTCGATGGCATGCCCGGCAGTATGCCCCAGATTAAGGAACATGCGAAGTCCCAGATCATACTCATCCTCTTCAACATAGCCGGCCTTTATCTCCACGCTGCGCCTGATTATGAATTGCAGCTTCTCCCGAGCCTCTCCCCTGGCAAATATGTCAAATATCTCAGGGTCCTTAAGGATCCCGTACTTTATCGCTTCCGCAGCTCCGTCAGCAAAGGTCTTGGGCTTCAGGGTGGAAAGTGTATCTGCATCACAGATGACAAGCTCAGGCTGATAAAATGCCCCTGCCAGGTTTTTCCCTGCCTTAAGATCTATGGCAGTCTTGCCTCCAACTGATGAATCTATGGCAGCAAGGAAAGTGGTGGGTATCTGTACATAGCCTATGCCCCTCAGATATGCAGATGCGGCAAAGCCGGCGATGTCTCCGCATACACCCCCTCCCAGGGCGATCACCAGGTCACTCCTGGATACTCCGTTTTCAGAGAGGAAATCCAGTATCCTTCCGAAATTCTCCAGGTTCTTATGCTGCTCTCCGTTCTCAAAGACGTATTTGACTACGGTAAAGCCCGCATCATGGAGGCTTCTTTCCACTGTCTCCGAATAGAGCCCGGAGACTATGTCGTCCGTTATCAGAGCCGCGAGACAGGGAGTCCTGACCTCCTTTATAAGCCTTCCGCACTCATTAAGGATGTTTCTTCCGATAATGACATCATATTTTTTTGATGCTCCTACGCTCAAGCTTTCCATTATTTTTTAAGATCCTCCCTGCGGTCTATCATCTCTTTCTGTATTCTGCCCTGTCTGAGCTCCTCCATAAGCTCTTCCCTTTTCCCTTCCTTTATGAGTCTGGAGTAGAGCTTTAGCTCATCGCAGAGCCTGTCTATCTCATAGGAAAGGGCCTCCCGATTATCCAGAAAAAGCTCCGTCCACATGACTTCATTGAGCCATGCCACTCTTGTAAGGTCCAGATAGCTTCCGGCAGAATATCCGTCATGGACCCGGGCAGTAGGGCTTTTCACATAGGCATTTGATACCACATGGGCAAGCTGGGAGGTAAAGGCTATGATCCGGTCATGGACATCCATGTCCGTCCTGACCGTCCTTCCGAAGCCAAGTTCCATGAAAAAAGCCTCGGCTCTCCGGATCTCCTCCTCAGAGGCCTTTATCGGGACAAATATCATGGAGGCAGAATTAAACAGGTCTCCTCTGGAATTATAGTATCCTGTCTTTTCCGTGCCTGCCATGGGATGGCCTCCGATAAAACTGAAGGCCGCATCCTCAAGTACGGGCATAAGCGGTTCTATGACTGCCTTCTTTACGCCGCAGAGGTCTATGACCATGGTCTCCCGGGATATCAGCTCTTTTTTCGCTGAAATAAAATCCACGCAGGCTCTGGGATAAAGGGCTATGAGCAACAGCTCACAGCTGCCTATATTGTTATCTGTGAGTCTCCCATCTATCGTGCCGTCTTTCAGGGCGCTTTCCTGTACCCCGGTATCCCTGTCAAATCCAAGGACCTGGCTTTTGGTCCTCCTTTTTATGGTCTTTGCCATGGAGGCGCCGATAAGTCCAAGGCCTACGATGCCTATGGTACCGTATGTCTTTTCTCCGGCTCCAAAGTCTCCGTCCCTCATCCCAGTTCCTTTCCGACTATGTCAAGTATTGCCTTTATGTCAGGCACAAGCTTTGAAAATGCATCCGGAGTTATGGACTGGGGCCCGTCGCAGAGTGCATGCTGAGGATCGTTGTGTACCTCTATGATAAGACCGTCCGCTCCTGCCGCAGCCGCTGCAAGGGACATGGATCTTACGAATCTCGAATGTCCGGTGGAATGGCTGGGATCTATGACTACCGGAAGGTGAGAAAGCTCCTTGATGACCGGTATGGCTGAAAGATCCAGGGTGTTCCTGGTATAGGTCTCAAAGGTCCTTATGCCTCTTTCACAGAGGATGACCTGTTCGTTTCCGCCTGCCATGATATATTCGGCACTCATAAGGAGCTCCTGAATGGTGTTTGCCATGCCCCTCTTAAGAAGTATGGGCTTTCTCAGCTTTCCGAGCTCCTTGAGCAGTTCAAAGTTCTGCATGTTCCTGGCACCCACCTGTATCACATCCACATCCTCGAAAAGGGGGATGTGGGAAGCATCCATGATCTCCGTAACTATCGGAAGCCCTGTTTCCTTTCTGGCTTCCTTAAGGAGTTCCAGTCCTTCTGCCCTTAGTCCCTGAAAGGCATAGGGGGAGGTCCTGGGCTTGAAGGCTCCGCCTCGGAGCAGTCCGGCACCGTCATTTTTAACTTCCCGGGCTATATATGTGATCTGCTCCCTGGATTCTACTGAACAGGGGCCGGCTATGATCTGGAAATGTCCCCCTCCGAGCTTTGTTCCGCCGATATCCACCACCGTATCATCGGGATGGAATTTACGGTTCGCATTCTTGAAAGGCTCCTGGATACGCTTTACGGTCTCCACAAAGTCCAGGCTTGACAGAAGGTCTTCGTCAAGTCCCGAGGTATCTCCTACAAGGCCCAGTATGGTCTGGTATCTGCCCACGCTTAAGTGAGTATCCACTCCGAGGCTTTTCAGCCATTTTATGAGGTTGTCGATCTGAGCCTGGCTTGCATTGTCCTTAAGTACGAGTATCATAGATCTTTCTCCTTTACAGTTTCCGGATACTAACCGCCTTCTCTCCCGGCCTTCCGGCCCGGAAATAAAAAAGGCTTCGCAGTTTTACTGCGAAGCCGATAACTTACTATGGATAATGGATATCCTATGCAACAGCAGCAAAACTAACAACCCTACCTGAGTTGGTAAAGTAGTAATAAAAGTATGCTGCTGCAAACATGTTGTTCTGCATATTAGCTCCAAAAACAAAAATCTTTTAAAAGATTATCATACTTGACATCCAATGTAAAGCATTTTTTATCTGAGGCCGCACTCGGAGGCTATGTCCTTCCAGGCCTGCTCCGACCTTCTGATCGTATCCTCCGATACGCAGTAGGCCGCTCTCATATGTCCGCTTCCTTCAAATGAGGATCCGGGCACGATAAGCACATAATGCCTTTTGCAGATATTGCAGAACTCCTGATCCGTAAGGCCCTCCGGGGTCTTTATCCAGATATAGAATGCCCCCTGGGGATAGGCAGCCTCAAATCCTGCCTCCTTGAGTATGCCGTAGAGGAGCTTTCTGTTACGGTCGTATGCCTTGACATTTTCACTTATGTCCGTATCGATGCAGCGCTCTATGACCTTCTGCATGAGGCTCGGTGCATTTACCATGCCAAGGGTACGGTTTGCTATGCTCATGCAGCTATATATATCCTCATGACAGCAGAGCTCATCAGGAACCACGCAGTACCCTATCCTTTCTCCAGGAAGCGAAAGCGACTTGGAAAACGAATAGCATACGATAGTGTCCGGATAGAAGGCTGCGACCCAGGGCTGGGTAAGGCCGTCGTAGCAGAGCTCCCTGTATGGTTCATCGGAAATGAGCACTATATGGGTGCCATATTTTCTGCTCTCCTCGGAAAGCAAACTTGAAAGCTCTCTCAGTGTCTCCTCCCCGTAGATCGCTCCCGTAGGGTTATTGGGTGTATTTATGATCACTGCCTTTGTCTTTTCCGAGATCGCCGATCTGAGCTCCTCCATGTCAGGAAGAAAAGTCTCCTTATCGGTAGGCACGGTCCGGAGCACTCCTCCGTAATTCCTTACATAATTTCCGTATTCCAGGAAATAGGGCCTGAAGGTGATGACCTCATCTCCCTCATCAAGGAGGGCCTTAAGGGCTATGTTCAGCCCTGCCGCAGCTCCGGCTATCATCAGTATATTTCCGACTCCATAGGAAGTCCCGAATCTTCTGTTGAGATGCTCGGCAATGGCCTGCCTGGTCTCAGGATAGCCTTCATTTGCCATATATCCATGGAGATATACGCTGTCCACCTCATCCACTATGGTCTTTATGGACTCATTGACCTCCTTGGGGGCCGGCACATTGGGATTGCCGATGGAAAAATCAAATACATTTTCCGCTCCCACCTTCTTCGCCATGTCCTTGCCTTCCTGGAACATGAGCCTTATGGTGGAATTGCCCTCAAGCTGCTTCTTCATCGCCTTGCTTATCATCATCTTGTCTCCATCCTTTCCGCACCTTCACTGCATATGCTGAGGGACAGTGTCCTGTGTCCCGGAAATGCCTGCTTAAATTCTTCGAGTATCCTCTGTTCCCTGTCACCCTGCTTTACTGCCGCCATCATGGTAGAGCCTGATCCGCTTATGAAAAAGGCAGCAGCCCCTCCTGAGACAGCCAGCTCCCTTGCCTTTCCATAATCAGGGATAAGCTCCCTTCTGTAGGGTTCATGTAGTATGTCCCTGCAGGCCGCGGATAAAAGTTCCTCATCGCCGGTCTCCAAAGCCCGAAGAAGGCCTGTGACATGGCCTGTAGTATATATGCTGTCCGCAAGACCTATATCCTTTTTTACGACTCTCCTGGCGTCCTCTGTCCTTACCTCATAATCAGGTATCAAGGTCACAAATCTCCATTCCCCGTCACAGCAATAGCCGGTGCAGTAGACCCTTCCGCCCTCGGAAAAGCCTGCCACCACGCCTCCGTATATGGCAGGGGCCACATTGTCAGGATGTCCTTCTATGGAGGTTGCAAGGCTTACCATGTCCTCCTTTGAAAGCCCCAGCCCATGGAGCTCGTTAGCCGCCATGATCCCTCCGACTATGCAGGTCGAGCTGGATCCAAGCCCTCTTGCTATCGGCACCTCTGTCTCTTCCTTAAGGCTTATCGGGATATAGGCCCTGCCTGACATATCCAGCGCCTTTTTATAGCTTCTTATGAAAAGATTGTCTTCATTTCTGTATTCTTCAGGGCAGCCCTCTATATGCAGGCTGTCGGAAAGCTCCGCATCAAAGCAGGCGTAAAGGGAAAGGGCCGCTCCCAGTACGTCATAGCCCGGTCCGATATTTGCCGTGGTAGCCGGCACTTTTATCCTAATCATAAAAGCAGTGATCTCCTTACATTGTCATATACGAATCCCTTCATCTCCCGTATGTCCAGCACCTCTTTATGAAGTATGGGCTTTTTCTGAAGGTCCCTGAGGGATTTCGGAATGGGCTCCCCTGTCCTTTCGTAAAGAAGGGCCATGGCCTCCTGGCCGCTGACAGCTCCGCCTCCGAAGATGGAGCCATAGACATCCGAAGCAAATTTATAGGGGCTTGCTGTGGAAAGTATGACCATGGGACAGTCTCCCGCAGCTCCCCGCCTCCTGCAGTCCTCCGCCACCTTGATGGCAACTGCGGTATGGGGATCCACTACACGGTCATAGCTTTCATATGAAGCCCTTATGGCCTCCCTGGCCTCATCGTCAGAAGCATATCCGCAGTCAAAGCTCTCCCTTATCCCGGAAAGCATCTCATCGGAGATCCTGAAGTATCCCTTTTCAGAAAGATCCTTCATCAGTCCTGCAGTAAGTTCACAGTCTCCGCCTGATTCATAGTAGAGCATGCGTTCCAGGTTGGAGGATACAAGTATGTCCATGCTGGGAGAGATGGTCTTCTTGAATTCCCTTCTCCTGTCATATACTCCGGTAGTGAGGAAATCGGTAAGCACATTATTTTCATTGCTTGCCACTATGAGCTTTCTTACCGGAAGCCCCATCCGTTTTGCGATATATCCTGCAAGCACGTCTCCGAAGTTCCCCGTAGGGACACAGAAATCCACAGGATCTCCCGGCAGTAGCTCTCCTCTTGCCATAAGCTGCCTGTAGGCATCCGCGTAATATACTATCTGAGGAATCAGACGGCCGATGTTGATGGAATTGGCACTTGAAAGATATACTCCCGAGCCTTCAAGCTCCGATACGATGTCTGATGAAAATATCTTCTTCACCTCGGTCTGGCAGTCATCAAAATTGCCTCTTACTGCACCAACGAAGGTATTGTTCCCTTCCTGGGTGGCCATCTGCAGATACTGGATGTCGCTGACCTTCTGATAGGGATAAAACACCGTTATGGCTATACCGCTGGCATCCCTGAAGCCCTCAAGAGCCGCCTTTCCCGTATCTCCGCTCGTAGCGGTCACTATCATCAGCTTCTCATCCCTGTCCTTAAGGGCTATGCTCATAAGCCTGGGGAGCATGCAGAGTGCCACATCCTTAAAGGCACATGTAGGCCCGTGATAAAGCTCTAAAAGCCAGTCATTGCCAAGTGGAGTCACCGGAGTGATGAGCCTGCTTGCAAATTTATCGTCATAGGCTGAGGCTATCGCATCCTTAAGGCTCTTTTCATCCATATCTGAAAGGAAGCGCTTCATGATGTCAAAAGCCAGCTCCCTGTATCCTTTATCGATCAGCGCCCCGGGATCAAGTCTTTCACCATCCATATCATCAGTCACAAAAAGCCCTCCGTCATCACAGAGCCCCTTTAGTATGGCATCCCTGGAGTCAAAATATGCCTCCTTTGATCTGGTGCTGTGATACTTCACCTTACCCCCTCCTTTGCTTTTCTGATTTTGCTTTGCATGATACCACATGATACCATATTTTCCCCGCTTTTGCTTGTTATTTCGATACCACTGTGATATTTTTATGAAATAAAAGCTTGGCCGGAGGAAAATACCATGAAGATAGCGATACTTGGTTTCGGAACAGTGGGAAGGAATGTATTCCGGCTCCTTGAAAATGTGAAGGATGCCGAAATATGCCGTGTACTGGAGCAGCCCGGCAGGATCACTGAAGATTTCATGACCTCTGATCCTGAGGAGATATTCAATGACCCTGACATCGGGATCGTAGTCGATGCACTGCCCGGCATACACCCCTCCTATGAATATATCAAGAAAGCCCTGAATGCAGGAAAGCATGTGGTCAGCTCAAATAAGGCAGCCATATGCTTTGGATTTTCGGAGCTTGCGAAGCTTGCGGAAAGCAAGGGTGCCGCCCTTCTTTATGAGGCTTCCTGCGGAGGGGGCATCCCCATTATAGAGGAGATCCTGCGGGTAGGATCCAACGACAGCATCTCCAGGGTCTCCGGCATACTGAACGGTACCTGCAATTACATGCTCTGGAAGATGGAAAAGTACGGCATGAGCTATGAAGAGGCTCTCAAAGAGGCACAGGCCCTCGGCTATGCGGAGGCGGATCCCACTGCCGATGTAAGCGGATTTGACGTAAGGAACAAGATCCTTATACTCTCCTCCCTGGCATATGACTCTGCCCTCTCCTGCGATGTACCCATGATGGGCATCGAGCAGGTAACAAAGGAAAGGATGGAAGTCTTCCGAAAGGAGGGAAAATGCATAAAGCTCATGGGCATTTCCGTAAGAGAAGGAGCTTCCTATGCCATCTCTGTATGCCCCGTGGTGCTTCCGGATACTTCTCTTGAGGCAAACGTGGCATCCAACTTCAATATAGTCTCCTTTACCGGAGATCATGTGGGAGAGCTCAAGCTTTACGGGCAGGGAGCCGGCGGAGATCCCACGGCGGATGCAGTAATAAGGGACATAAAGAAGATCCTCCTTGGAGACGCCTTCCTTTATGAAAGGAAATTTGAAAACATCCTCACAGAAGATGCTTCTCTTCTTCGGGGGACCTGTCATGTGGGAGGCCGGATCCTTAAGGATCATGTTCTTTCCGAGGCTCTTATGGAAGCAAAAGCCCAGGGCTGCTTCTTCGCCTTTGAGCCCTGACAGCAAATTGATCATCAAGTGAAAGGATACGGTGCAAGCCGCAAAGCATATGATAAAGATAACAAAATTCGGAGGAAGCTCCGTAGCAAATGCAGAACAGTTCCGCAAGGTAAAAAACATCATAGAGGCCGACCCCTCAAGGCGCTTCGTGGTCATCTCCGCGGCAGGAAAGGCAAGCAGCGAGGACAACAAGATCACCGACCTGCTCTACCTCTGCCATGCCCACGTAAAATACCATGTGGATTATCACGGGATATTTGACATCATAAAGAAAAGATTCACTGACATAAAGGATGAGCTTGGCCTTTCCCTCAATATAGAAAAGGAACTTGAGGAGCTTTCGGATATGCTCCCGAAGCTCAGTACCGATGAGCTTGTCAGCCGGGGCGAATACTTCACCTCCCGCATGATGGCCGAATACCTGAAGTTTCCCTTTGTGGATGCGGCTGACGTGATAAAGATCAACTATGACGGCAGCATAGACTTCGAAGCCACTGATGAAAACCTTCAGTTCATTATGAAGGACCATGACAGGTTCGTCATCCCCGGTTTTTACGGTACCACTCCCGACGGAAACATCAAGGTCATGTCTCGGGGAGGAAGCGACATAACCGGTTCCATCCTTGCCCGCTGTCTGGGAGCGGATCTCTACGAAAACTGGACCGACGTATCAGGCTTCCTGATGGCTGATCCCCGGATAGTCAAGGATCCTCTCGGCATAAAAATGATCACCTATTCGGAGCTTCGTGAGCTTTCCTATATGGGAGCTAGCGTCCTCCATGAGGATGCTGTATTTCCCGTAAAGGAAGCCAACATACCGATAAATATCCTGAATACCAATCGTCCCGAGGACAAGGGTACCATCATACTTGATACCATACCCAAGTCAGAGGATAAGGTGGCCATAACCGGCATCGCGGGCAAAAAGGGCTTCTGCGCCCTGGCCATATCCAAAAAGCATATGCCTGAAAGCGTGGGATTCTGCAGAAAGATCCTGTCGGTATTTGAAAAATACGGTGTCAGCGTCGAACACCTTCCCACCGGCATAGATTCCATAGGCATGATCATACAGGAAAAATATGTCCATAACTGCCTTTATGACATCATAGCCGAGATCAAGGAAAAGGCGGAGCCTGACGATATCAAGTATATCCCGGACCTGGCACTGATCGCCACCGTCGGCCGCAACATGTCCAGCCGTATAGGTACCTCGGGAAAGCTCTTTACAGCCCTCGGCAAAAATGACGTCAATGTCAAGATCATGATACAGGCCTTCAACGAGATCAACATACTGGTAGGCGTGGATGAAAGCGATATGGAAAAGGGAATAAGAGCGATCTATGACGCCTTTGTAAGAGATAAGACAGACTGATAAAGGCACATAAGTGAAAAAAGGGGCTTTGCAGAAGGATGATATACATCCGTTATGCAAATCCCCTTTATTGTTTGATTTCTTTATATTGCGGAAGTTCTATATTGCACAGGTTCCTTTCAGACCCTTATATTTGCCTGCTTGAAATCCCTTTCAAGCTCCCGCTTCTGAGTCTTCTTTGCTATGTCATCCCTCTTGTCATAGAGCTTCTTTCCGCGGCACAGGCCTACTTCAACCTTTACCCTGGGTCCCTTGAAATATACCATCAGCGGTATCAGGGCATAGCCCTTTTCCGAGGCCTTGACTATGAGCCTCGCTATCTCCTTTTTATGAAGCAGCAGTTTTCTGACGCGGAGAGGGTCCTTATTGAAGATATTGCCCTTCTCGTAGGGATTGACATGCATCCCGTATATGAAGAGTTCCCCCGCCTTGTCCTTGATGAAGGCCTCCTTTACCGAGCAGTGTCCAAGCCTCATGGACTTTACCTCAGTACCCGAGAGCTCTATCCCCGCTTCAAGCTTTTCATCCACGAAATAATCATGATAAGCCTTTTTGTTATTTGCTATGATCTTTATACTGTCCTTAGCCATATGTTCTGAAATCAATGGTCCTCATCATCTTGTCTGAGGACACAACTATGATATGCACCTTCTGTCCAAGACAGAAGGTCCTGTGCCTCCGGTCTCCCGTAAGGCAGAGTTTCTTCTCATCAAAGGTATAATGATCGTCTACGAGCGAGCTTACGTGTACCATGCCTTCACAGGTATTGGGCAGCTCCACATAAAATCCGTAAGCCGTGACTCCGGATATTATACCATCAAATTCATCTCCGATAAAGCGGGACATGTACTCACATTTTTTCAGCTTCTCACAGTCCCTTTCCAGCTCATCTGCTTTCTTCTCACTTTCCGAGCAGGCCTCAGCGACCGAAGGAAGTATCTCTTCATAATGCCTTGTCCTCTTCTTTTTCAGTCCCTCTCCCCTTATCCATTCCTTTATGATCCTGTGGATCTGAAGGTCAGGATAGCGCCTTATGGGTGAAGTGAAATGTGTATAGAATTCTTTTGAAAGGCCATAATGTCCCACACATTCAGTAGAATATCTGGCCTTGCTCATGGAACGAAGTGCCGTCTTTTCTATAAGAGCTGCCTCCGGGCTGCCCTCGGTCTTCTGAAGGATCCTGGATAGGGCCCTTGGATCCTTAAGCCCGTTTTTATCCCGTTTTATCGAAAATCCCAGGCCCTGTACAAGGCTTATGAGCTCTTCTGCCTTCTCCTCGGAAGGGGCCTCATGGATCCTGTATAAAAAAGGCACCTTCCTTTCACAGAACTCCCTCGCAACGGTCTCATTTGCTGCCAGCATAAGATCCTCGATCAGTCTGTTGGCCTCAGTGATCTCATAGGGTGCTATCTCGACTGCCCTCCCCTTTTCATCCAGCCTGATCACGGATTCAGGAAGGTCAAAGTCTATGGCTCCCATTCCCTTCCTTCTTTTCCTGAGGAGCTTAGAGAGCCTCAGCATGAGCCTGAGCATCCGAAGGAGCTCTTTGTCCTTTTCTGCCCTGGCAGCTTCCTTATCCGTCAGAAGCTCATGCACATACCTGTAAGTAAGCCTTCTCCTGCTGCGTATGGCTCCCTCCGCGATCTCATGGGAAATGATCTCTCCCTTTTTATCTATCCTCATGATACATGAGAGGGTAAGCCTGTCCACCCCTTCATTAAGGGAACATATACCGTTCGAAAGCTTTGCGGGGAGCATAGGGATGACCCTGTCCGGAAGATATACGGAAGTCCCTCTCAGCCTGGCTTCCTTGTCAAGCTCACTTCCCTCGGCAACATACTCTGCCACATCGGCTATATGTACATATAGTTCAAATATCTCGGATCCCCTGTCATAGGAAAGAGAAACCGCATCATCAAAGTCCTTGGAGTCATCCCCGTCTATCGTGACACAGAGCTGATCCCTGAAATCCCGCCTTCCCCGAAGATCCTTTTTCCTTACCTTATCAGGTATGTCACAGAGCTCAGCCCTTATCTCATCGGAAAAGGAAAAGGGCAGACCGCTGGCCCTGACAGCCGAGGTTATGTCCACACCCTTCTGTCCCGGCTTTCCTATGACCTCAGTTATGACTCCTTCAGGCTTATGCCTTCTGTCTCCGTAGGATCTGATCTTTACGATGACCTTGTCCCCGGAATCTGCGTCACAGAAGTCAGTTTTATCCACATAAATGTCTGTTATGAAATGCACATCGTCAGGCACAACAAAGCCGAAGTTCTTATGCTTGTGAAAGCTCCCCACAAGCTCTGTCACTCCCCTTTGCTCCACACTGAGCACCCGGCCTTCTGCTCTCATGGCCCCATCCGAAGACGCTTCCTTTTCAAGAAGTATATTTACGGTATCTCCATTGAGGGCATTGCCGGTCCTGTCTGCCGGTATGAAAATGTCCTGGTCCCTGCCTTCAACCCTTACAAAACCGAAGCCCTTCTGATGCTGCATGTATTTTCCGCTGAGAGTAGTCCTCTGACCGGATATTCCTTTTCTTGTCTCCGGCCTCCGCTTATATTTTCTTTTCGTTTTTTCCTGTCTCTTTTTCCTTATCATATAAGATCTCATAATCACCTAAAAAAATGCAGATAAAAAGCAGCCCCATATGGAACTGCTTCGACATTGACTTCTCTTAATGAAAGTGCTCCATGTCATCACTTCATAAGGATGTTGAGCACCAGTGTAAGTACGAGGAACAGCATGGATCCGTACTTAGTGAACTTCTCAAGATTTCCGGACATGGAACGTCCCTTTATCTTTCCCCAGTAGCTGTCAGCCATGCCTCCGATACTTCCGAGGCCCTCACTCTTTCCCTCCTGCATAAGCACAAGTGCTGCCAGCGCAACACCAAGGATGCAATATATGACCGAAATCACTGTAGTCATGTCTTCACCTCCAAATTATAGCCATACAATACTACCACAGCAAACAGGCAAAAGTCAATACCTCCCGGCCTTTGCGGCATTACC
>DVNQ01000008.1 GCA_018714245.1 Candidatus Avilachnospira avicola
GCCTCTGCATCTCATCCTTGCATCTCTTAAGCCATCTTGCGGTCCTTGCCACCGACTGCTCTATGTAACTTCTTTCCGCCAGTGCGGGAGGGCATTCGTCAAAGGCCATGGCTATGGTGGATCCCAGGTTGGACTGTATGCGCATGCTCTCCTCCGGCCCCATGAATATCTTTCTGCCGTCGATATGTGAGCTGAAATATACCCCTTCTTCCTTTATCTTTCTCAGCGAAGTAAGTGAAAATACCTGAAAGCCTCCGGAATCCGTAAGTATGGGCCTGTGCCAGTCCATGAACCTGTGCAGACCGCCCAGCTCCTTAATGAGCTCATCTCCCGTCCTCACATGAAGATGATAGGTATTGGAGAGCTCCACCTGGCATCCGATGTCCTCCAGGTCCCTAGTGGATACAGCACCCTTTATGGCACCCACGGTGCCCACATTCATGAACACGGGAGTCTCGATAGTCCCATGGACCGTCTCCATATGTGCAGATTTGGCTCTGCCCTCTGTCGCAACTATCTCGTATTTCAAATTATAAACTCCTTTCGATAAAAAGGATCAGGCATCGCCTATGCCCAGCAGTATGATGCCCGCTACCGCTGCACCTATGGCAGCATACTGGCTCCTTGTCAGCTTCTCCTTAAGGAAGATCCTGCTCCATACCATGGAAAGCACGCAGTAAGCTGAGATAAGAGGGGCAGACAGTATGGCATTTGCCGCCAGGGCATAGATATATGCAAACTGTCCGGCCGTCTCTGCTATGGCAGCAAAAAGCTTGGGAGCTTCCAGCCTCTTAAGATCAGCCATGCCGGTGTAGAGCTTCTGCTTCTTGATGAACACAAGATAGATAAATGCAAATACCGCCATGCCAAGGAAGGTGAACTCATAGGCTATGTTGGCAGGTCCCTCTTCGATATGTCCGTCAAGCAGCCAGGCATCCGCAAAAGTACCTATACCGTCTATGGCACAGTAAAGAAGGGGATAAATGATGGCCTTTGCAGATCTTACATATCTGGGATCGGCCTTCTTCCTTTCTTCATCCAGGCCCATGTCCACTCCCTGAAGGGCTATGATGCCGGCAGTTATAAGCACTACTCCTATGAGCTGGTAGCCAAGGAGCCTCTGCCCGAGAAATATGGCACAGAGCACTGCTGATACGGCTCCAGAGGAATTGCATATGGGTGAGGATATGGAAAGCTCGATATATCTTAAGCCTGCATATCCTATGATCATGGACAGGATATAACAGAAGGATGCAGGGAGATAGACTATGAAATCCCTGGGAGTTACGCTCTCTCCTCCGAATACCAGCATATAAGCGGCATGAAGTCCCATGACCACGCCTACTGCTATGACCATCTTCCAATGGCTGTACCTGTCAGAAGCCGGAGATCCAAGCTTTGAAAAGAAGTCGGATCCCGACCAGAAAAATATGGTTATCAGTGATAATATGAACCAAGTCATCTCTTATTTGCGCCTTTCATACTCAATTTCTTTTGCCGGCTCACTTCCTGTCTCCAAAGATAAGGGAGGCTGCGGCATATAACAGTGAACCCACAAATATGGCAGCGTCTCCGATATTGATTATAAGCTTCCTGAGAGGCCCCTTCTTTATGATGATATAATCCACCACATAGCCCCTTGTGAACCTGTCAAAGACATTTGACAGGGCTCCGCCAAATACCAGGGAAAGTCCGGCCTGTTTTATCAGGCCTTCCCTCTTTGATATGGAACGGATAAGGGCCATAAGCACCATGCCGGTCCCGAGGACCCCGGTTCCCTTTACTATGGCCTCATGCTCCTTCATCCTTCCAAGGGCAAAGCCTCTGTTGCGGTACCTGGTGAAGCGCACAAATTCCCCTGCAGGCCCCTCCGGTTCGGTCGGAAGATCCTGATCAGGTACGCTGTCCATCCGTGATTTGAATGCCTGATCCGCTGAAAATATCAGCCCTGCTGCTCCAAAGAGAGCTCTGGTCTTCAGGGAAACAGGCCTTGAATTGATGCCCTTTCTTTTTGCCGGGCTTCCGCGCATGGATAAGACCTTGTTTAAATTATTCATAGCTTAAGCTCCACTACGGCATAGAGATTTTCCGCTTCATCAGAAAGTCCCACCGTACATATGTCATCAGCCCTGACGATGCCTGGACATATGATGTCTCCCAGCAGGGCCATTTTCCTGTATTCCACCCTTAAAGCCGAAGGCCTCTCCACCCCTGAGGCCATCGCAGCCATATCCACATACCAGGCATTGTTCACATGATCATTTGAATCCAGGAGGTGTCTCGACACCGTCAGGCTCTCCCCGAATTTCTGGGGCTTTGGCATCCGTATCTTCCGCTGAAGCTTTGGAAGGGCAAGCTCCGAAGACAGCCTGTCGGCATCCTCCTCATAATATGGAGCCATATCCTCCTCGCCGGGCTTACAGGGTGCCTTAAGTTCGGTATCATAAAAGAACCACAGGGAATCAGCCCTTACCGCATATCTTCCGTCTGCTCCCTTTATGTAAAAATGCCTGTGGCCATACAGGCTGCTGAAGCCATGGGCAAAGGTCCCTGTTTCTATCTCTTCCCCAAGCTCCGGATAGCGGTCAAAATTGATCGCCCAGGAATTGAGGAACCAGGCCCTTTTCTTTTCAGAAAGGTGCTTTACCCCTACTCCAAGATCTTCCGACTGAAAAGTCGAGCAGTCCTGAAAATAGTTTATGACTGAAAATGGGGTAAGCCTCCCCTCCCTGTCGCATTCCGAGTATCTGACCTTTGATCTGAATGTATATGGCATTTTTAACGCTCTCCTTTATAACTCACATATACTATCATAAATCAGGGGATCTTGCCAATAAAAAAACGGAGGACGCCTGAAGCGTCCTCCATTATTCATCCTTTTATCCTTTTTGATCTCTGGCTTAAGTTATGCCATTTTCTTCATGGTATTGAGTACCGATGAGAAGTCCTCAGTAGAACCGTTCTGCTTGATGCTGATGACCTGTACATATCCGGTGCCATCCATGACTCTCATGTAAGCACGGTCATAAAGCTCTATCGAAGGATTGGGCATCTTGATCCTTACCTGCTTGAATGTGTAATCTCCGAAGGTCACGTCAGCGGCCTTTGTTGCGCCCTTCATGCCGTCATGTCCATCGTTGATGTATCCGTTCACAAAGCTGTCGATGGTAGATCCGCCATAGTAGCTGAGCGGCACGTACCTGATGGTAAGCTGTGCATCATTGGTGATGTTCTGGATATCGAAGCCCTCATCAGCTCCTCCTACCGTGATCGTTCCCGAATTTGAAGGGAAGGTCATGGTGAAGTTGGCCCATGCGTTGGAAACTGTCTTTCCGCTTACAGTGGAAATGGTATATCCAAGGGGAGCTGCCACGATCTGTGAAGGATCATCGCCCTTTCCAGTGGTGCTCTTTATCGCATTTGAATTGCCGGTGGAAGTACCGGTAGCAGCGCCTGTGGAAGGGGCTTTGGTATTGGTGGTCTGCTGCTTTGCAGAGTTGATGAAGTTGGCATTGTGTGTATAGTAGTCCTTGATGCCTGCAGCATCAGTCTGAACTGCTCCATTCTTTACCCAGCGTCCGTCAGCATCTACCTGCTCTCCGTCCACGGTGGTGTTGGTAACGAGCCAGCCCTGAGCATCGAAGTAATAGCATCTTACAACGCCGTCCGTATCCTTGATCCACATCCATGTATTTGCCACGCAGCGTGAACCGTCGGGCTCAAGGGTGAACCAGTATTTGCTGGCATCAGCTCCGGTGCCTGTGCACCACTGTCCCTCTGCAATCTGTGCAGCATTTGCACTGATCATGGTAGCTGCTGCGATACCTGCTGCCAGGAATGCGGCTGCAAACATCTTAGTTCTTGATCTCATACTAAAAACCTCCTGAAACATATATCCCACAAATCTAAGCTTGTTGCTTTTCTTTTCACACTAAGACTATAGCATTTTTCTCAGGATAAGTTTTGAATATTATCTTACACAAATTTGAAAATTTCCCATATTTATTAAGAAAAACCATAGCAAATGTTTATGACAGACAGTTTTTCAGTATCCTGCAGGTCCTCTCCACATCTTCCTCAGAAAGCTCGGGATAGATGGGCAGCGTGAGTACGCTTTCCGACATGCGCTTCGCAACAGGGGTATCCTCGCTTCTCAGTATGCCCTCATAGCATTTGAAGGCATTTACGCAGGGGAAGAAATACTTCCTGGGGAATATGCCTTCCCCTGAAAGTGCCTCATACACCCTGTCCCTCATCTTCATGCCTTCCTCAAATATCACCGGCATGTAGGCATAATTAAGCTTTACATTTGAAGGTATGGAAAGCAGCCTTACTCCCGAAAGGCCGGAAAGCCTTTCTTCATAATGATGGTATACCTGCTTTCTCATGGCTATCCATTCATCCACGTGTCTGAGATTGCAAAGCCCCATCACTGCACAGAACTCATTGAGCTTTGCATTGCCTCCCACATACTCCACGCTCTCCTTTCCGGTGATACCGAAATTTTTGAGCTTGTAGAGCCTGTCAGAAAGCCAGGATAGCTCCGGATCCTCTCCGTTCCAGGTCACCGCTCCCCCTTCCACTGTATTGTAGACCTTGGTGGCATGGAAGCTGAACATGGAAGCATCTCCAAGAAGGGCCGCGCTTTTTCCGTCTATGCTTTCTCCGAAGGCATGGGCAGCATCGTAAATGACTCTAAGGCCATGTTTTTTTGCGATCGCCCCGATCTTTTCATAGTCACAGATATGCCCGTATACATGGACCGGAACTATGGCGCAGGTCCTGTCCGTGATTAGGGATTCTATCCTGTCCGCATCCATGGTGCAGTCATCCTCCCTTATGTCGCACATGACAGGCGTAAGCCCGTTCCTTACTATGGCATGTGTGGTAGAGGCAAAGGTAAAGGGAGTAGTTATGACCTCTCCCGAAAGTTCAAAGGCCTGGAGCACCATCTCAAGGGACAGATGGCCGTTGGTAAACAGCTCAAGTCCGGATACTCCGAGGTATGCCTTAAGCTCCTCCTTCAGCCTTTCATGATACTTGCCCATATTTGTAAGGTTATGGGTCTCCCATATATCCCTTATGAGCTCTTCAAACTCCTCAAAAGGAGGAAGTGAGGCTCTTGTAACGTATATTTTCCTTTTTTCTTCCATGTTAAACTGCCTCTTTCCGCTGTTACAGGTCCATAAGCCCTGATTCCAGATGATCCTTTATCTCGTCCAGCTCACTGTCGCTGAGCTCTGACTCCTGAGGAAGTGTTTCCTCTTTGGAGATGTTTTCCTCCTGGACAGCATTTTCCTCCTCCGGAAGCTTCTCAGGCTCCGTATCCTCAGGCTGGGCTTCAGTGATCACAGGCTGGGCTTCAGGATCTTTTCTGTAACGTCTTACCTCTATGTCATCCCTTTGTCTGAGCCTGAGCAGGGCCTTATGCAGAAGCCCCTCCTTATTATGGAGCAGCATGAACCTCAGGACCCCGTTTTCCGCTGACCAGGGTCCGGTCTCCTTAAGGAGCTCCCGAAATTCCTTATGTCTTGAGATCCCGGTAAGCATGCAGAGCTTTTCCATCTCTCCCGCCCCGGTGCTCCGATAGAACTTTTTGAGAGAGTCAATACAGAGCCCGGCGATCCGGCCATTCATGTCATTTATCACGTCATCATCTATGTCAAGTCCGTTAAAAAGTGCGTTATAGGATGCTATGACAGCCATACACGCCTCAGGATCAGCCGTGTCATTCCTTAAAGCCTTCCTTATGAGCGGAGTGCCGATCAGGGATATGGCTGATGAAGCCGTCATATACCTCAGGCAGAACTCCAGCTCTGCGCCCTCCGACATGTCTTCTCTGTAGCTTAAGCCATGGTCTTCAAGTATCTTCTTCCTGTAAAGCTTATTTCCGCAGGCGGAAAGAAGGCCTTTATCATAGATGTCGGTAAAGACCGCATTTATAAAGAGATCCGTCTCTGAGCAAAGCTCGCTCTGGGGCTTCCTGATCTCTGTCTTTCCAAAGTTCATCTCCTTGAGGATCCCGGATATCACAAGATCAGAGGCTCCCTTTTCTGCCTCCTCCATTATCCGGGAAAGCGCCGTCCTGGTATAGACATCCCCCGAACTGAGCGTAAGTATGATGTCCCCTTTTGCAAGGCTTATGCCCTTATTGAAGGCCTGGCCTTCGCTTTCCGCATCCCTGATGACTATGGTTTCTGCCCTGCCTGAAGACCCCTCTGTATCCAGCGATCCAAGGGTCTCCCTCAGACGGTCCTCTTCATCTTTTTCCGCATATATGATAAAGCTTATCATAAACTGCCCTTCCTTATGATCTTCCGGTTATCCTGAGCACTCCTTCAAGGAGCAGGGTTTCAAAAAGCACCACTGTCTGAAAGACTGCTATGGCTCCCATGGAAATGTTTCCGGAGGAGAGATAGTGTCTGTAATAATACCGTTCCGACTTCTGCCTTATGATCTGTCTTTTCAGCGCTCCGAGCCCGGCCCGCTTCATGGTCTGCGCCCCCTTATGGATGTATTCCGGCTCGGTGATGACGGACGATACATATCCTCCGTTCCAGAGCTTACGCCCCAGCACATCCTCTTCGCAGTAAAGGAACATATGTTCATCATAGCCTCCTACCGCAAGGAATTTTTCTGCATCCACCATAAGCAGCGATCCGTGGACCACTCCCACATTAAGGGCCGTCGAGCTTATCCTAAGCCCGTCCCTGGAAAAGCTGACCTGTCTTTTTCCGGCAGTTTTCGACTTTCCCAGATAATGATCCCTGCCATAATAGAGATATCTTCCAAATATCCTTCTGGTTACCGGGCCTGAAGAAAGCACAGAGGCAAGGAGTCCCCGCCTCGGCCAGGCTGAGGCTGCAAAGTCCCTTAAGCCTCCTTTTCCGCTTCTCATGACTGCCCCGCAAAGAGCAGTGTCTCCGTCAGAAAGGGCCGCCGCCATAAGTCCCGCAAGGTCCTCTCCAAAGCAGGCATCCGGGTTTGCTATGAGACACAAGTCATCATGCAGCACCTCATAGGCATAACGCACCCCTATGTTGTTGCCATAGCCATAGCCTCCGTTTTTATCCGAGATCACAAGCATATAGCGCTGTTCTTCTGCATCCTCCGGTCTCTCTTCCTCAAGGCCGTAAAGAAAGCTTCCGATACGGGCCGCACTGTCATCCGTAGAAGCATTGTCCACCACGATGACATGATCTATGGTGCAGAAATCCCTGATCCTCTCCACGGCCTCAATGGTCGTGTCGGCATCATTATAATTTAAAATCACGGCAGCCGTACTCATTCTTTGACGATCCTTTTTCTGACCCTTGTCTTGTAATATATGTCTGATATCCTGTCCCGAAGCCCAGGGGCTAAAAATGTAAGCAGATCCACCATATGATAGGCCAGCATATAAAGCCTGTTTCCCGGAAGATCCTTTTCATCCTTCCAGGGAGTAAGGGCAGCATATCTTCTGTAGATATGGCGGTAATGGCTCAGGTTTCCCCTGATCCAGGGCCGTTCATCTCCGGCAAAATGCAGTACCGCAGGATCCCTTCTGGCTTTTTCAAACCCCTCCCTGCCCTTTGGCGGAGCAAACCAGGCTGCCTTTTTTTTAAGATGGCCATAGCTCTGGTACCGATATCCTGCGATGAAATTGTAGCACTGAGGAAGCGGTGTGACCCGTCCCCTAAGGACATGGTTCAGTATATCCTGGTCGGGAAATCCAAGCTCTCCGTTTTTACCGGAAAGATACTCCATGGACTTTCCGTATATGTCCTCCCGTCTCCAGGCCTCGGCATCCATGAAGATGACCCCAGAATTATAATAGGGCTCCTCTTCGGAAAGGCCTGCCTCTGCCTTTACCTCAGGATAAATGGTGGGTTCCATGGCCATTGAGGCCAGATCCCCCTCTGATACTCCGTGTTCAAACACCTGACTCAGGCTCCTTAGGACCAGCGTGTCGCCGTCAAGATAAAGAAGCTCCTTTACCTCGGGAAGGAGGCTTGGAGCCATTATCCTTCCGAAGGCCGCATATCCGAACCTTCCTGTCTCTACGACACTGCCGCTGTCCTCATCTATGCGTCCCCGGATATCGCTTATGTCTATGAAGCTTACGCTCCTTCCCTCTCCATAAGATCCCACCATACGGGAGAGCCGGTCCATGCTTTCCTGCAAAAGCCCGCTGCCAAGCACATGAAAGGATATCCGCTCTGCATCCCTGCAGTTTTCCAGCAGGGAAACCATGCTGACGGACACAAACCTGAGGAACTTCTCATCCGAATTGTAGACTATGTCCCAGCCCTTCATGCAAATTCCCTGTCGCAGAAGCTGAGTGCGGAGGCGATGACCTTATCCATGTCATAGTATTTATATTCGCCGAGCCTTCCTCCGAATATGACCTCAGGCTCATCCTTGCTCCGGCTGGAGTTCATCTCCTCCGCCTTTTTCCTGTAGATCTCATAGAGCTTCTGGTTCTTTTCATCATTTACCGGGTAGTATTTTTCCATACCGGGTCTGTAATCCGCCGGATACTCCCTTGTTATGACGGTCTTTTCCTGAGTCCCGAACTCAAAATGCTTATGCTCTATGATCCTTGTAAAGGGAGTTTCCCGATCAGTATAATTTACCACCGCATTGCCCTGGTAATCCCTGACCGGAAGCAGCTCGGTCTCAAACCTGAGGGAACGGTATTCCAGCTCTCCCTCACTGTGGTCAAAGAACTCATCTATGGCTCCGGTATATATTATCCTGTCCGCAAGAGCGGAAAGCTCCTTTCTCTCCTTAAGGAAATCACAGCCGCACATGATGTCACAGCCCTCAAAGAGCTTTTCGATCATCACGTTATAGCCCCCTATGGGTATGCCCTGGAAGCTGTCGTTGAAATAGTTGTTGTCATAGGTATATCTTACCGGCAGCCTCTTTATGATAAATGCGGGAAGATCCCTGCAGTCCCTTCCCCACTGCTTTTCCGTATATCCCTTGATAAGCTTTTTGTATATATCCTCTCCCACAAGGCTTATGGCCTGCTCCTCAAGATTGGCAGGCTCCTTTGAAGCCATGGCGGCCCTCTGGGACTCTATCTTTTCCCTTGCCTCATCCGGAGTTATGACTCCCCACATCTTATTGAAGGTATTCATGTTGAAGGGCATGTTGTAGATCTCGCCCTTATAGTTTGCTATCGGGGAATTGGTAAATCTGTTGAATTCACATAGTGAAGAGGCAAACTCCCAGACCCGCTTATCGCTCGTATGGAAGATATGGGCGCCGTACTTATGTACATGGATCCCCTCCACGTCCTCACAGTAGACATTGCCTCCGATATGGTCCCTTTTTTCCACCACAAGGCAGCTCTTTCCCTGTCTGCGAGCATGGTATGCCACTACTCCGTTATAAAGGCCTGCCCCTACCAGCAGATAATCATAATGCTTCATCATTTTTCTTTATCTCCTCAGGATAAAATAATCTGTTTACTGCAGAAAACAGTCCTCTTATGGAGGCTCTCATGGTATTGCTGGATCTGCCCACTCCAAAGGCTATCCTGCCGGTCTCCTGATCCAGAAGCTGTATATAGGCTACCGCCTCCGCAGTGGATCCCGCCGAAAGGGCATGCTCCGTATAGTCAAGTATCCTCATCCTTACGTGCATCGCCTCCTCAAGGGCCTGCTGTGCTGCATCTATCGGTCCGTTTCCAAGGCCTGAAAGCTCCATCTCCTCTCCCCGGAGCTTAAAGCGGAGCTTTACAAGTGTCTGCCTCTCTCCATGGTCGAAAGCCGTATCGGTTATGCCTATGCCAAGAAATTCAACAGCTCCGTTGACCCTGATATAGTTGTCCTCAAAGGCTTCAAATACCTCTGCCGGCTGTATCTCGCCCTTTACCTCACTGATGGCCTGAATGATCTTTGCAAATTCCTTATGCATGGCCTTGGGGAGCCGGTATCCGTAGTAGCTCTCCAGTACGAAGGCCACTCCTCCCTTTCCGGACTGGGAATTGATCCTTACTATGGCCTCATAGGTACGTCCTATGTCCGAAGGATCTATCGGAAGATAGGGCACCTGCCAAATCTTTGATCCTGTCCTTTCCATCATATGTATGCCCTTGTTGATGGCATCCTGATGGGATCCGGAAAATGCAGTGAACACCAGCTTTCCCGAATAGGGATGACGGTCATCCACCTTCATGCCGGTGCATCTTTCATATACTTCCTGGATATATGGCTCATTTTCAAGATTGAGCCCCGGGTCTATGCCCTGAGAAAACATGTTGTAGGCCAGGGTAAGTATGTCAAGGTTTCCGCATCTTTCTCCGTTTCCAAAGAGGGTGCCCTCCACCCTGTCAGCTCCCGCAAGGAGCCCGAGCTCAGCCGCCGCAGTACCGGTGCCCCTGTCGTTATGGGGATGTATGCTGAGGCTGAAGGAATCCCTGTCCGTAAGGTTCGCTCCCATCCATTCCACCATGTCCGCATATACATGGGGCATATGATCTTCCACGGTCGCCGGGAGATTTATGATCATGGGATTATAGGGGCTGGGCTCCCATATGTCCTTTACCGCCTGACACACATCCAGGGCAAATTTCATGTCTGCCCCGCTGAAGGATTCGGCCGTATATTCAAATATGAATTCTCCTTCAAATTCCCGTTCCCATCTCAGCTCCTTCACAAGCTTTGCAGCGCTGGTAGCTATGTACTTTACCTCTCCCGCATCCTTGTGATAGACCACGTCCCTCTGAAGCCTTGATATGGGATTATATACGTTGAATATGACCCTGGGCATATCCTCGATCGCCTCAAAGGTCTTTATGATCTGCTGTCTGCGGGCCTGGGTTATGACCTGTATGTACACATCATCAGGGATGAGCTTCCTGTCGGAAAGCTGCCTTATGAAATCGAACTCAAGGCTTGAGGCGGCCGGAAAGCCCACTTCTATCTCCTTGAATCCAAGCTCACAGAGCATCAGGAAAAACTCTATCTTTTCATCCACATTCATAGGCTTTATCAGAGCCTGATTCCCGTCACGAAGATCCACGGAGCACCATCTGGGAGCCTTCGTAAGCTCCTTATCGATCCAGGTCCTCTCTTTATATGAAAATGCCTCCTGAGGCACATACCTTTCAAAATTAAGCATATCTATCGCTTTCTTTATTTAAACCAAGGCGCAGACAAAGCTTTCTGCTTCGTCCGCGCATCCTGTCTTCCGTATTAATGCCATCAGCCTTCCGCTGAAAGCCCCTGTTCCTTTATCACATCTATGACCATGTCGACGAGCCTCTCACATTCCTCCTGCCTGTCGGCCTCCACCATGACCCTGATGAGAGGCTCCGTTCCGGATCCCCTTACCAGTATGCGGCCTTTATCGGCAAGCTCAGCTTCGGCCTTCTTTATGGCTTCATTTACTGCCCTGTCATCCATGACCTTCTGCTTGTCAGTCACCCTTATGTTCCTCAGGCACTGAGGATACATGGGACATTCCTCCCAGAGCTTGGAAGCCTCGCACTTCCTCTCCAGCATGACCTCCATGAGCCTCAGGGATGTAAGGATACCGTCACCGGTGGTGGCAAGCTTTGAGAAGATGATATGTCCCGACTGCTCGCCTCCGAGCGAATAACCCTCCTTTGACATGCACTCATATACGAACCTGTCGCCCACCTTGGTCTTTTCGTACCTGATCCCTTCCCGGTCAAAGGCCTTGAAAAGCCCGAAGTTGGACATGACGGTGACTACTATCGTGTCATCCTTAAGCTCCCCTTCCTCCTTCATGAGCTTTCCGCAGGCATACATGATCTGGTCTCCGTTGATGACCTCTCCATGCTCGTCCACGGCAAGACATCTGTCCGCGTCTCCGTCATAGGCGAAGCCTATGTCGCAGCCCTCCCTTACCACGAATTCCTGAAGCTTTTCGATATGGGTGGAGCCCACTCCGTCATTTATATTGGTACCGTTGGGCTCACAGGCCATCACATGGGTCCTGGCTCCCAGCGCATCAAATACGGGCTTTGCTATGGAAGAAGCGGAACCGTTGGAGCAGTCCAGTGCCACATCCTTTCCCTTGAATGATCTGTCGGCTATGGATATGAGATAGCCTATGTATCTGTTCCTTCCTGCGGCATAATCCACGGTCCGCCCTATATCGTCCCTCAGGGCAAGAGGGATCTCTCCGGTCTTTCCATCCAGATATTCCTCTATGCGGTCTATGGTCTCATCGTCTATCTTTTCTCCGGTCCCGCTTATGACCTTTATGCCATTGTCATAGTAGGGATTATGGGAGGCGGATATCATGATCCCGCAGTCAAAGCCATCCACCCTTACTATATAGGCCACGGAGGGAGTTGTCGTCACATGCATCAGATATACATCAGCTCCCGAAGCTGTAATGCCTGAGGAGAGGGCATCCTCAAACATATATGAGGATCTTCTCGTATCCTTGCCTATCACTATCCTGCATCTTTCACCGGGATGCTGATTTTTATAGTACCAGCCCAGAAAGCGTCCCACCCTGAAGGCGTCCTCCACCTTAAGGTCCACATTGGCCTCGCCTCTGAAACCGTCCGTTCCGAAATATTTTCCCATGCTTATACCATCCTTTGAAGGCTCAGGCTTCTGAAAGCTCCCTGAGATAACGTCTTAATGCATCCTCCCACATCGGCAGCTCCTCAAATCCGCTTTCGGAAATCTTTGAGGTATCCAGCCGTGAATTTCTGGGCCTGGGTGCCTTTGCTCCGTATTCCTCGGTGGAAACGGGGATCACCTCCACGTCCTTGCCCGAGAGCTCAAATATCTTTCTGGCAAATTCTGCCCAGGAGCAGTAGCCCCTGTTGGCCACGTGATACGTTCCGTATCTGTCTGTAAGTATCATGTCCACAGAAAGCCTGGCTATATCCGGAGTATAGGAAGGTCCTCCTATCTGATCGTCCACCACCCTAAGGCTTTTATGATCCTCGGAAAGCCTGAGCATGGTCTTTACGAAGTTTTTGCCGTTTATGCCGTATACCCACTGAAGGCGCAGTATGAAATGCTTCTTGGGCACATATTTCCTTACCGCCTGCTCTCCCTCATACTTGGTCCTTCCATAGGCTCCCAGCGGATCCGCCTCATCCTCCGGCTTCCAGGGCTTTGTGCCCGTCCCGTTGAATACGTAATCCGTGGAAAAATACATCATAGGTATGCCGAGTTTTCCGCATACCTTTGCGATGTTTTCAGTTCCAAGTGCATTTACGGCCCTGCAGGCATCTTCTGCATCCTCTGCCGCATCCACAGCGGTCCATGCCGCACAATGGATCACAGCATCCGGGGCCTCGGCAGAGATCAGCTTATCTACGGCCTCAGCATCCGTTATGTCCATCTCTTCCTTGTCAACGCCCGTGGCTCCTATGCCTCTTTTCTCAAGCTCCAGCATGATATCATGTCCAAGCTGGCCTCTTACTCCGGTAACAAAGATCTTCATACTCTGTCCTTATACATCTCTCTGAAATAATTCTGATACTCTCCGGAAATGATGCGCTCCCACCAATCCTGATTGCTGAGATACCAGTCTATGGTCTGCTTTATGCCAGTATCAAAGGTATACTGGGGCTTCCATCCCAGCTCCTTCTCGATCTTTGTGGGATCTATCGCATAGCGGCGGTCATGTCCTGGCCTGTCCTTTACATACTTTATTAGGGACTCGGGCTTTCCTAGGGCGGAAAGGATGGTCTTTACCACCTGCAGATTTGTCCTCTCATTATGTCCTCCGATATTGTAGATCTCTCCTTCACGTCCGTGTCTTACCACAAGATCTATGGCCTTGCAGTGATCCTCCACATGAAGCCAGTCCCTCACATTGGCTCCGTCTCCGTAGACGGGAAGCTCCTCATCGGCAAGAGCCCTGCTTATCATAAGAGGGATAAGCTTTTCAGGGAACTGGTACTGGCCATAGTTATTGGAGCACCTGGATATGGTGACAGGCAGCCCGAAGGTCCTGTGATAAGCCATGACAAACATGTCCGCGGATGCCTTTGCAGCCGAATAGGGGCTTGAGGCATGAAGGGGAGTAGTCTCCGTAAAGAACAGATCCGGACGGTCAAGGGGCAGATCTCCGTAGACCTCATCGGTGGATACCTGATGATAGCGGCCTATGCCGTAGGTCCTGCAGGCATCAAGCAATGTGGTGGTCCCCACCACATTGGTCCTTACGAACTCCTCAGGGTGCTCAACCGACCTGTCCACATGGGACTCAGCGGCAAAGTTGATCACCACGTCGGGCTTTTCCTTTTCAAAAAGATCAAAGACAAAATCCCTGTCAGCTATATCTCCCTTTACGAACCTGTAGTTCTTTTCATTTTCCACTGATCTCAGGTTCTCAAGGTTTCCCGCATAAGTAAGCTTATCCAGATTGATGATCTCGTCTCCGGGATATTCCCTGACAAGATACTGTACCATCACGCTTCCTATAAAGCCTGCACCGCCTGTAACAATTATCTTCATATCTCGATCCTGCGTCTTCCGCAGCCCTTTCTATATTATCAAATCATGTGTTCTGTTAGTATGTCATGCAGCCTTGCATTCATGAAAAGCAGTTATGCTTCCTGTCATAGGAATATCCGGCAGAAAGCAGCTTCTCGGTGATCTCTCCCGCATCCAGGTCCTCTTCCTCACAGAGCTCATCAAAGCTTATATCAAGGTCCCTGAGCTTCATGTTCAGTATGGAGAGCAGCATATCCGTATCTGAAGGCAGATACATATGATCACTTCCCTTCCGGCTTTTCGGAAAGCTTGTCCACATACTTTCCATCCAGTACATCCTTAAGATATTTTCCGTACTGGTTCTTCTTAAGCACCTCGTAAGCCTCCATGACCTGATCCCTGGTTATCCATCCGTTGAGATAGGCGATCTCCTCCAGGCAGGCTATCTTCCTGTGCTGGTGGGTCTCCACGGTCCTTACAAAGTTTCCCGCATCCATAAGCGACTCATGGGTCCCGGTATCCAGCCATGTAAAGCCCTGTCCCAGAAGCTCCACCTCCAGCTCTCCCTTTTCAAGATAAATGCGGTTAAGATCCGTTATCTCAAGTTCGCCTCTCTTTGAAGGCTTCAGGCTCTTTGCATACTCCACGACCCTGTTGTCATAGAAATATAGTCCTGTCACACAGTAATTGGACTTGGGATGCTCCGGCTTCTCCTCTATGGATATGGCCTTTCCATACTCATCAAATTCCACTATTCCGAATCTTTCGGGGTCATCCACGTAGTATCCGAAAACCGTGGCTCCGGTCTGCTTTTCCGCAGCCTTCCTGAGTCTCTTGGTAAAGCCATGGCCGTGGAAGATGTTGTCGCCGAGTATCATGGCGACATTGTCATCTCCTATAAATTCATCGCCTATGATGAAGGCCTGGGCAAGCCCGTCCGGAGAGGGCTGGACCTTATAGCTCAGGCTGATGCCGAACTGGCTTCCGTCCCCGAGAAGCTCCTCAAACCTGGGAGTATCCAGGGGTGTGGAAATTATAAGTATATCCTTTATGCCGGCATTCATCAGCACCGACAGGGGATAGTATATCATTGGCTTATCATATATCGGAAGAAGCTGCTTGGATGTTACCTTTGTAAGAGGGTACAGCCTTGTGCCTGATCCGCCGGCAAGTATGATTCCTTTCATAATAATACTGCTCCTTTTTTGCAAAAAACTATCCATATTATAAGGAAGACACGGGGCATACGTCAACTACTTGCTCCAAGGCCTTGCCTCACAGTTATAGCCTTCTATGTCGGGAAGCTCATGAAGATAGCGTTCGGCGATCTCAAGGACAAATACATCCGGCTGTTTTTCCCTTACATCCTCAAGGCTAAGATAATGCCTGTCAGCCACACAGGCCCTTTCCATGGCCTCCATGATATAGCCCGCTGCAGCCAGCCTGAAGGAATCTCCGCAGAAGTACATGGAAAGTTCCATGCAGCTATCGCTCCTGCTCTCACCCTCATAGATCACATTTTCTCCGGTTACCTCCGACTCAAGCACGGAGGTATAGTCGAACTGCAGCTCCCGGTCATAGCCGTATTCCACCCTGTCAAAGGCATGGGGCAGAAGGGCCAGCCTCTGAAGATCTCCTTCAGCCCTTCCCGCGTCAAAAAAGCCCGTATCCAAATAGCTATATTCCGTTCCGAAGAGCCGGGCAGTCTCATCCATGAGTATGCTCATGCCAAGAAAGGCTCCTGCAAGGTTCCAATGGGTATCCGTCTTGTAATAAAGGGTCTCGGCTCCCTTAAGGCTTCCCTCGGAGGCCCGGAATTCCTCCGCAGGATATATCACATGTATGTCGGGGTACTCTCTTTCAAGAAAGTTCCGGAGCTGTTCGGTGCTGCTTTCCCCTTCTCTCCTTACTATGTGATCAGGCATGTACTTATCACCGTAAATGCTCTCCTTATCCGGAGCTATGTAAAAGATGAACTCCTTTACGCCGTTCCTTTCCAGCTCCGTCTTAAAGGCCCTGAGCTCCTCGCCTATGGCATAAAGCTCATCCTCTGAATATTGATCGATCCGCTTATATGTCTCAAGCGTGGTTCCGTCATCCGCCTTCTTGTAGAAAAGCCAGGGTTCCTCAGTCCCAAGTATCACCGAGCTGCTATCCAGCTCTCCGAAAAGTTTAAGCTCCGTCATGGTCTTTGCCCTGACGAATTCAGTCTTGAAAAACATGTGATCCGAAAACCAGCTTTCAAAACGCCCGGGAAATGAAAGCAGCTCATCCATGCTGCGCACCTTTGGAAATTCCTCATAGGCCCTGTTTTCAGCCTGGGTATCCGAAAATCCAAGTACCTCCGCTGCTGCCCCGAAAATGGGTAGGATACAGCACAACAAAAGGAAGCTCGCTATCGTTATTAAGTTTATGATCCTTTTCTTTGACATAGGCATCAGAACCTGAAATAAATGAAGGGGTTATAGCTTCCTGATATAAGGAAAGCCATGCAGGAGAGCATTATGAGGGGAAGCCCGATAATCCTGAATGCCCCGCTCTCCGTGATCCGTTTCTGGA
>DVNQ01000009.1 GCA_018714245.1 Candidatus Avilachnospira avicola
AAAAGAAAAGAGACCCGGGAGTCTGATCAGTTATCAGAGCTCCCGGGCCTTTACATTTACATGCTTATGTCTGTCAGCATTTTTCAGGTTCAGGATAATCCACGCCGAAGGTATCCACGCTCATATGCCTGATACGCTGATCCTCTCTCGGGCGGTCATTTCTGTCTCTTGAGACATTTGCGATCCTGTCCACTTCCTCCATGCCTGTAAGCAGCTTTCCGAATGCGGCATACTGTCCGTCAAGGTGGGGAGCAGTCTCATGCATGATGAAAAACTGGGATCCGGCACTGTCTGGCATCATGCTGCGGGCCATGGATAGAACGCCTGCTTCGTGGCGAAGCTGATTGTTAAAGCCGTTATAGGCAAATTCTCCCCTGATGCTGTAGCCGGGGCCTCCCATGCCGGTACCGGTAGGGTCTCCGCCCTGGATCATGAATCCGGGTATGACACGATGGAAGATAAGGCCGTCATAAAAGCCCTTATTTATAAGGCTTATGAAGTTATTTACCGTATTGGGAGCGACATCAGGATAAAGCTCGGCTGTCATTACTCCGCCGTTTTCGAGCTCTATGGTAACTATGGGATTTTTCTTTTCCATTTACAGGATTCCTTTCTCTGCTTTTTTCCTGATTATAGCAGATGCAGCCGGGTTTAGACAGTTTTTATTGTATTTTTGAGTTCTGATATGGTAGTATATAGGCTAAACAGAGCAATGTTTCTTTGAAACATTGCTTTATCTTTGAAGGAAGTAGACAGCATGGGAAAAGTCATAGCCATTACAAATCAAAAAGGGGGAGTAGGAAAGACCACTACGGCCATAAACCTGGCCGCAAGCCTTGCAGAGGCAGAGCAGAAGGTCCTTCTGATCGATTTTGATCCCCAGGGCAATTCCACAAGCGGGCTTGCGGCACATACGGATCCTGAGATAAGGGATACGGTATATGATCTTATTTGCGGCAATGCAGAGCCTGAAAGCTGTATCCATAAGGATGTCATGCCCGGCTTGGACCTGATAGGAGCGGATATGGACCTGTCGGGAGCTGAAGCGGAGTTTCAGGAGCTCTCCGACATGGATGTGCGCCTTAAGAAAGTTACTGATGCCTTAAAGGATGGTTATGACTATATATTCATAGACTGTCCGCCCTCCATAAGCGTGCTTACGGTCAATGCCCTCACTGCATCAGACAGCCTCATCATACCCATACAGTGCGAATACTATGCCCTGGAAGGGCTGAGCCAGCTTCTCAAGATAGTGGATCTGGTAAAGCAGAAGCTGAATCCTTCTCTCTATGTGGAGGGTGTACTGTTCACCATGTACGATCAGAGGACCAGACTTTCCGAGCAGGTGGTTGAATCCGTAAGGGAAAATCTTAATGAAAATATCTTTGATACGATGATACCGAGAAATGTCAGGCTTGCGGAGGCTCCGTCCTTCGGAGAGCCTATAAATACCTATGATACTGCTTCCAGGGGAGCAGAAAGCTACAGGCTCCTTGCAGCGGAGCTTATGGATCGTGAAGGGAGGGAGCTCTGATGGCAAAGAAGGCACTTGGAAGGGGCCTTGGGGCCATATTCGGAGGAGAAGATATATCTTCGGCCAGGGAACAGGAAAAAAATAAAGCGGCATCCGGAGGCTCAGGAGAGCCTGTAAAAAAGCAGTCAAAGCCCGGCAGAAAGACAGAAGCTGCTGAGCAGACGGAGAAGGTATCGGAAAAGGAAAAAAAACAGCCCAAGGGAAAAGAGAAGACTTCGCCGGCAGAAAAGGCGGGGAGCGAATCAGAAAGAAGATATGTAAGGACCTCTCTCGTAGAGCCGAACAGGTCCCAGCCAAGAAAGAACTTTGATGAGGAAAGCCTCAGGGAGCTTTCTGATTCCATAAAGAGATTCGGCATCCTTCAGCCGCTGATAGTAAGAAAGACAGGCATAACCTATACCATCGTTGCCGGTGAGAGGCGATGGAGGGCCGCAAAGCTTGCAGGACTGAAAGAGGTCCCGGTCATAGTGACTGATCTTGATAAGGAAGATGCAGCGGAGATAGCCCTTATCGAAAACCTTCAGAGGGAGGATCTGGGACCCGTGGAGGAGGCCCTTGCCTTTCGGGAGCTCATGGATGGCTATGGGCTTACCCAGGAGGAAGTGGCTGAGAAGGTGTCAAAGAGCAGGGCATCCATCGCAAACAGCCTGAGGCTCCTTCAGCTTCCCGGGGAGGTGATCGAGCTCCTTACGGAGGGAAGGATCAGCGCAGGACATGCAAGATGCCTCATAACCATCGAAGATGAAAAGGAGCTTAAGGCCTTGGCTATAGAGATAGCCGAAAAAGGACTCAGCGTAAGAGAGGCAGAAAAGCGGGCGGACGCCCTTAAAAAGAAGAGAGGCTCAGGACCAGTGAAAAAGAAGGAGGATCCCGAAGCCGAGCGCAGGGAAATATTTTTGAAGGATCTGGAGCTCAGGCTCTGTGAGGGACTTAATACCAAGGTACATATCAGGGCCGGACGGAAGGAGCAGGGAAGGATAGAGATAGAATACTATTCTCTGGATGAGCTTAACCGCATATCCGATCTGCTCAGATGATACCGGAGGAAGGATATATGACAGAAAGAGAGATATTGATCATAGCCCTTGTGATCCTTGCGGCACTCAGCATAGCTGCGATAGTCGTATCGATCATAGCTATAGGGAAATACAGGGGATTATATCGAAGATACGATATGTTCATGCGCGGAAAGGATGCCGAAAGCCTGGAAGAATTCATACTCAGGCAGCATGAGGACATAGAAGAGCTCAAGGAGGCTAAGCTTGCGGACAGGGAATCCATGAGAGTCATGAACCGCAACATAAGGGCATCCCTTCAGAAGTTCGGAATAGTCCACTACGACGCTTTTGAGGGCATGGGAGGAAAGATGTCATTTGCACTGGCTCTTTTGGACCATACCAATACGGGCATGATCATAAACTGCATGCACTCCAGGGAGGGCTGCTTCATCTATGTAAAGGACGTGGAGGCAGGAAGCACCTATACGCCGCTCGGAGCGGAGGAAAAGGAGGCTCTGGAGAGGGCCCTCGGATATATAAAGGACTGAATATAAGGTGACAAGGGCTTCAAAAAATCTGAAAAAGCTCCTGATCAGGATACTCATACTGTTCATAATCTTTCTGATCGCCGTGGCGGTCTATTTTGCGTGGTCCTTTCAGCATGTAGAAGCGGAGTATACGGTCTATACTTCGATGGATGAGCCGGAGCTTCCCGTTATATATGTGGAGCAGGACGGACAGGATATCAATGTCATGCATGGCTACAGACAGGATATGGGAAATGCTGCCGTATCGGACAGCATTACGGTCCTACCTCCGGATCGGAGCCTTTCGATCCGGATCGATGGCTATGGAAATACCATCACCGGCCTCAGCTATGAGATAAGGAGCCTGGATCTCAGTCATTTTGTGGAGAGGACTGAGGTAAAGGAGGTGCGGACGGAGGGCATGACCTCTTACGCCGATCTTCCGATACAGAACCTTATATCCAAGGACAGGCAGTATCTCCTTCGGATACAGCTGGATCTCGGTGAAGAAAGCATCAACTATTACACCAGAATGATCTGGACAGATGATGAATATATCAGCGGGATGATCGCCTTCGCCAGGGATTTCAGTACCAGGACCTTTGACTATGAGGCTGCCAGGGAGCTAACGACTTACATTGAGACCAGCGATACGGCGGATGTGTCAAACCTGGGAGAGGCTGACATACATTCCAGCTTCTCACACCTTACCTGGGGATCCTCTGACATGAGGATGGAGAGCGAGCCCTTTGTGACCGTAAAGGAATATAACGGCATCATGTCCGAGATCGAGGTCTCTTATGTGGCCGCAAGGAATGAGGAGACGGATAACCTTGAAAGATATATGGTCACTGACCAGTTTACCCTGAGACAGGGCTCGGAGCGTATATATCTCATGAACTATGAGAGAGAGGCGGATCAGATCTTTGACGGAAGCCCCAGGCTTTTTTCCGGAAAGAGGATAGATCTGGGCATAAGCTCTGACGGTATGCTCCAGGACATGAAATCAGAGGGAGGCAGGTACATAGCTTTCAAGTCCAACCGGGAGCTCTGGTGCTACGATCAGGAGGACCGGGTGGCGGTCAGCGTATTTTCATTCCGAAGCGGTACGGATGACGGTGTCCGCTCAAACTATGGAAAGCATGACATAAAGATCCTTTCCATGGAGGATACGGGCATACTTGATTTCGTGGTCTATGGATATATGAACAGAGGCGTCCATGAAGGGTATAACGGGATCGCCTATTATCGCTATGATCTGCAGAACGATATACTTACGGAGCTTTTCTTCATGCCCATAGCCCAGAGTTTCGATCGGATCAGCTATGAGCTTAATGAGCTCTGCAGGAAGGGCGGCAATGACATGCTCTATCTTAAACAGCTGGATGCGGTAGTTGCCATAGACCTGAATTCCCTTGAGATGGTCAGCATAGCCTCAGGACTGCGCCCCGGAACATATGCGGTAAATGAGACTCAGTCCGGTTTTGCCTGGGAGACGGGAGAACTCCATCATGCTGAGCGCATAAGGCTTCTGGATCTGGAGAGCGGGTCCACAAGGACCATAGAGCAGGAGGGAGACGAATATCTCCGGGTATTGGATTTTTCCAATGATGATCTGATCATCGGAAGAGCCGGACGGAATGATGAATTTTCCGTAAATGGGACCATGAGGAGCCTTCCGATGTACAGGATAGAGATACTTAACCGGAGCCTGGGCCTTGAGAAGGAATACAGCAGGGAAAGCATATATATAGATGATGTCACCGTTGAGGGAAACAGGATCAAGCTTCGCCTCTACAGGAAAAATGAAACTGGGGGATATGATTTTTACGGAGAGGATACGGTAGTATCCACGGAAGCTCCGACCGGAGTTCCGAGCTCGATATTTACGGAAAATGATCCGGATAAAAAGAAGGTCTATTATGTCTCCCTTGACAATGAGATCAGGACCACAAGGAGCCTTAAGGTAAGGGCGCCGGAGCAGATTTCCTATGAAAGATCTGCCGTAGTTGAGCTTGACAGCGACAGGGAAGCGGGGATATCCTTCCTTTCCTACGCAAACGGGAGGCTTGTGATGCGTGCAGACAGGCTTTCGGACGCCATAGATTCCTGCTATGAGGAGATGGGCCATGTTACGGATCAGAATGGACGTATCGTATATAACAGGGCAGACAGGACGGAATCAATGACGATCGCAAATCCCATGCAGACCGCATATCCCCTGATAGTGGCTCTTGAGAGCTTCAGCGGAAATATGGATCATGAGGATGAGAGCCTGCTGGTGCTGGATGCCTACGGACTGGATCTTACGAAGCTCCTTTATTTCGTATATAAGGGCATGCCCGTTGCAGTAAGCCTGCCCGACGGCAGCTATGCATATCTGTATGGATATAATAATGACCAGATACGCATTTACATGCCTGCTTCCGGGGATGAGTCCGTAAGAGAGCTTTCCATGAGCCGGGATGAGGCCGAGCAGTGGCTTTTTTCCATGGATTATAATACGATATGTGCTGTTGCATATTGAAAAAAAATATGATATAACTTTCCGTGAGTCAAAAAGAGCATCGCAGCAGAGTCAGGATGCTCTTTTTTGACCGGGTAATTTGACCTTACAGATCAGGAAGAGGATTTGCATGGAACAGTATATAATAAAGGGCGGCGTACCGCTTAAAGGTGAAGTGACCATCAGCGGTGCAAAAAATGCTGCTCTCGGGATACTGGCGGCGGCAGTCATGTCCGATGAGGACGTGGTAGTCGAGAACCTTCCCGATGTAAAAGACATAAACGTAATGTTGGAGGCCATCTCTGAGATAGGCGCCAGGGTAGAGAGGACGGACAGGCATACCGTAAGGATAAATGGAAAGACCATCACGGATATATCCGTGGATGATGAGTTTATCAGGCGCATAAGAGCTTCCTATTATTTTATAGGGGCTCTGCTTGGAAAGTACAGACATGCCAGGGTCCCGCTTCCCGGAGGCTGCAACATAGGCTCAAGGCCCATAGACCAGCATATAAAGGGATTCAAGGCCCTGGGTGCCGAGGTCCGCATAGAGTCAGGTTCCGTGATAGCCGATGCAGAGGAGCTTCGAGCTTCACATATCTATTTTGACGTGGTATCCGTTGGAGCCACCATCAATGTGATGATGGCTGCGGTAATGGCCAGCGGCCAGACCATCATTGAAAATGCCGCAAAGGAGCCTCACATAGTCGATGTTGCAAACTTCCTGAACAGCATGGGAGCCAACATAAAGGGCGCAGGTACCGATACCATCAGGATAAGGGGAGTTGAAAAGCTCCATGGTACGGAATATGCCATCATTCCTGATCAGATAGAGGCGGGGACCTTCATGTGCATGGCAGCCGCCACAAGAGGAGACATCCTTATAAAGAATGTCATTCCCAAGCATCTTGAAGCAATCACCGCAAAGCTCCTTGAGATGGGCAATGAGGTAGAGGAATATGATGAGGCGGTGAGAGTCATAGGAGCACCCAGACAGCGCCATACTGACATCAAGACTCTCCCCTATCCCGGATTCCCTACGGACATGCAGCCCCAGATCTCCGTGGCCCTGTCCCTTGCGGAGGGGACAAGCATGGTGACGGAAAGCATATTTGAGAACCGTTTCAAATATGTGGACGAGCTTTCCCGTATGGGAGGCAATATCAAGGTCGAGGGAAATGTGGCTGTCATCGACGGCATTGAGAGATTTTCCGGAGCCTCGGTATCATCGCCTGACCTTCGTGCAGGAGCGGCTCTTGTCATCGCTGCACTCGCGGCAGAAGGCTACAGCACAATCGAGGAGATAGGATATATCCAGCGCGGCTATGAAAACTTTGAGGATAAGATAGCCCGCCTTGGAGGCATGATAAAGCTTGTGGATTCCGAACAGGAGGCGTCCAGATTCAAGCTTCGCATAGTTGGATAAAATGACAGGTACGGCTGCCGCAAAACGCCTTCCCAGGGAAGGGTCTGCGGCAGCTTTTCTTGAAAGGAAAGACGATGCATAAATTTCTCAGGGCAGCAGGCTTCGGAGCCCTCCTTACGGAAACGGATGTATATGAGTTTCTCAGGGATAAGGTCATAAGGCCTGAAAATCTGCATACAGTCATCGAAAATGCTGAAGGCAGCAAGGAGGCAGAGTATCTGCTTTCCGTAGGAAAGGATATAGGGATCGCTGCGGATACTATCACCTACCCTGACGGTACCGGGCAGATAAGGTATTATTATCCATTTTTCTGCGCAAGAGATTACAGCTCGGAGGAAAACTGCGGGCTTGAGCGGCACACGGAGCAAGAGACATTTGCCGGACTTATAGATGAGTATAAGCTTGGCATATCCCTGATCTTCTATATCCAGTTTTCGCTGGAATATAAAAAATATCTGAGGCTTAATCCCCCTTCGGATTTCAAAGGGACCTCGCTTACCGCATTTGCAAATGAAGGGGTGGTACTGCTCCCGGTCACAAAGGCAGGAGAGGCGGACGAGAGCTTTGCCATGAGGAAAAATGAGGAGGAAAGGCTCCTTGAGGCTGCGATGCAGGGAGACCAGGATGCCATAGAGACCCTTACGGCTTCGGATATGCATCTGTATAATGAGGCCGCAGACAGGATAAAGACAGAGGATCTTTACAGCGTAGTAGAGCAGAGCCTTATGCCCAGCGGTATCGAATGTGATCAGTATTCGATCATAGGAGAGATCATGAGTGTGGAAGAGGCCGTAAATAATGTGACGGGCGAGGAGCTCTGGCAGCTTTCCCTTGTCTGCAACGGAGTGTCCTTAAAGCTCTGCATGAGGAAGGAAGATCTCCTGGGAGAGCCTCTCTGCGGAAGGAGAGTAAAGGCAAGGATATGGCTCCTCGGAAATCTGGATCTTCGGAGGCCTGTATGATGAAGGAGACAGGGATCGATAAAAAGCATATCGGTACCGGCCTGATCGGAGTCATATTTACCCTATGTCTGCTGTTCATACTGCTGATCACTTCGGTGGAAGCGGTCTGCTACTGGACACCGGGATATTTTGAGCAGGAATATGAAAAATATGATGTGCTCTCCGACCTTCCGGACATGACCATGAGCGAGGAGGACGGGCTCATGGCGGTGACGGAGCATATGATGCATTATCTTCGGGGAGATGAGGGTTATGATGATCTTCAGATCGAGGTCAGGATGGGCGGAGAACTGAGGGGATTTTTCACTGACAGGGAGATCGCCCATATGAAGGATGTGAGAGATCTTTTCGTGGGAGCTCAGAGACTCAGGCTTTTTGCGGCAGTGATCTGCCTGATCTGTCTTGTGTCCATGTATCTGATCCTCAGAAAAGAACTCCTTTACGTGTTTTCACGAAGCCTGCTGATCGGTACCGGCATACTGTTTCTGCTTCTTGCCATACTGGCTGGCATACTTGCCGCGGATTTTTCCAGTGCCTTCGTGACCTTCCATCATATATTCTTTGACAATGACTTCTGGATACTTGATCCGAGAGTGGACATGCTGATAAATATAGTGCCCGAGGGTTTCTTCTTCGATACGGCCTTCAGGATAGCAGCCATATTCGGAGCGGGAACGGCCCTGCTCCTGATATGCGGAGCTGTTGGTACATTGAAGACAAAAAAACGGAACAGATCTTAGGTCTGCTCCGTTTTTCTTTGCCGACAGGCATTTATGCTGCTTCCTCAAGCTCTGCAGCTCCAAGGTAGGCTTCGGTACGCACCTCAACATTTTCCTGAAGGTTGCGGTAGAAGAACTGGTAATCATAGAGATGATAGATACCGTCCTCAAAGATGTAAAGTCCTGCAGGATACTCTTCGGGAGTAACGTCCGTCACCTTGAGAGCGCCTCTCATCTCATCGATATAGGCACCTGTAAGCTCCGGGATCTCCGAGGTTATATTGCCGTCATAATCGGTAAAGCAGGCTCCCATATTAAGGCTCTTATCTGCGGGAGTGGAATCGGTCTTCCAGTTAAGGGGATTGATGCAGAGGGTCTTTGTGCCCTCGGGTATCATCATGGAATCAGTGATGGCCTCTGACTCGCTGTTGAAGGCTATGATCACGCCGGTGTCATCCTCCCCTTCTGCAAAGTGCAGCCAGGGATATGCCTTGATCTCCTCCTCGGTAATGCTCCAGCCTATGGCATAGCAGGCAATAAGCTTTGACTGAAGGCTTTCATCCTCAAACTTATCCTTTAAAAGACGTATGCAGAGATCGGCACCCTGGGAGAAGCCTGCAAGTATGATGGGCCTTCCGTTATTTTCATGCTCCATATAATAATCAAAGGCCAGTGCTATATCATCATAGGCAAATTGCAGATAGGGCTCCCTTTCCTCGGCAGAAAGTTCATATATGTTGAGTCCGCCCTGGCGGTAATAAGGAGCAAAGAAGCGGGCATCGGCATCATAGATGCCTTTTTCCATGTTGGTTGCGCCAAGGAAGCTGGCTTTTGCCTCCTCATCCTCAAGGCTCATGTTGAAGACACCTTCATCTCCGCTGTATACGGTAGGGCAGATGAAAAATACATCTGCCGGGCTTTCCTCTTCTCCGTCAGCATAATAGGCCCAGTTGTCAGAAAGGCTGTAATCGGGAGCGGCAGAGGCTTCAGCCTCAGGTTCAGATTCGTCAGCAGCTGCCTCGGCTTCTTCAGCATTTTCAGCTTCAGTCTCTTCCGCTTCCGATGTCGTCTCTGTTTCGGTCACCTCGGCCGATGCGGCAGAGGTCTCCGTCTCCGCTGCCTTATCCTGTGAGCCTGCGCAGCCTGCAAGCAGGGCCAAGCCAAGAAGAGCCGCGGATATAAAAAGATTTGATTTTTTCATGTTTCCTCCAGTTATGAAAATAATTACGCTCTTAAATATATAACGCCTGCAGGGATTTTTCCAGTAGCGTGGACAAACTCCTGCAAAATGTTGACTCATCTTCTCCATCCCGGAAAGCAAAGAGGAAAGGGCAGGGACCAGGACAAAGCTGCTTGCCAAGTAAAATGATTTATGCTATTATATTAAGGCTTTATGGGAGCCGG
>DVNQ01000052.1 GCA_018714245.1 Candidatus Avilachnospira avicola
GGGATATCCTGAAAATGAGAAGGACTCAGGAAGATTTGAAAAGTTTTTCCATTTGTTTTCTGAGATAGTGCTCTTTTCTGAAGATGCGATGAAAAACTATATGGTTTTAAGACAGCTTGAAGATTATCTGATGAAATATACAGAAGATGTTTCCATTCAGGAGTTCTGCTGTCTTATGCGCTGCGAAGACAGGCAGCTTGAAAGACTTATATTAGAGCGTCAGGACAAGCAGAAGGGAAAAGCCCCGATAGATCTTTACATATTCGATCCTGCGAGAATGGCTGTGAGGGAGCTTTTCTCAAGAGAGCCAATTTTTGAACCTATACTTGACGGGCTTTCTTTTCAGGAGGGGGAGAAAGAGCCTGACTTATTGTATAAGATACCGGAGCCGCATATTTTTATTGCCGGTTTTGGAAAACTTGGACAGGCGGTCCTTCATGAGGCACTGCTTACAGGTGACCTGACACCCTTCTCAAGGATCAAAGGCTATGAGAAACTCAGAGTAACCATAGTGGATCATGATAAAGAAGGCACAAGGTCTAAAATAAAAACTATGTATCCGGCTATAGAGAAAATATGCAATATTAATATAATAGCTGCAGATGCACTTGACAGGGATGTGGAGACAGAGCTTTCAAAATACCCGATGCCAACTTATGCTGCAATATGCTTTTCCGATCCTTCCATAAATATAGGAATGTTCAGAGAGCTGACAGATTATCTTAACATGCGGCATATTAACAGGGAGCATTTTCAGACCGGAAATCTCGAAAAGCATACGGATTGTGGAAAGTATCTTCCGGTGGCGGTCTATATAGATAAAAATGAAAGAGAATTACTTGAGCTTATGGGGTATCAGCATGGTGGATATTGCAGGCTTATAGCTTTTGGTGGAATGGAACATATCCTTAACAGAAGCAACATAGTAGATTCAAGAATTGAACAGGAGGCGATGAGCTTTAATTACGCTTATTTGTCTCTTCAGGGTATAGGCCATTTAGCCACACCCATGGAGCTATGGAAAAAGCTTGACCATGAAAAACGGGCATCAAACAGAGCACAGGCCGCTAATCGCAGATATATTAGACGGATCTTGGATTATATTCCTGCTCTGCCGCAAAAGGATGAGATTATTTTATGTGCTGCTGACACTGATAAGATACTTTCTAAGCTTAGGGAATACCCTACGCTGGATCAACTGGCCTGCTGGGAACATCGGCGCTGGAATAATTTTCACTATGCTTCAGGATACATAGGTTACGACCCGGATCCTTCAAATAAGGGGCAATTAAAACCGTATCCAGTAGAATATGGGGATATGATATATGGAAAAGTGCATAATTGTCTGATAGATGACTGGGAGGAACTTAAAAGGAATGAGACTTCGGTTACGACAGTCATTTATGACATTTATGCAATTTATGCATGTGCAGAAAATGGAGATGATATATGATAAGTGATGGACAAATGAACCTCTTTGACACTTACGGAGGATCATCTGCAGGAAAATGCCATGCAGGCGGATATCAGCCTCTGGCTTCAAGGCTGCGTCCCGAGAAGCTTTCAGAGATAGTGGGACAGCAGCATCTCCTTGGCGAGGGAAAGGTGCTTAGGCGCATCATAGAGCAGGATCAGGTATCTTCCATGATATTCTGGGGACCGCCGGGGGTCGGAAAGACTACCATAGCCCATGTCATAGCCAATCAGACCAAAGCCAGATTCATAAATTTTTCGGCGGTCACAAGCGGCATAAAGGAGATCCGGGCCGTTATGCAGCAGGCGGATGAAAACAGGAGTTTCGGACAGAAGACCATAGTCTTCGTGGATGAGATCCACCGCTTCAATAAGGCTCAGCAGGATGCCTTCCTTCCCTTTGTGGAAAAGGGCAGCATCATACTCATAGGCGCTACCACGGAAAATCCTTCCTTTGAGGTAAACGGAGCTCTGCTTTCAAGGTGCCGTGTATTCGTACTCAAGCCACTTACAAAGGAGGATATACTTAAGCTGCTTCAGAGGGCCATTACGGATCCCAGAGGATTCGGGGACCAGAAACTTGACATGGAGGACAAGGTACTTGATCTCATAGCCGTATTTGCAAATGGTGATGCCAGGGCAGCCCTTTCCACTCTTGAGATGGCGGTGCTTAACGGAGAGCTCAGAGAGGACGGAAGCACCCTTGTGACCATGGAGGATGTGGAGCAGTGTACTCAGAGAAAATCCCTTCTTTATGACAAGGACGGAGAGGAACATTATAACCTTATCTCTGCTCTTCATAAATCCATGCGTAACTCTGATCCTGACGCGGCGGTTTACTGGCTGGCCCGGATGCTGGAGGCCGGAGAAGACCCGCTTTATATAGCAAGGAGGGTTACGAGATTTGCAAGCGAGGATGTGGGGCTGGCAGATCCCAGGGCCCTTGAGCTTGCAGTAGCTGCATACCAGGCCTGTCATTTCATAGGGATGCCGGAGTGCAGCGTCCATCTTACCGAGGCGGTGGTATATATGTCACTGGCGCCGAAATCCAATGCTCTTTATGTGGCATATGAGACCGCCAAGAAGGATGCTCTCACCATGCTTTCAGAACCTGTGCCCCTTAACATAAGGAATGGCGTAACAAAGCTCATGAGGGATGAAGGTTATGGAAAGGACTACAAATATGCCCACGACTATGAGGACAAGCTTACGGATATGCAGTGCCTTCCGGATCCTCTTCTGGGAAAAGAGTATTACAGGCCTACGGCCCAGGGAGCTGAGAAAAACTGCAAAGAGCGTCTCAGGGCCATAAAGAACTGGAAGCATGAGCATGGAGCAAAGGGTTTTTGAAAACAGGGATGAAAGATTAAGTTTTCCCTTTTGTTCTTTCTCTGATACTTAACACAGGCTTTTCGTAAAGATTACAAAATCATGTCCGTGACCTTTACGGAAAGCCCATCCAAAGATTTCCGCATTACTCAATATTTACACTTTTTATCAAAGCTTTTCCAAAACATGGGGGAAAGCTTATTTTTTATTGCCTAAAATATCCTCGAAAACAGGAAGGAGCTTTGAATGAACGGATATCAGGTAAGCGGCAGCCTTATGAAGGGCTTTTTGGGACACATAAGTTATGAGACCGTGCTTTCAGAGGAAAATGAGGGCATAGAGATAAGCTTTTCCTTCGGAAAAAGGCTTATGGAAAATGTGAGCGATGAGGACAGGGAGGCTGCGTCCCTGGCGTGGAAGAAAAATTACGGAAGAGATGCTTCAGAGGAGGAAAAGGACAGGCTCATAGGTATGGAAAAAACCGAGATAAACCTTTCAGTATTCCATAACGGGGCCTATGTGGGATGTGCCCACAGGGATGAGACGGAGAGAAAGATACGGATCTCGCCTCTTGAGGCATCAGCGGGCTTTACTCCCTGGAACTTTAAGGGCGGAGTGCTCAGGATAGTGCTTCACTGCTATCAGATACTGAACGACGACACTCCTTATGAGCTTATTGTAAGCGGAAAGGAGGCCCACAGATGATATTTCAGAGGGCAGAGCTTCACAACCATACCACTGAATCTGACGGAAGCCTCAGCGTAAAGGAGCTTATGCATCTTGCGGATGAAAAGGGATACGGAGTGCTGGCACTTACGGATCACAATACCTGCTCCGGACACAGGCTTGCAGAACAGGTCATAAAGGATGACGGGCTTTCCACGGATCTTATAAGAGGAGTGGAGCTTACTACATTTTACGGACATGTGCTGGCCCTCGGGATGAATGACATGATCAGCTTTTCCGATCTGGATCCCAACGCTCCGGAGGGCTTTTTCAAAAAGCTTCGGGCAAATGGAGCAAGAGCCATAGGATTTGCCCATCCCTTCTGCCTTGGAAGGCCTGTCATGGCAGGCTGCCGTTTTGACATGAAGATACATGACTGGAACATACTGGATTATATCGAGGTATTCAATACCAGTTCCGGCATGGATGAACATGCCGAGAAGATCATCGGCAATGAAAATGCACTCAGGCTCTGGGAGGACAAGGTGCTGGCAGGCTTCAGGCTGGCTGCAGTGACAGGCAAGGATATACATAAAAGGCCTGCAGACATCCCCTGCATGATCACCTATGCCGTACTTCAGGACGATGAGTCGGAAAAAAACAGGGCCGATGCGGTGATCGGAGCCATATTAAGGCAGAGGACCCTGGTTACGAAAGGGCCTCTTATGTGGGCCGGGATAAGGGATGGAAAGCTTGTGCTCAGCATAGACAATTCCTCGGATTACTTTGGATGGAACAGGAAATATACCGATGTAAGCCCGCTGCTTCTTATCAGGGATGACAGGGGCCATGAGATGAGTCATGAGATCGACATTTCGGAAAAGGAGATAGGCCTTGAGATCCCTGACGGAGCGGACAGGTTTGTGCTCAGGCTTTATGACAGGGATACGGCTTTTAGATCTCTTCTCTGTGCCGGGATATATGTGGAAAGGGAAAGGAGCTCTGAACCATGAAACGCCTTTATTACGGGCTTGGAAACAAGAAGTTTTTCGAATGGATATTTTTTGCGGTATTCGTACTGTTTTTCTATGGGCCACTCATGAACATGGTAGTGCTTTCATTTGCAGGACAGTATGAGTATCCGGATGTGGTGCCCAGGACCTATGGGCTGAAATGGTGGGAATACATACTGTCAAAGAGCCAGATGGTGGATACGATATTTACTTCGCTGGTCCTTGCAGTGGTGGTCACCCTGGTCTCTCTGATGATATGCCTTCCGGCTGCCTATGCCATAGCAAGGTATAAATTCAGAGGGCGCTCCCTGGTAAGGCTGAGTTTCCTCCTGACCAATGCATTCCCGAAGATGGGCATATACACTGCCATGGCAGTTATCTTCTATAAGCTCAATCTCATGGGGACCTTTGTGGGCGTGGTACTTGTGCACATAGTGAATACAATGATGTTCATGGTCTGGATACCGAGCGGAGCCTTCAGGACCGTGCATATACAGCAGGAGGAGAGCGCAAGGGATGCGGGAGCTTCACCCCTCAGGGTGTTCTTTAAGATCACTCTTCCGATGGCCTGGCCGGGGATAGTGGTGGCATCTCTTTATACCTTCCTCGGCTCCATGGAGGAGGCCCAGGGATCCCTGCTCATAGGCCTTCCAAACGTACACACCATGCCGAGCGAGCTATACGGCATCATCATGTCGTTCCCGGAGACGGCCGGATCCGTATTTGCGGTGATCCTGCTCATACCTTCAGTGATCCTGCTTCTGGTATTCAGGAAGTATCTCAGTGCTGAGGCCCTCTCAAATGGCCTTAAGATGTAAAACGGAGAGGAAAAATGATGGAAGCTAAAGAAAAACTGGTAATCAGCGGACTTACAAAGAAGTTCAGTAAAAATGAAGGAGTGGAAAATATAAACATTTCCGTAAAGGAAAGGGAGCTCCTGACTCTTCTCGGACCCTCCGGATGCGGAAAAACCACCATCCTCCGGGCCATAGGCGGCTTCAATAAGATAGATTCCGGAAAGATCATACTTGACGGAAAGGAGATCCAGGACATGCCTCCGGAGGATCGACCTACCGGAATGGTATTCCAGAGCTATAATCTCTGGCCCCATATGACCGTATATGAAAACATGGCCTTCGGGCTTCAGATCAGGAAGCACACAAAGAGCCAGATGAAGGAAGAGATAAACGAGATGCTTAAGCTGGTACGGATGGAGGGAACGGAAAAGAAATATCCGGGACAGCTATCCGGAGGACAGCAGCAGAGGATAGCCATAGCAAGGGCCCTGGTTTTAAAACCCTCACTTCTCCTTCTGGATGAGCCCTTTTCAGCCTTGGATGCAAAGATCAGGGGACAGATGAGAGAGGAGCTTAAGCGTATACAGCGTGAGGCTGGGCTTACGGTCATCTTCGTTACTCATGACCAGGAGGAGGCCATGGCCATATCCGACAGGATAGCCGTGATGAGAAGAGGCTTCATGGACCAGATAGGAAGTCCTGAGGAGATCTATGATGATCCGAAGACCAGGTTCGTGGCAGAGTTCATAGGGGAGATGAATTTCCTCGATGAAGGCGGAGAAGAGTTTGCCGTACGTCCCGAGGATATAAGCATGGAGAAGAGAGAGGATGGAGACTGCCGCATACTTGAGCTTATGAGCCTTGGCCACTACACCCAGGCAATAGTGGAGATGCCGAAGGGCAGGGAGCTTAAGGTCTTTATGGAAAAGGATATAGCGAGAGGCTTCGATACCGGAGACAGGGTCAGATGTACCTACAACAGAAAACAGGCCTTTGCAGCCTGAGCATATGCCGGGCGCATGACATAAAGGTAATAAGAAAAGGTAAGGAAAAGAGGAGAAAAGAAAAATGAAGAGATCAAAGAAAACCAACAGGATGATGGCCGGCATCATGGCCCTGGGCCTTGCTGCCATGAGCCTTACAGGCTGCGGCGGAGCAGGAAATGCTTCTGCCGGTGCCTCTTTGGAGGTGCCTACGGTCACCATATGGAGCTCCGGAGGACAGGAGGTAAGAGAGGCACTTCAGGCCATAGCCGATGCCCACAATGCGGACCCTGATTACAATACCAAGGCAAGGGTTGAGATCCAGTTCGTCGTATCCGGAACCAGTGAGCAGAGCCTTCCGGATCGTCTGGTAGCTGCTTATCAGGCAGAGGAGACAGACACTGATTTTGACCTTATAGCTCTGGATGACAGTGCGATCGCCGACATAGTGGCAAGGACCAGCGAAGACTTTTTCGATGAGATAGATACTTCCAAGATCCCTAACTATGAGAACCTTATATTCAAGGACAATGTGGTAGGCTCCAATTTCATACCTTACAGAGGAACCTCCGTATACCTTGCCTACGATTCCGAGGTGGTACCTGAGCCTCCGAAGACTGCAGAGGAACTCTATCAGTGGATAAAGGATCATCCGGGACGCTTTACATACAACGATCCTTCCACCGGAAATGCGGGATTTTCCTTCGTGGCAAACACCATATATAATCAGCTTCCCGAGGAGGCAGCCCTTTCAGATGATCCCAAGTGGAAGGATGAGCATCAGACCGAGTGGGACAATGCATTTGCCCTTCTGGAAGAACTCCACCCCTACCTTTATCAGACTGCGGGAAAGGTACAGTACCCCATGAAGAATCAGGGCGCCCTGGATCTCCTTGCCACCAAGCAGGTGGATATGATACCCGCATTTGCCAACATGGTACTCAGCCAGAAGAACATGGGCACACTTCCTGAGAGCATAAAGATGACCCAGCTTGAGGAAGCCTTCCTCGGAGGCCTTGCAGGCTTCATGATGCCCAGTATAGGAAGTGATAAGGAGGCCTGCCTTTCAGTAATAGATTACTACTTGAGCTATGAGGCCCAGGCCATAGACTGGAACACCATGTTTGCATCCCCGGTTGTGGAGGCCTCCAAGATGGAAGGCCTTGAGCATGAAGACTGGCTCAACGAGACCGACATGAGCAAACTCCGCTACTTCTCCATCGGTACCCTTCAGACAGACATAAGAGAGCGCTGGACCGAGGAGATAGGAAGCCTTGCAAGATAAGGAAACATGGATATATGGATGAGAAAAAACAAAGGCCCTGGCTGCCCTATCTGATGGTAGCTCCCGCATTTCTGGTCATGCTGCTGGTAGTCATACTTCCGATAACGAATACGGTGGCCCAGTCCTTCAGAGATGCGGAGGGAAACTTTACCCTTGCGAATTATCAGTATTTTCTGACCAGCTATGAGGCCTTTGAGAGCCTGATCTTTACGCTGGTTGAGGCCATCAGTACGATGGGACTTGCCATGATCCTGAGCTTTTTCCTGGCTCTTTATCTCAGGTTTTCAAAAAGCAGGATCAGCCGTATCATCGGAAGACTCTATCTGCTTCCCAGGTTTATCCCTGGCATAGTGGCAGTATATGCGGTCATGAATATCATAAAGGACGCCGGATTCATAAACAGGTTCATGCAGCTTTTCGGCATCATGTATAAGCCGGGACTCCTTTATGACATGAAGGGCATAATCATCTGCAACCTTTGGTTCAACATACCGTTTTCGGCCATGCTGCTTTCAGCGGCACTGTCAAACGTGGCCGATTCCTATGTGGAGAGCGCAAAGGATGCGGGCTGCGGCTGGGGCAGGATACTTACAAGGATCATATGGCCTCTGGTATATAAGGATGTCATAGTAGCGGCCACCTTCATACTTATGGGACAGATAGGCGCCTTTACGATACCTTATCTTACAGGTCCCAATAACCCCAAGATGCTGGGCATACTCCTTTATCAGCAGGTCAATACCTATCTTGACTATAACAGGGCAGCAGCCCTCTCCGTACTCATGTTCATCATATGCCTGGGAGGAGCCGTGGTATATATCAGGAGCAACATGAAGGAAGAGGCATGGCAGGCCGGAAAGTGATGATTGATAAAGAGAGGATATGTAGGATGGAAACATTTACAGAGATAAGAGTAAATGCTCCTGAGATGCTGGACGGGCCGAGGAATTTCAGGGAACTTGGAGGGTATCCTGCAAAGGACGGAGTCATAAAAAAAGGGATATTGTTCCGTTCCGACGGGCTTCAGAGCCTGAGCGGCCGGGACAGACAGTGGATGAAGGAGCAAGACATAACCTGTGTCATAGACCTTAGGAGTGAAAATGAAGCGGAGAAAAAGCCTGACGCCCTTGAAGATGGTTTTGAATATCATCATATCCCCATGTCTGACAAGATGGGAGAAAAGGACGGAAAGGAGATATATCCGGATTCCCTCTCGGAGCTGTACCGTCTGATACTGGACAGACAGATGGAAGGCTTTGCCAGGGTCATGAGGATCATGTTGGAAAGGGACGGAAGGCCCCAGGTGTTCCACTGTGCTGTGGGAAAGGACAGGACCGGCATGACGGCCATGCTGATCCTCTGGCTCTGCGGAGTCCCGGATGAGGTGATAGCTGCAGACTATGCAGTAAGTGAGCGTAACATGAAGCCTGTATTTGACAGGCTCAGGGAGACATTTGAGGAGGCTCATATGGAAGTTCCGGATGTTCTTTTTGGATCACCAGCAGAGGAGATGACAAAGACCATGGGATATGTGAGAGAGCGCTGGGGATCAGCCGCCGGATATCTCAGGGCCTGCGGGCTTTCGGATGCGGAGCTTGAGAGGCTGTGTGAGCTGTTTGTGGAGAAGGCCTGAGCGCAAAACATAAAAAGGCTTTTCATACCTGAAAAGGGAAAATATAATAATGCCAAAGATATGGCCCTCCCGGCGGGGAGGGCCTTGTCATATTTTTATGGGGCAGATCCAGCGTCAGGCTTAAGAAGCTCCTTTCTCAGCCTGAACAGGATGACAAAAGAAAGGATGCCTGCAAGAAGAGAGGTGCCTGCAAAGTTGAGCCATATGCCCGTAAGGCCCAGGGGCCAGAGGAGCAGGATCAGCAGCACCGGAAATAAAAGGGCCGTGGATACGGATATGAGAGAGGCCTCCCTGGGGCGTTCTATGGCCAGCATGAAGCTCTGGGTCGCAAAAGAGAACCATCTGGTCAGATAGGTGAGGGCAAAGAGCCTGAGAGCTGCTGCCGTCATGGAAAGGGAGCCCGCGTCCAGATCAGTCATGAACAGGCTGCTTATCTGAGCCGGGATAAGCATCATGACGGCGGAGGACATAAGAGAGACAACGGCGCTTGCACAGAAACAGCATTTTTCTATGGCCCTTACCCTTGAGAGCTTTCCAGCACCCAGGTTATATCCGACGGCAGGCTGGAGGGAGTCGCACATTCCGTAAAGCAGGGGCTGGATGAAGCCCTCAGTATACATGAGGACACCGTATATGGATACGGCCAGCTCTCCTCCCACGCGCACAAGTATGGCGTTCAGCATTATGGAGGTGATCCTGCCGGCTATGTTGTTAAGAAAATTGGGGCTTCCGCAGTTTATGATCTGCCTGATCATGCGGGCATGAAACCTGGGACGTACGAATCTCAGGAGGGCCCTGCCCCTCATGAAGGGAATGAGTGCCAGGAGCGCACAGACCATCATGCCGCTGCAGGTGGCAAGGGCGGCGCCCCAGACTCCGAAACAAAGAACTCCCAGAAACAGGAATTCAAGCCCTCCGCTGAGGACTGACATGAGTATATTCAGGAACATGCTTCCCCTTATGAATCCGCAGATCCGAAGGAAGTTGTCCATTGCAAAAACTATGGTGGTAAGGGGAGAACAGATGGCATAGACCCTGATATAGTCCACCGCAAGGCTGGCAAACTCACCCTCAGCTCCCATGAGCCTTATCAGAAGGGGTGCCAGGGTATAGAGCAGGGCGCCCATCAGGATGCCTGCCGCAAAGATCATGATGCAGGCGCAGGTGAATATGTTATGGGCTTCTCGCTCATTTTTCTTTCCAAGGCTTATGGAGATAGGGACGGATGCGCCAACTCCGATAAGATCTGCCAGGGAAAAATTGATGATGACGAAGGGCATGGCCAGATTTACCGCAGCAAAGGCGGTGGAACCAAGGAACTGCCCGACAAATACTCCGTCGATCGTCTGATAAAGCGCTGAAGCCAACATGCTTATGACACCGGGAATGGATGCAAGAAAGAATAGCTTCAGCGGAGACGTCACGGAAAACAGCTGATGTGAATCCATAGCTTCCTCCTTTTTATGTCCTTTCCTTTATTCATATCCCTCGTGGATCGGGTGATCCCAATGAACCTATATACCTTATCCGGTGCTTAAAGTCAAGAGCTCAGGGCGGAGGTTCCTCAGGCTCTTTTTCGTTTTCCATATCGACTAAAAGCCGTTCATGAGTTATAGTTATAAAAGCTGAAAATGAGCTTATCTCAAAGAGGTGGATATGTATAAAAAGGATATTTATGAAATCAGCGAGAACGTATGCATAGCCGATATGATCTACAGGATGCACCTGCTCGGATATACCGGCGATATCAAGGCTCCCGGACAGTTCATCAACATAAAGCTGCCGGGACGCTATCTGAGACGCCCCATCTCGGTCTGTGACTGGGATAAGGAAGGAATAGACATCATATATAAGGTGGTGGGAGACGGCACTCTGGACATGAGCCATATGGAGAAGGGCACAAGGCTTGATGTGCTCACCGGACTTGGAAACGGCTTTTCAACGGAAAGCCTTGCCCCTGGACAGACCGCAGCCCTGATAGGAGGAGGCGTTGGCGTTCCTCCCCTTTATGCCTTGGCAAAGGAGCTTATAAGAAGACAGGTAGGAGTAAAGGCTGTGCTTGGATTCAATGAGGCATCCCAGATCTTTTATGCTGAGGAGTTCAGAAAGCTTGGGGCAGAAGTGACGGTGACCACGGTCGATGGCTCCACGGGCATAAAAGGCTTTGTTACCGATGCTCTCAGAAACATGGATTTTGACAGGTATTACTGCTGCGGTCCGATGCCGATGCTTAAGGCGGTACACGGACAGTGTACTGAAAGAGGCATAGAGGGGGAACTCAGCTTTGAGGCCAGGATGGGCTGCGGATTCGGTGCCTGCATGGGCTGTTCCATGGAGACCAAAAACGGAACAAAGCGCATTTGCAAGGAGGGACCTGTATTTCTCAGCGGGGAGGTGAGCTTTGATGACTGACATGAGAGTAAGCTTGAGCGGCTTTGAGCTTGATAATCCTGTCATACCTGCTTCAGGCACATTTGGATTCGGATATGAATTTGCGGATTTTTATGATATCAATATTCTTGGGAGCATAGCTCTTAAGGGTACCACGAAGGATCCCAGATATGGCAATCCTCTCCCCAGGATAGCGGAGTGCAGGGAAGGACTGATCAATGCCATAGGCCTTCAGAATCCGGGAGTACATAAGGTCATAGATGAGGAACTGCCCAAGCTCAGGAAGGTCTGTTCAAAGCCTTCCATAGCCAATATCTCGGGCTTTTCGATAGATGACTATGTATATACCGCAAAGCTCTTTGATGAGATACCGGACATAGCGATACTTGAGATCAATATAAGCTGCCCCAACGTACACGGGGGAGGCATGGCCTTCGGACAGGACCCGGAGCAGGCGGCTTCGGTCTGCAGAGCGGTAAAGTCTGCCTGCAGAAAGCCGGTCTATATGAAGCTGTCACCGAATGTGACGGATATAGTTTCCATAGCAAAGGCCTGTGAGGATGCCGGAGCAGACGGTATCGTGCTTATCAATACCATGCTGGGAATGCGGATAGACCCCAGGACCGGAAGAAAGGTGGTAAGCACGGGTGCAGCAGGGTTTTCAGGGCCTGCCGTAAAGCCGGTGGCCGTACGTATGGTATATCAGGTATATGATGCGGTGAAGATACCGATCATAGGAGTCGGAGGCCTGGAGACCGCAGACGATGTGATAGAGATGATGTATGCCGGTGCCGCGGCAGTGGAGGTGGGTGCAGCCAATCTGGTGGATCCCTATGCCTGCAAAAACATTATCGAGGAGCTTCCCCGCAAGATGGAGGAGTATGGGATAGAAAGGCTTTCGGATATCATAGGAAAGGCACACCTTGGATGATATGAGGCTTTAGGTGCAGGATATCAGCATTAACATAAAAAGGAGCAGATCATGAAAAAAAATGACGTCATAATAGCGTTGGATTTCAAGGACAGGGAGGAGACATTTTCCTTCCTCAACAGGTTTACGGAGGAAAAGCCCTTCGTGAAGATCGGCATGGAGCTTTTTTACGGAGAAGGTCCGGACATAGTAAGGGAGATAAAGGACAGGGGACACAATGTATT
>DVNQ01000053.1 GCA_018714245.1 Candidatus Avilachnospira avicola
ATACGTTTTCTTTGTTGAACTGTTCCTTATCGCTGATACGCATATTTTGATCCTCCGATTTATTCATCTTATATATTGCCACTATATGATCCTGTTTTCCTGGATCCATTTTCCTATCAGTCCCTTAAGCTGTCCTTTGCCGTCACCAATCACCTGAAGCGGTTCCCTCACATCTGCTCTGGGACATAGCTTTGTGATCTCCTCTCTGAAATCTGCCGGCACGCCTCCACAATGGGAATAAAACGGAAGAACGATCTTTCCTGAAAGATCATTCTTATAAAGCCAGGACGCAAGAGGAGGAGCAAGCTTTCCGCACCAGTTGGGAGAGCCTGCAAAAACGATCTGATAAGAGGCGGAAGAAGGTGATCCCGGAAGCAAGCTGGGATAGTATCCATGTTCCACTTCTTTCTTTACCTGTTTGAGGAGCTCCGGAAATGCCATGGGATAGGGCTGCCATGGATATATCTCGTATCTGTTTCCCCCTGTAATCTCCTGTATTCCCCTGGCGATACGATGGGTATTTCCGGAATAGGAATAGGAAACGATCAGAAACTGTGTTTTTAGGTTTCTCTCTGTACCCGTCATGTTCCCTTTTTTGTCCATACCTTTTTCATTATCTCAGACAACTCCCCAATTGATAGGCCTGCTGGGGAAACTGCGAATGCTCCGTCATGGAAGGGGTCCCGCAGCCATAGCCCAGCACCATGCCCATGTCCTTAAGGTTCAGATACCTCACCAGCGTCTTATAATGAGCTTCCAGCGCCTCAAAGGTCCAGTCGTCACTGTTCCATGCCACTGAAAGCAATGCCGACTTCATATGCTTACTCTGGATGGAACTGTTGAAGGCGCAGAATCGGTCTATCATCTTTTTCAGCTGGGTAGACATGCCATAGTAGTAAAGCGGTGTGGCAAACACCAGCATATCCGCTTCCAGGATCTTTTTTCGTATGGCTTCCACATCATCCTTCTGCACACAGGGGCCTTCATAACCGCAGTGGATACACCCGATACAGGGATGGATATCAGAATGAGCCACGTCGATCAGCTCCACTGTATGGCCCGCTCCCTCTGCTCCCTGGCGAAAGCAGTCCGCCAGGATGTGGGTGGAGCCGTTTTTATTGGGGCTGCCTTCTAAAACAACGATCTTCATTCTGCCAGCAGCTCCTTGCAGGTATTAAGGGCATTAAACAATCTGGGAATGCCCATGTAGCCGCTGGCGTGTACCAGAGCGCATACGATCTCCTCCCTGGTGTTGCCGGCTTTCAGAGCGCCTGCCGCATGGCTCTTCACCTGCACTTCAGCTCCGCCTAATGCTGCCAGCAGCACCACCATGAGCAGTTCCCTGGTCTTTTCATCCAAGCCTGTGCGGGTATTGAAGTCGCCGAAGCAAAGCTCCGTCAAAAACCGGGGCACTGCCTCATCAAAGGGCTTCGGGAGCCAGGTATAGCGGTCTTTGATCTCATCCCCATATAGCGGTGCCTGGATAGTCAGGCCTTTCTCATACCGCTCTTTCTCATCTCTGCCTGTCAAAGTCTTTTGAGACGGCAGCGGCAGCTCGATACCCTGCTGGGAAAAGACCTCATTCATGGCAGAAATGGCATTGAGAGTCCTGGGAAACCCGATGAAAGGTGCGCACTGATAAACTGCCTCCCTGATCTCCACCGGCATGCAGCCTGCATTGAGGCTGGCTCCCACATGAGCCTTGATCTGCGGCAGGGCACTCAGCACGGTAAGGACCGTGACGGTCACCAGTTCCCTCATCCTGTTGTCCAGGCTGCCGGTATAACACACGTCCCCAAAGATATATCCTTGAAGGATCTGCATGAATTCTCCGTCAGTCCCCTCATCTCCTGCGGCATGGCTGTGAAACAGCTCCTGCATCTTTTGTTCCGTTCTTTCTTCCCTATTCATGATCCTGTCTCCCTTTTCTTTTTCAAAACCTGAATATGTCTTCTGCTTTTATTATATTTATACTATATTTAATGTCTAATACTTATATTTTATCTTTATCTATTCATTTTTCGTATTGATGAAGATGAAAAATAACCCCCGAAGAAGGCTCTCCGGAGGAAAGTATATTCTTAGCCTTATTCTATTTTAGCCCTCAGCATATTGATCTCCTGTATGAACAGGGACGCGGCAGGAGAAAACAGATTGTTTTTCTTCCATACCAGTACACTATGGGTCATACGTCTTGGCTCCAACGGAATGAATCGAAGTCTCGGATCACTGCGTATCGCCAGAGCTCCATCCATGCAGAAAGCACAACCAAGCCCCTCTGCCACCATTAGTGCGGCATTGGACAGAAGGGTATAAAATAACGGCATCCTAAGTTCTTTTTCATCCCGTCCAAGCCAATGCAGTATTTCCATCCGCATATTCTCCCGCAGCGGAAGGAGCAGCGGGCAGGCGACCACATCCTCCGCTGTCAGCGATTTCTTTTCAGCCAGCGGATGGTCGTCACGCAGGAGGAGTCCCCAGGTGTCCTGCTGGGATAATTTGACATAATCATATTTTGTTACATCTATGGGCTCCAGAAGAAGCCCGATATCTACCAGTCCCTTATCCAGGCGATCTTTGATATTGTCAACGGTCTCATTGTAAAGCGTGAACTGCACCGAAAGATATTTTTCAGAGAACTTCTTGATAAGCTTAGCCAGTGTCTGGCTGCCGCCTACCTCGGATGCGCCGATCACTACCATACCGCAGATATCATTATGTCTTCCGTCAAAATTCTTTTCCAGCCGATCCGCCAGTTCTACGATCTCCTCAGCCCGCTGTCGGAAAAATATACCGTCATCAGTTAATTTTAGGCCATTTTTTCCGCGCTGCATCAGCGTAACTCCAAGCTCCCGCTCCAGATCCATGATCTGGCGGCTGAGGGTAGGCTGAGTCACATGCAGCATCTCCGCTGCTTTTGTAATATTTTCTTCCCTGGCGGCTGCCAGAAAATAACGAAGTGTACGAAGCTCCAAAACTGCACTCCTCTCTTTATCTGTATGTCTTTATGATAAATCAGGTATGCATGAAAAGCAAAATCATTCTGCCTTTGATATGTCCGTACCAAAATATTTCTCTGAAAGCTCAGTAAGCTCACCTGATTCTGACAGCTCAGTTATGGCCTGATCTATGGCCTCCCGCAGGGCTTTGGTCTCATCTCCCTTTCTCATGGGAATGGCCACCTCGGTCACCTCAGGATCCAGGCATGCGATCTTTATGCCTGCCTCAGGATGGGCCTTCATATAATCATAATAGGTCACCTCTGCATTGAGAGTCGCATCTATGCGTCCGCTGAGAAGGAGTTCAAAGGTCTGATTCAGATCATCGACTCCTGTGACTTCTGCCCCGTATTCCTCCGCCTTTTCTGCATAGGTACTTGATATGGTATTTGCAGTGTGCTTTCCGGAAAGATCCTCCATTGAGCTGATGCTTTCATCATCGCCCCTTACTATGACTGCCATCCGGTTATAGGCATAGGGCGTTGAAAAGTCATACTTCTCCGCTCTCTCCGGCGTTACATCCACTCCATTTATCATGATGTCATAGCGTCCTGCATCAAGCCCTGCAAGCAGCCCATCCCAGGGCCCTTCCTCAAATACGGCTTCCACCCCGAGCTTTTCAGCTATCAGCTTTCCGACTTCCACGTCATATCCTACCAGCTGATCCTCTTCATCGTGATAGGTCCAGGGCGCCCAGGTCCCTTCCATGGCTATGACTATCTGTCCTCTTTCCTGGATATCAGTGAGCAGATCCGTGGATCCTTCCTGAGCCTCGCTCTCCTGGCTTCCCTTATCTGCTCCCGATCCCGATGAGGAACAGCCCGCAAGCATCGTTACTGCCATAAACAGGGCTGCTGCAGTCAGCATCAAAAATCTCTTTATCATTTATATCTCTCCCTTCAGGGAATCCCTCAGAAACTCCCTTGTACGTTCTTCCTTGGGCATCTCGAACATCTCTCTGGAGCTCCCACTCTCAACGATGATCCCATGCTCCATAAATACGACCTTATTGGATACATTCCTTGCAAAGCCCATCTCGTGGGTCACCACCAGCATGGTCATGCCCTCAGAAGCAAGATCCCTCATGACTGAAAGTACTTCTCCCGTAAGCTCCGGATCCAATGCAGAGGTAGGTTCATCGAACATGATTATCTCCGGATCAGTAGCCATGGCTCTCGCTATAGCCACTCTCTGCTGCTGGCCTCCCGAAAGCTGGGAGGGATAATATGAGCTCCTGTCCGACAGCCCCACCTTTGAAAGGGCCTTCATGGCTATATCCTCCGCCTGCTCCTTCGGCATTCTCCTTGCTATGATAAGTCCTTCGGTTATGTTCTGAAGAGCTGTCTTATTTGCAAAAAGATTATAGTTCTGGAAAACAAATCCCGTTTTTCTTCGAAAGGCAGCACTCTCCCTTTTGCTTACCTTCCCGAATTCATAAAGTTTTCCGTCAAAAAGCATGCTTCCCGCATCGGCTTTTTCAAGGAAATTTATGCAGCGAAGGAGGGTGGTCTTTCCCGAGCCGCTGGGCCCGAGTATGGCGGTCACATCCCCCTTGTCCACATTGAGGCTCAGATCCCTTATGACCTCCAGATCGTCAAACCTCTTTTTCAGATTTTTAATCTCAAGCATATGCGCCATGTCTTCTCTCCTGATAAAGTTGTCCCGTTAAATTGTTCCGGACATCCTGCTATGCCTGTCTGCTTCCGGTAAACTGTGCATTAAGCTTCCTCTCGCCCATCTTCTGAAGCTTTGTAAGTACAGTGCAGAAGATCAGATATATGAGTCCCACCTCCAGATAAAGAAGCAGCGGCTCATAGGTCCTTGCAACTATCCTCTCCGTCACCATCAGCATCTCCGTAACAGTTATGTTTGCTGCAAGGGAAGTGTCCTTTACCATAGCTATCAGGGAATTACAGAGAGTAGGAAATGCAGTCCGAAGAGCCTGGGGCAGTATGATCCTCCGGATGATCTGAAGATAGCTCATCCCCACACACTCTCCTGCCTCCATCTGCCCCCGGGGCACCGACTCCAGTGCTGCCCTTATGGTCTCTGCACAGTAGGCTCCTTCATTTATGGAAAACACCAGCACTGCTGCCGGAAAAGGATCTATGACTATCCCCAGGCTCGGAAGCCCGAAGAACACTACAAAAAGCTGGACAAGAAGAGGCGTCCCTCTTATGACCCAGATATAAAACCTGGCCACCTGCTTCAATCCCCTGATGTCAGCAAACTGCAGAAGGGCCACCGCCGTGGCTATGATAAGCGCCAGTGAAAATGATATCACGGTCAGCGGTATGGTGACTGTAAGCCCCGGTATCAGTATCTTTGAAAATGAATCTATGAAAATCTCGATCAGCCTGTTGTCCAAGTCCTTATGTTTCCTTTCAGCCAAATGGGGAAGACCCAGCTGTCAATAAGTATATGCTCAGAAGCCTCAAATAGCAAATACTTATTTTGATCATGGTTCCATGCACGCATTGCATGGATCTGTCAGGACTTTCTTTTTTCAATCAAAATATCACCGCTCCGATAACGAAGCGGTGATACGAATATCTGATTTTTCAGTTTCTTAAGCCAATCACTTGCGGATCAGGCCTTGCCCTCACGCTTGATTGCTGCCTGTGCAGCTGCAAGCCTTGCGATAGGTACACGGAAAGGTGAGCAGGATACATAGTTAAGTCCTATGCTATCGCAGAACTCAACAGTGGAAGGATCTCCGCCGTGCTCTCCGCAGATACCGCACTTAAGGTCAGGACGGGTCTTTCTTCCGTTCTCAACTGCCATCTTTACAAGCTTGCCTACGCCAGCCTGATCAAGCTTAGCAAACGGATCTGACTCGTAGATCTTTGCCTTATAGTAAGCATCCAGGAACTTGCCTGCATCATCTCTTGAGAATCCGAAGGTCATCTGTGTAAGGTCATTGGTTCCGAATGAGAAGAACTCTGCCTCTTCAGCGATCTCGTCAGCAAGAAGTGCTGCTCTGGGGATCTCGATCATGGTACCGATATGGTACTGCATGTCGGAATTCTTTTCCTTCTTAACCTTCTCAGCTTCCTCAACGACTACGTCCTTGACGAACTTGAGCTCCTTCTTTTCTCCTACGAGAGGGATCATGATCTCGGGAACGATGGCCTTTCCGGTCTCATCCTGAACCTCGATGGCTGCCTCCATAACGGCTCTAGTCTGCATTCTTGCGATCTCAGGATAGGTAACAGCAAGACGGCATCCTCTGTGTCCCATCATGGGGTTGAACTCGTGAAGGCTGTCGCAGACTGCCTTTACGTGCTCAGGAGTAAGTCCCATATCCTTTGCAAGCTCATCGATCTCTTCCTGAGTCTTGGGTACGAACTCGTGAAGAGGAGGATCGATGAAACGGATGGTCATGGGTCTTCCGTCAAGAGCCTTGTACATAGCCTTGAAGTCGCCCTTCTGATAAGGAAGAAGCTCTGCAAGAGCTGCCTCTCTGGCCTCTACGGTCTCGGAAAGGATCATCTTACGGATCTTGGGTATACGCTCTGCATCAAAGAACATGTGCTCTGTACGGCAAAGTCCGATGCCCTCTGCTCCGAGCTCGATAGCCTTAAGTGTATCTCTGGGAGTATCGGCATTTGTACGAACGCTGAGCTTTCTGTTCTCATCTGCCCATGCCATGATACGTCCGAAGTCTCCGCCTACGGTAGCATCCTGGGTCTCGATGTCGCCATCGTAGATCTTACCTGTGCTTCCGTCAAGTGAGATGTAATCTCCCTCGTGGTAGGTCTTTCCGTTAAGCTCGAACTGCTTGTGCTCCTCATCCATCTTGATGGCATCACATCCGGATACGCAGCAGGTTCCCATGCCTCTTGCAACAACGGCTGCGTGAGAGGTCATGCCGCCTCTTACGGTAAGGATACCCTCTGAAGCCTGCATACCCTCGATATCCTCGGGTGAAGTCTCAAGTCTTACAAGGATTACTCTCTCGCCCTTTGCGTGAGCAGCCTTTGCTTCCTCTGCAGTGAAGTATACCTTACCTGCAGCAGCTCCGGGAGATGCGGGAAGCGCCTCGCCCATAACCTTGCCTGCCTTAAGGGCTGCAGGAACGAAGGTGGGATGAAGCAACTGATCCAGGGACTTAGCCTCTATACGGCATACAGCCTCCTCGGGAGTGATCTTGCCCTCGTCAACCAGGTCACATGCGATCTTGATGGCAGCCTGTGCAGTCCTCTTACCATTTCTGGTCTGAAGGAAGAACAGCTTGCCCTCCTGGATGGTGAACTCCATATCCTGCATGTCGCGATAGTGCTCCTCAAGCTTCATGGCAAGCTCCATGAACTGCTTGTAGCACTCGGGAAGATCCTGCTCAAGCTTTGTGATGGGGCTGGGAGTACGAACGCCTGCAACGACGTCCTCACCCTGTGCATTGATGAGGTACTCACCATAGATGCCCTTTTCACCGGTGGAAGGATTACGTGTAAATGCAACGCCGGTACCGGAGGTATTGCCCATGTTACCGAATACCATGGTCTGTACGTTTACGGCTGTGCCCCAGTCTCCGGGGATGTCGTTCATACGACGGTAAACGATGGCACGAGGGTTGTTCCAGGAACGGAATACGGCCTTTACAGCCTCCATGAGCTGAACCATGGGATCCTGAGGGAACTCCTCACCCTTCTGCTCCATATAGTAAGCCTTGAAGCGCTTGATGAGCTCCTTCATGTCATCAGCATCAAGCTCTATATCGTACTTAACGCCCTTCTCTTCCTTTACAGCGTCGATGATCTTCTCAAATGTAGACTTGGGGATCTCCATAACTACGTCAGAGAACATCTGGATGAATCTTCTGTAGGAATCGTAAGCAAATCTGGGATTGCCTGTCTTAGCGGCAAAGCCCTCTACAGCCTGATCGTTAAGGCCGAGGTTAAGGATGGTATCCATCATACCGGGCATGGAAGCACGGGCACCGGAGCGAACCGATACAAGCAGGGGATCTGCGTTATCGCCGAACTTCTTGCCGTTGATCTCCTCTACCTTCTTGAGAGCCTCAAGGATCTGCTCATTGATCTCATCGGAGATCTTGCCTCCCTGTGTGTAGTAGTCGGTACATGCTTCGGTGGTAACGGTGAATCCCTGAGGGATCGGAAGGCCCAAATTCGTCATCTCGGCGAGGTTGGCACCCTTACCGCCCAGAAGGTTACGCATGTCTGCATTACCCTCTTTGAACATATACACCCATTTGTGTGCCATGTTAATCATCCTCCTCTTAATAAATATGCATAAAAGCTTTTTTATGGTATATTCCCTTTAGGGGAAAACACTCATATAACCGCACAAAAGGAAATGCCAGAGGCCCTTGGGTCCTGTGCATTTCGCCGTATCGGTCATTTATGGCTTTATTCTAACACAACAAAGCCCTCATTGAAAGTATTTTTACGAATAATTCTCGGCTTTACCATAGCGGCGCAAACACATTTGCAAGCACCACAGTACAAAGCCCTGATATGACTATAGAGAGGCTGCTCATCGCTCCCTCTGTCTCACCGACCTCCATCGCCTTTGACGTGCCTATCGCATGGGATGCCGTACCGAGAGATATACCCCTGGCCACCGGATCCTCAATACGGAAAAGCCTCCATATAAGCTCTGCACTTATGCTTCCAAGTATACCAGTGATAATGATGACTGCCGTGGTGATGACCGCGGCCCCTCCAAGCTCCTCCGATACGCCCATGCCTATGGCTGTAGTGATGGACTTTGGAAGCAGTGTGACATACTGCTCATGGCTGAATGAAAATATCACGGATAAAATAAGCACTGCAAACAGACTTGTAACTACTCCAGACAGTATGCCTAGGCATATCGCGACAGGATAACGCTTAAGCTTATCAAGCTTTTCATACATCGGGACTGCAAGGCTCACCGTAGCAGGCGTAAGCAGATACGAAAGATATCCTGCACTCTGCTCATAGGTCTCATAGTCTATATCAAAGATCAGTAAAAATGCTATCACCAGTATGATCGCGATCAACAGCGGATTGCATAATGAGGACCTGACATGCTTTCTGAGCTCTGTCCCAATAAAATAAAACATAAGGCTGAGCACTACTCCGGCAGTCGCCGATTCTGCAAAAAAGCCCTGCATATCCACTACCTCCTACGCCTGCGTATAAAATGCTGTGTTATGAGTCCGCTTACTGCCATCACTACCCAGGTAGTAAGAGGTATGATCACCAGTAGCGGAAGCAGCATCGATTTAAGCTCATCAGCGCTATCCAGGATGCCTACTGCTCCCGGTATGAACATGAGTGGCATGAGCTCCACAAGAAATAGGGCTACATCCCGTACTGCCTCTACACGTAGCCTTCCGCTAAGGAGCAGTCCGAGCATGATCACAAGCCCGTAGATGCTCCCCGGTATCGGAAGGTCTATAAGATACTTAAGCAGTTCCCCTATGCATGTCACTGTGATTATGATTGTAAATTGTCTAAGATAGCGCATGACTCTTTCTAAAATAAATAATTAATAATCCAATGACCTCACAGCCTATACGGCTATGTTGGCAGCGATCATCAAGATCGTACATGATATAACTAAGGAGCACTAACCACCAAACTAAGGGAGTTAGTGCTTCTTTTAGAAAAATATATACCAAGGCTAACCGCTACCGGTGACGCCTTTTTCATATACAATATAACATCTGCTTCCAAGTTTTCAACATAAATCACTCTACAGAGAACCTATGTGAAGCAAGTGTATCGTTGCATATTTTCATCGATCAACTGATCTTTGAACCCATATAGTACCTGTTCCCATTTTCGTCCTTACTGAATTTGCATAAGAACTGATCATAGGCTATCCAGCTTTCCTCGGCATAGTTTGCATGCGGCATATCAGTTACAAGTCCAACAATCAGCATAGGGATCCCCTCACTGTTATTCCACACAGTATAGTCAATGGGAAAACAGCTATAACTTTGTACTTCTTTATCCAGCTCATATTCATCGATTATAAATTTAATGAACTTCGTCAGCTGGCTATCTCCTTCTACCGGATATACAGACTCCTGACCAAAGAAATTATCCTTTTTGCCAACCAAAAGCTGTATGGGCACATGCCCATGATCAAAAAACGATTCTTTCTTATAATCAAAGCCTTCCATAAGTCCCGGACACGAAAATCCTGACCACGGTGCCACAGCACAGAAAATATCTGATGCCGCAAGCGCGCAATAGGCTGTCATATATCCTCCGCTTGATTGTCCGCAGGCATATATCCTGCCTTTATCGACTGGAAGTCTGTCTTCCACATCTTCTATCATTTTTCGTATAAAGGGAAGACTGTCCAGAGCTTCACCCATATAATTTCCATTCCAGAGCCTTACGCCTCTAAATCCTCCTTCACGGATCTGATAAATATCAGCTGTGGGGAATAGAGCTATAAAACCTCTCTCCTCAGCTACAAGGCTCATTTCCGTTATGTCAAAAAAGGTCTCTCCATTACCTCCTCGTCCATGAAATGCAACTACTACAGGCAGTTTTTTATCAGAGCCGATAAAGTGCTTTGGTACGTATTCATACCATTCACGCATCATGCCATCGACTTCAAGCTGATGATAACTTGCCCCATGTTTCATTGGATCTCGGAAATATCTCAGCACTTTATTATCATAACCTCTGTGCCTGCGGGCAAGTCCTATGTAACTCCATACTTCAGAAATAAGTTCGAAGCTGAGTTCATCCATACCGAAGCCAACTGTTATCCTTGTCTGAGCAATATTATCATCGTTGACTTTCCAGGTATCTTTAACATACTCTGGCAGATATACCCTTGTACTCTCATTATATGTAAGATAGGTATCCTGAGCATGATTCTCTTTCTTCCAGTAGGAAAGCAGTTTTTTTACGGTATCATCCTCTTTATTTACAAGTATCCAGACAGGCTCCTGAGCTTTCTTTCCAGATATGAAAAGCTCTTCTGTCTGAGTTCCCTTGTCTTCAACAGAACTATTACTTTTAGAAGCCAGAATCTCATCAGATATTTCTCCAAAAGTAGCTAGTCCTGACCACTCGCTTGCCATTCTCTGAACAGCCTGATG
>DVNQ01000054.1 GCA_018714245.1 Candidatus Avilachnospira avicola
GTTGGGATTGGCCCTGTTCACCAGATCCCGGTTAAAGGTAAAGGGAGTTCCGGTCTCAACGGCGGATTTCAGTATGAGCCGCACCAGATCCTTGATGCTTATGACTCTCTTATCGATGCGGGGATCCCTTACACAGTCCAGATATCTCTTTTCCCATTCCTCGCCATAATAGTCCTCAAGGCAGTAGCCTTTGACGGTCTCAATGTCATGGGGACACATGAGGTACCAGTCCTGGTCAAGGCTCTCCTTCGCCATCTTCCAGAACAGATCCGGATAGCAGACTGCCGGAAATACGTCATGGGCCTTCATCCTGTCATCGCCGTTATTTGTACGGAGGCTGAGGAACTCGGGAATATCCTTGTGCCATATGTCAAGGTATACGGCCACGGCTCCCTGTCTCATGCCCAGCTGATCCACTGCCACTGCGGTATCATTTATGATCCTGATCCAGCGGATGACACCGCCTGCCGCACCCTCAAAGCCTCTGATGGAGCTGCCCTTGGATCTGACCTTTCCGAAGTAAAGGCCCATGCCTCCTCCGAATTTGCTGACCTCCGCAAAGTTATCCACTGACCTGAAAATGCCTCTCAGAGAGTCAGGGACCGTATCGATGAAGCAGCTGGAAAGCTGATGATAGGGCTTCCTTGCATTGGAGGTGGTGGGGGTGGCCATGGTGACCTCAAGCTTTGAAAGCATGTCATAAAACTCAGACACCCAGTGCATCCTGTCCTTCTCCTTCATGGCAAGATGCAGCGCTATGCCCATGAACATCTCCTGGGGAGTCTCCAGGGCCACATGGCTGTGGGTCTTTATGACGTAGCGTCTGAGCACCAGGTCCAGGCCGGAATAATCAAAGAGATGATCCCTGCCGTCATCCAGCAGCTTTTCCGCCTCGTCTATCTCTTTCCTGCTGTAGTTCTCCAGTATATAGCTTCCGTAAAGCCCCTTATCGGTAAGATAGCGGAGCTTGTCATAAAAGCTTCCGATCCCCCGCTTTTCAAGCTCCATCGAAAGTTTTCCATGGAATGAAAATGACAGTATCCTGGCTGCTATATAGCCCCATCCTGAAGCATTTTCATCCGTAAGCTCAACGGCGGCCTTGGTCAGGGCCTCCAGCTTTTCCTCCCTGTCCATATCAGGCTTAAGGAAGCTTCTGAACTTTTCTCCCAGACGGATCAGGGAATAGTTGTCCCCGGGAAAATCCTTTTCGACCCCGAGAAGGACATCTGAAAGCCCCGGGGTCCCACAGAGGAGCTCAATATTGCTGCGCACCTCCCTGATCTCTGCCCGCTTTCTGCGATATAGTATGTAAGCCCTTGCCACATCGAACCAGCCGCTCTGCATCAGGGCCTCTTCCACCTTGTCCTGGATCAGCTCCACGGACAGCCTGCCGCTGTCTTCATTTTCTGATCCGCCATTTATATGAAGGCTGTCCTCTACTGCCGAGAGCAGCCGCTTTATCTCTCCCTCATCTGTACTGGTACCTGTTCCGTCAAAGGATTTCCTGATGGCATTTTCTATCTTTGACGGATCATACGCCTCCTTCTGGCCGTTTCTTTTCTGTATATATATCATCCAAATCTCCCATACATGATCGTTTTCCTGAAAGATTAAGGAGTATGGGTCCAGAAAACAGATCCGTACTCCTTTTCTATTCTTTGGCCTTATGCGCCGAACGATCCCCTCTTTATAAGTTCTTCAAGTATCTGTACCGCATTGGTTGCAGCTCCCTTCCGAAGCTGATCAAAGGATATCCACATGTTAAGTCCGTTTTCGTTGACCGTATCCTTTCTTATTCGTCCCACATAGGTCTTATCCGTATCCGTGCTGGTTATGGGCATGGGATAGAGCAGGTGCTCAGGATCGTCCTGAAGCACTATATAATCCTCTGCGGAAAACAGCTCCCTGCATTTTTCTACGGATACCGGCTTTTCAGTCTCTATATAAACTGCCTCACAATGGCTCCTCATGACAGGTATGCGGACTGCACACACAGGCGTCACTCCGATGGAGTCATCTCCCATGATCTTATGGGTCTCCCATACCAGCTTCATCTCCTCCTTGGTATAGTCTCCGTCTACCCAGACATCTATCTGAGGTATGACATTGAAGGCTATCTGATAAGGAAAATGCTCAGGATGCACCGGTTCTCCCTTAAGTACCTCCATGGACTGATCCCTAAGCTCATCCATGGCTTCCTTTCCTGCACCGGAGCAGGCCTGGTAGGTGGATACTATGGCTCTCTTTATCTTGGAATACTTATGTATGGGCCAGAGGGCCGTCACAAGCAGTATGGTAGAGCAGTTCGGATTTGCTATGAGGTTATGGTGTCCCTCCAGTGCATCCGCATTTACCTCAGGCACGATAAGGGGCACATCCGGTTCATAGCGGAAGGTGCTGGAGTTATCGATGACAATGCATCCCATTTCAGCTGCAGCACGTCCAAAGGCCTTGGATGCAGGCCCTCCTGCAAAGAGAGCAGCATCACAGTCCCTGAAGGACTCCTCAGTAGCCTCTTCTACCGTATATTCCTTTCCGTTTACCGAAAGCTTTGTGCCCGCACTCCTTTTTGATGCAAGAAGCCTGAGCTCCGTATAGGGCACCTGCCTCTCCTCTATTATCTTGATAAGCTCACTTCCTACCGCACCGGTAGCTCCAACTATGGCAAGTCTAAGCTTCATATCGATCCCTCTTTCTTTCTGCTGAAGTTTTTTCTTAAAGCATTATATCCTCAAGTTTTCTCTTGGGGACATGATGGGCCTTTTCTTCGTCCCTGTAATATGCGGTGCTTCCTCCAGCCTCCATGTCCTCGATGATCACTGTCTCGATCCCCTTTCCCAGAGCCAGCACAAGCACCGGTTCCAGTTCATCCCTGTCGATCCCGCAGGCAGACTTGAGCCTGTCCTCCCGGATGTTCTGAAGCATGCATCCGGAATAGCCCATGACATTGGCACCAAGGAGCATGGCCTCCGCGCATATGCCCACGTCCTCATGCTTGCAGGGGCCTATGGAAGCATCATTGAAAAATACTATATATGCAGAAGGCCTCTCAGCGGGTTCGGGCGTCCCGGCTTTTCCAAGAGCAGCTGCAAAGACAATGCTTTCAAAGACCTTCCGGCAGGCTTCTTCATCATTTACCGCTTTGAACTTAAGCTTCTGCTGATTGGTGGCTGAGGGACAGAACCTTGCAAGCTCTACAAGATCCCGAAGCTCCCCGTCAGAAATGTGCCTGCTGTGATCGTATCTCCTTACGGATCTGGCTTTTGCGATAAGCTCTCTGTAATCTCTGAAATCCATGGCCTCTCTCCTTTGGCCTTTGCCTGACCTTTGTAAATACAAATCATAGTCTACTTTTCTTTTCATTCCATGTCAATAAAAGGCATCATGCTTATATGCAAAGTTTTGATCCTGATATGCATATAACAAAAAAGCGCCTCCCGAAACAGGGGGGCGCTTATGATGTGCATTTTTTAAACTTTGATCAGTTCTTTCCGCTCTGGACCCAGACTCCGTTCTGGTCCACATAGAAGACTCCGTCTATGACCGTATTTCTTGCCATGTAGCCATAGGCTCCTCCGGTACTTCCTTCCGGATAGAAGTAATACCAGTTGCCGTTTACCTGATACCAGCCCGTTACCATGACTCCATCGGAGTTGAAATAATAGGTCCTGTCACCCACCGTCCAGAAGAGGTTCCTGACAAGGCAGCCTTCAAATTCATCCTTTGTGGTATTCATATAATACCACTTGCCATCATCATGGACCCAGCCGGTCCTCATGTCTCCATTCTTGGGATCAAAGTAATACCAGATCCCGTTTTTATCCTGGGCCCAACCTGTATACATCCTTCCGTTCTGATCAAACATATAGCTTTTGCCGTTGATCGTAAGCCAGCCGTTGGTCACAAGCTGTCCATTGGGATAGCGGAAGTACCAGTAGCCTCCGGTCTGTACCCATCCGGCGGAGTTTGCAGAACCGGTTCCCGTTGAGCTGGAGTTTCCGCTCACCACGGAATCCAGGCTGCTGCCTCCGTTTTCATCCAGAGTGGTCTGGCCCGTACCATCTGAAACATCCCCGTCTCCGATGGTCATGATATTGGACTCCGTCCATTCGGAGTTCCTGCCCACCGTAGAGCTTATGCTCGGCGGCGCCACAGCCCTTACTCTGAAGGAATAATCACCGGCCTTGGTCATATAGGGATAAAAATTGTACATGGTCCCATGATAGTTCGTAAGCTTCTTTACTACGCTCGAGCCCCTGTAGCAGGTAACATCGAAATAGCCTGAGGAATTCTGTGATTCCGTCCAGACCGCAGTTCCCTTTGCAGAGGACCAGTAGGCCTCATAGGGCGGATCATAGGTCCCCTTTATAGATTTGATCCTGACCGTGATCTCAAGGGTATATCCGCTGTCCCTCACGGCAGCCGAAATGAACTCACCGTTTGTGATATGCACGTTGCTGGAGTTATAGGATCCCCTGAACAGATATATGGTATTGAGCCTCTCCGTATAGGTCTCCTTGGGAAGGGCGTTGATATATATCTTGATCCTGGGCTGGTCTCCCACGTTCAGCATATTGACCATGTCGAGCCAGTCAGCGGACTCAAGATAATAATACTGATTGTCCATCTGTACGCTGACATAGGAAGAAGCATCATCTGCCAGATAATCTCCTGCAGTCAGGTCTCCGGTATTGATAGTAAGCCTGACGGAGGGAATGGGCCTGATGCGTTCTGATGCCTGGACAGGCATGACCCATGAAAGCATTAGCATGGCCAGCATATATATTATGAACAGATGTTTTTTCATGATCGACCTCCAGGAGCTTCTTAACGTCAAAGTACCCCTTTGTAATTTGATTATATAGTTTCCACTTTGATAAGTCAATTTACGAAAAACTATCGTATATCTTACGATTGAGTAACCTCCTGCGCCGTCCGCAGGACAGCAAAAAAGAGCAGCCGCATACTGCGACCGCCCTTTATTCCATGATCATGATCAAAGATCAATCCCGGATCAAACCAGCTCGAGTACAACCTCCATGGCTGCATCACCCTTACGGGGTCCGATCTTTATGATACGGGTATATCCGCCATTACGGCTTGCATACTTGGGAGCATACTCATCAAAGAGCTTTCCTACGATGTCTGCTTCCTTGGTTCCCTTCTTGCGTCCTGCAAGCTTCTCGGGAACTTCAGTTACATCATAAAGCATTGAGAGCATCTTACGTCTTGCATGAAGTCTTGAAGGCTTGTCCTTCTTTACAGTCTTCTTTACTTCATCGTAAACGGTAACCTTCTTCTGTTTGCCGTTTATCTCCTTGACTTCCTTTACTCTCTTGCCATCCTTATCCTTGCGGGGAACCTTGGCTGTAACCTCGACTGTGTCGAAGTTGTCCTTTTCCCTTACTGCAAGAGCTATAAGGGGCTCAACAAGTCTGCGGACTTCCTTGGCCCTTGCCTCTGTGGTAACGATCCTTCCATGATATAAAAGAGCTGTTACCTGGTTGCGGAGCAGAGCCTTTCTCTGTGATGAAGTCTTTCCTAATTTTCTGTATCCCGGCATGTCTGTTTTCCTCCTATTGTGCCTGTGGTCTTATCAATGGGATCCCGCTTCACCGGATCCTTGTCCGGCAGTCGGTATCATTACTCCTGAGTATTGAGGGAGAGTCCCAGCTCCTTGAGCTTCGCAAGCACTTCATCCAGTGACTTGCGTCCAAGGTTACGGACCTTCATCATCTCATCGGGAGTCTTGGAGCAAAGCTCCTGAACGGTATTGATGCCCGCTCTCTTAAGGCAGTTGTATGAACGTACCGACAGCTCAAGCTCGTCGATATTGATAGCCATCACCTTGCCCTTCTCATCGTCTTCCTTCTCGATCATGACCTCTGCCTCCTTGGCATTTTCAGAAAGGTCTATGAACAGGTTCAGATGCTCGGCAAGTACCTTGGCTGCAAGGCTCACTGCCTCATCGGGTGCAAGGGTACCGTTCGTATATACATCGAGGGTCAGCTTGTCGTAATCAGTCTGCTGTCCCACACGTGTATTTTCAACGTTCATATTTACACGCTCTACAGGTGTAAATATGGAATCTATGGCGATGCTGCCTATGGGCATGTCATCAGCCTTGTTCCTATCCGCTCCGGCATAGCCGCGTCCGTCGGTTATGGTCAGCTCCATATTGAGCTTTGCGTCAGGTCCGCTGAGTGTTGCTATGACCTGATCGGGGTTCATGATCTCAATATCACTGTCCACCTGTATGTCAGATGCCCTGACTACGCCCTCGCCTTCAAAATCGATATAGGCCGTCTTCTGTACGGATGTATCTGCAGCATGGTTCTTTATGGCCAGCTCCTTGACATTCATCACGATCTCGGTAACGTCTTCCTTGACTCCGGGAATGGATGAAAACTCATGGAGCACACCGTTTATTTTGATCCTGCTGACAGCAGTACCCGGAAGAGATGAAAGCATGATGCGTCTTAAGGAGTTTCCAAGGGTGATCCCGTAACCCCTTTCAAGAGGCTCGCATACAAACTTGCCATACTTCTTATCATCCGAAATCTCAACGATCTCGACGTTGGGTTTCTCAAAATCAAGCATTTAACGCACTCCTCTCTTCGAAGCTGACAAAATAATGCCTTTATGAGGGCATTATTTTGAATACAGCTCGACTATAAGCATCTCGTTGACGGGTACGTCTATGGCTTCTCTCTTAGGAAGCTCCTTGACGGTGCCTCTGAGGTTTTCCTTGTCTGACTCAAGCCAGTCAGGAACGAGACGGCTGCCCGTTACCTCCATGACATCCTTATATCTCTGAGATCCCTTGTACTTTTCCTTGATCTCGATAACATCTCCGGCCTTTACAAGATATGAGGGGATGTTGACCTGCTTGCCGTTTACAAGTACATGCTTGTGGTCAACGATCTGTCTTGCCTCTTTCCTTGTACGAGCCCAGCCAAGACGGAAGAGTACGTTGTCCAGCCTTGATTCCAGCATCATCATAAGATTCTCGCCGGTCTGGCCTTCCATACGCTCAGCCTTTGCGTAGTAGTTACGGAAAGGCTTCTCAAGTACTCCGTAAATGAACTTAGCCTTCTGCTTCTCACGAAGCTGTGTCCCATACTCCGAAAGCTTCCTTCCGGCTCTCTGGGTCTTTCTGTTAGATTTTTTGTCTATTCCCAAATATACAGGATCCAGATCAAGAGATCTGCATCTTTTAAGAACAGGAACTCTATCTACTGCCATTTCTTACCTCCAAATCAGACTCTTCTACGCTTCGGCGGACGGCATCCGTTATGGGGAACAGGAGTAACGTCCTTGATGCTCGTTACCTGCAGGCCTGCTGCCTGAAGGGCACGAATAGCAGCCTCACGTCCCGAACCCGGGCCCTTGACCATGACGTCTACTGTCTTAAGGCCGTGTACCAAAGCTGCTTTGGTAGCAGTCTCGGCAGCCATCTGTGCTGCATATGGAGTAGATTTCCTTGAACCTCTAAATCCCAGACCGCCGGCACTTGCCCATGACAGAGCGTTGCCCTGAGCATCAGTCAATGTAACGATGGTATTGTTGAATGATGACTGGATATGTGCCTGTCCGTGTTCAACGTTTTTTCTGACGCGCTTTTTTGATGCTTTCTTTGCGCCTGCTGACACTTTCTTTGCCATATAAAACTAACCTACTTTCTTTCCAACCGGTTTCTGTGCTTAAAACATGCTGATCATGCTTGAATCAGATACCTGTTTACTTCTTCTTGTTTGCTACTGTCTTCTTGGGACCCTTACGTGTCCTTGCGTTGGTCTTAGTCCTCTGACCGCGAACGGGCAGACTTCTTCTGTGACGGATTCCGCGATAGCATCCTATCTCCTGAAGTCTCTTGATGTTCATGGCGATCTCTCTTCTGAGATCTCCTTCTACGACCTGAGACTGAGCGATAACGTCAGCTATCCTTTTAACTTCGTCATCAGTAAGATCCTTGACGCGAGTATCCGGATCGACATTTGCTTCCTTGAGGATACGGTTTGATGAAGGAACTCCTATACCATAGATATAAGTAAGTCCGATCTCGATACGCTTCTCTCTAGGAAGATCCACGCCAGCTATACGAGCCATGTTTTACCTCCTGATCATCCTTGTCTCTGTTTATGCTTAGGGTTCTCGCAGATAACTCTGACAACACCCTTTCTCTTAATAACCTTGCATTTTTCGCATATAGGTTTTACCGAAGATCTAACTTTCATTTCAAATCTCCTTTCTAACACCTGACAGAGTTGCCGAAATATTATAGCAAAATAATATTCCTTTTGCAAGCTGTACTTTATCAGGCATTTATTATTTATCTCTCCAAATTATGCGGGCTTTGGAGAGGTCATAGGGGCTCATCTCAAGAGTCACCTTGTCTCCCGGCAGTATCCTGATGTAGTTCATCCTGAGCTTGCCGCTTATATGAGCCAGTACCTGATGGCCGTTTTCAAGCTCTACCTGAAACATGGCATTGGGGAGCTTCTCGACTACGGTGCCCTCAAGTTCGATCACGTCTGCTTTTGACATCCTTACCTCCTGATATCCTCAAAGTACTCCATAGAGCTTTTTCTCATCTTCCGTCAGGGAAAGTACCTCCGGCTGACCGTTCCTTATAAGGATCGTATTTTCATAATGGGCGGAATAGCTTCCGTCTTCTGTCACATACGTCCAGCCGTTATCTGTCTCCCTTACTGCCCAGGTGCCGAGATTTATCATCGGCTCCACGGCTATGGTCATGTTCTCACGAAGCTTGGGGCCCCGTGTGGTACAGGTGAAATTGGGGACCTCCGGGTCCTCGTGCATTTCCTGTCCGATCCCATGGCCTACGAGATCCTCAACTATACCGTATCCGTAAGGGATTATATAGTCCTCTATGGCCTTCCCGATATCATTTACATGATTTCCGGCAACTGCTGCCTTGATGCCCTCAAAGAAGCTCTGCCGTGTTACATCTATGAGCTGCTGTGCTTCCGGGCTTATCCTTCCCACTGCATGGGTCCTTGCGGCATCTGACTGCCAGCCCTTATAGATAACTCCGGTATCGACCGATACTATGTCGCCTTCTTCGAGATATCTGTGCTTTGAAGGTATGCCGTGAACTACCTCCTCATTCACTGATACGCAGGCGGATGCGGGAAACCCCTCATAATTTTTGAATGAGGGGATGCATCCCATGGACCTGATGGTCTTTTCACATATCCGGTCCACATCCAGCGTGGTCATGCCGGGCTTTATGGCATCGGCTATCTCAAGATGTACCTTTGCCAGTATCTCCCCGGCCTTTCTCATCAGCTCTATCTCATGCTCCGACTTGATCGTGATCATCAGCCGATCGCCTCCGTGATGGCGGTAAATACTTCACTGGGGCTCTTTGTGCCGTCTACCTCCCTGAGTATGCCCTCAGCCTTATAGAAATCTATCAGGGGCTGAGTCTGCTCATGGTAGGTGGCAAGCCTTGCCTTTACGGTCTCGGGCTTGTCATCTGCTCTCTGCACAAGTTCTGTGCCGCAGTGATCACATATGCCTTCCTTCGCGGGAGGTGTAAATACTACATGATAGGAAGCTCCGCACTTGGGGCAGCTTCTTCTTCCGGACATGCGCCCTTCGATGACCTCATCAGGCACATCGATGTTGACTGCCACATCCAGTGCGTCTCCCTTGTCCTTAAGTGCCTTCTTCAGGCTTTCTGCCTGAGGTATGGTACGGGGGAATCCGTCGAGCACATAGCCGTTTTTGCAGTCAGGCTCGGCTATACGGTCAAGGAGCATGCCTATGGTGACCTCATCGGGCACCAGGGCACCCTTGTCCATGTACTCCTTTGCCTTCATTCCCAGCTCAGTACCGTTCTTTATGTTAGCACGGAAGATATCCCCTGTACTTACGTGGGGGATATCATACTCCTTTGCTATATTGACTGCCTGTGTTCCTTTGCCCGCTCCGGGCGCTCCAAGCATGACTATCTTCATCTCTGCCTCCGGATCAATCGTTCAAAAATCCCTTATAGTTACGAACCAGGAGCTGTGACTCTATTGACTTGATAGTCTCTACTATAACGCTCACTATGATGATCAGGCTGGTACCGGTAAATGAGAGATGTCCCATGCCGGATATGCCGGTCACTATGATGGGCGCTACGCAGGCTATCAGAAGCCCGATCGCTCCAATGAAGATCACATAGTTAAGTATATGATTGAGATAGTCACTGGTAGGCTTTCCGGGCCTTACGCCGGGGATGAAGCCACCGTTCTTTTTCATGTTGTTGGCTATCTCAAGCGGGTTGAAGGTGATGCTTGTATAGAAATATGCAAACAGCACCACGAGCACTATATAGATGAGCAGCCCTATGGTAGGGAAAAGATCCGACGGATTGCACCAGTTGTTGGAACTGAGTACGCTCAGTATCCTTCCTGCCGTGCTTGTGGAATCAACTCCCATGAAGGAGCCGATGACCACCGGCATGGACATGATGGAAGATGCAAATATTACGGGGATGACTCCTGCCGTATTCACCTTAAGGGGAATGTTGGAGCTCTGTCCGCCTACCATGCGTCTGCCCTGCATCTTTCTTGAATACTGGACGGGAATGTTCCTCTGCGCATCATTCAGCACGATGGTATATACCACAAGGGCTATCACTGCCACGAAGGTTATGATAAGCGCTATGGCTATCACCGGGACTGACTTTCCATATATGAAGGAATAGTAGATGGTGCTGAGGTCCTGAGGCATTGAGGAAAGGATGTTGAAGAGCAGGACCATGGAAATACCGTTTCCAATACCCTTGTCAGTTATCTGCTCGCCTATCCACATCAGGATCGCAGTACCTGCCGTCATGGTGATGACGCAGACGATAACGCTTCCGGCATTGTAATCATACAGAAATCCGCTTCCGCCGAAGCCTATAGCCATGGCTGCTGACTCAATGAGCGCCAGCCCTACGGTAAGATATCTCGTGTACTCGGCTATCTTCTTACGTCCTGTCTCTCCGTCCTTCTGCAGCTCTTCCAGAGCAGGTATGGCTATGGTGAGCAGCTGCATGATGATGGAGGATGTGATGTAGGGAGATATGCTGAGTGCAAATACCGAAAGCTGGTTGAAGGATCCGCCCGTCATCGCATTGAACCATCCAAAGCCGTCAAGTCCGCCTATATTTGCAAAAAGCAGATCAAAATAGTAGGCATTGACTCCCGGGATGGGTATAACGGAGCCTATCCTTATCACTATCAGCATAAGGAAGGTAAAGATCAGTTTTTTCCTGACCTCATCTACCCTCCATGCATTCTTCAGCAGTTTCCACATATCAGATTACCTCACAGGTTCCGCCGCATCCTTCGATCTTTGTTTTTGCAGTCTCGGAGAACGCATCTGCCTTAACGGTAAGCTTCTTTGTGATCTCACCGTTTCCAAGCACCTTGACCCCATCCATGAGGTCCTTGATTATCCTCTTCTCAAGGAGAGCTGCTGCATCTACGGTAGCTCCCTCCTCGAAGTACTTATCAAGGGTGCTGAGGTTGATAACTGCGTATTCCACTCTGCCTCTGTTATTGAAGCCCCTCTTGGGAAGCCTTCTGTAAAGAGGCATCTGGCCTCCTTCGAATCCGGGCCTGGGTGCTCCTGAACGGGCCTTCTGCCCCTTATGGCCGTAACCTGCAGTCTTTCCGTTTCCGGATCCATGTCCACGGCCTTTTCTGAAATTATTGCTGTGCTTAGAGCCGGCTGCCGGCCTTAAATTTGATAATTCCATCCTGAACCTCCTTACAGCTCTTCGACTTTAACGAGGTGCTGAACCTGCTTCAACATGCCTCTGACAGCCTGGTTGTCAGGAAGCTCATTTACAGAGTTGATCTTTCTGAGTCCCAGTGCAGCGACAGTCTTCTTATTCTTGGGGACCGCACCTATAGGAGATTTTATCAGCGTAACCTTTAACTTATCTGCCATCGCTCTGTCCTCCTGTTATTTCAGTATCTCGTCAACCGACTTGCCTCTTAATGCAGCATACTGCTCGGGTGACTTCATGGCCTTAAGGCCCTCAAGTGTTGCAAGCACACAGTTCACCTTGTTGTTTGAACCAAGGGACTTGGTACGGATGTTCTTTATGCCGACCATCTCGATGACTGCACGGGCAGGACCGCCTGCAATGACACCGGTACCTTCGGGAGCTCTCTTAAGAAGTATGGTAGAGCTTCCGAATACTCCGAAGAAATCATGGGGAACGGACTGGTTCTTATCAAGGGGGATCTCAACGAGATTCTTCATCGCTGCTTCCTTACCCTTTCTGATGGCCTCGGGAACCTCGGCTGCCTTGCCAAGTCCTGCTCCTACGTGTCCGTTTCCGTCTCCTACTACTACCAGAGCGGAGAATCTCATGGTACGTCCGCCCTTAACGGTCTTGGATACTCGCTTGATGGCTACGACTCTGTCGTTCAATTCTAATGTCTTAGGATCAATAATTGTACGTCTCATCTTTCTCCCCCTTAGAATTCAAGTCCGGCTTCGCGTGCCGCCTCTGCAAGTGCCTTGACTTTTCCGTGATAGATGAAGCCGCCTCTGTCGAATACCACTTCCTTGACGCCCTTTTCAAGAGCCTTCTTGGCAATGGAGGTTCCTACGAATGCAGCTGCCTCTACATTGTCAGTATACTCAAGATCCTTTGCATCCTTGTCGAGGGTGGATGCTGCGCAGATGGTATTGCCTGCAACATCATCTATGATCTGAGCATACATGTGCTTATTTGATCTGAATACGCAAAGACGCGGTCTCTCAGCTGTGCCGGAGATACGATTGCGAAGTCTTGCGTGCTTTTTGTGACGGATCTCACTTCTTGACTTTTTGCTTATCATGTCATTCTCTCCTTAGCTTATTTCTTACCGGTCTTACCGACTTTACGCCTGATGGTCTCAGTCTCGTACTTGATTCCCTTGCCCTTATAAGGCTCCGGAGGTCTCTTCATCCTGATCTCGGCTGCGTACTGTCCTACCTTTTCCTTGGAGATGCCCTTGACAAAGATCTTGTTCTGTCCCTCAAGGACGGTCTCTATGCCTTCGGGATCCTCCATCTCTACGGGATGGGAATATCCAAGGTTAAGCACGAGCTTCTTGCCCTGCTTTGCAGCTCTGTAACCTACACCGTTTATCTCAAGCACCTTCTGGTATCCCTCGGAAACTCCGGTCACCATATTGTGGATGAGGGTCCTTGTAAGTCCGTGAAGAGCCTTGATCCTCTTAAGATCGTTGGGACGGGTAACAACTATCTTGCCGTCCTCCTCGGTTATGGTGAGCTCATGGGCGAACTGCCTTACAAGCTCTCCCTTGGGTCCTTTTACTGTCACTACGTTGCCGTCAGCTATGCTTACGGTAACGCCGGCCGGTATGGTCACCGGCTGCTTTCCTATACGTGACATTCTATGTTCCTCCTTCTTAGATTGTCAGCCTTTCGGCCGTTTTCAGATGTGTTTTTTACCAAACGAAGCAGAGAACCTCTCCGCCGATGCCCTTTGCTCTGGCTTCCTTATCGGTCATGATGCCCTCGTTCGTGGAAATAATTGCTATGCCGAGGCCGCCAAGTACCTTGGGCATATTTTCCTTGCCGGCATATACGCGGAGTCCGGGCTTAGATATCTTCTTGAGCCCTGTGATGATCCTCTGGGATCTGTCCTGGGTATACTTAAGCGTTATTCTGATATCCTTGAAGTTTCCGTTGTCGACGAGCTCATACTTTTCGATGTAGCCCTCGTTCTGAAGTATCTCGGCAATGGCGTTCTTCATCTTTGATGAGGGAACGTCCACGGTCTCATGCTTACGCATGTTTGCGTTGCGGATTCTTGTAAGCATATCCGCGATAGGATCACTCATAGTCATAATGATACACGATATCCTTTCTTTTCTGTCCTTTATGGAGCCCTGTGCTCCCTCTTATTACCAGCTAGCCTTCTTAACTCCGGGGATCTCACCCTTATATGCCAGCTCACGGAAGCAGATACGGCATATTCCATACTTTCTGAGATAAGCATGGGGTCTTCCGCATATCCTGCATCTGTTGTACTCTCTGGTAGAGAACTTAGCCGGACGCTGCTGCTTGATCTTCATGGATGTCTTAGCCATCTCTTAATTTGCTCCTTCCTTATCTCGCGAAAGGCATGTTGAAGAGCCTCAACAGCTCCTTTGCCTCTTCATCCGTCTTAGCGGTGGTAACGAAAATGATGTCCATACCTCTGGTCTTATCAACCTTGTCATACTCGATCTCGGGGAAGATCAGCTGCTCCCTGAGTCCAAGAGCATAGTTTCCTCTTCCATCGAAGGAGTTGGGGTTAACGCCTCTGAAGTCACGTACACGGGGAAGTGCAAGATTGATGAGACGATCTGCAAAATCGTACATCTTTTCTCCGCGGAGGGTGACCTTGCATCCTATGGGCATGCCCTCACGGATCTTGAAGTTTGCAACTGACTTCCTTGCCTTGGTCACAACAGCGTGCTGTCCTGAGATGATCTCAAGATCCCTGACAGCAGAGTCCAAAACCTTGGCATTTTCCTTAGCTTCACCAACGCCCATGTTGATGACTATCTTCTCGAGCTTGGGGATCTCCATGGCGTTCTTGTATCCGAACTTCTTCTGCATGGCTTCCCTGATCTCGGAATTGTAGATTTCCTTTAATCTGGCCACAGTTTTTTCCTCCTTTCGCTTATGCTATGACCTTGCCGGTCTTCTTTGCATAGCGGACTTTCTTGTCGCCTTCCATCCTGAATCCAACCTTGGTGGGCTGTCCGTCGGAAAGCAGCATAACATTTGAGATATCTATAGGGCTCTCGCTCCTTACGATGCCGCCCTGGGGATTGGCCTGTGAAGGCTTCTGGTGCTTAGTCACCATGTTGATGCCCTCAACTACGACCCTGCCGGTCTTGGGATCAACGCTCAAAACCTTGCCGTCTCTGCCTTTGTCCTTGCCTGCAATGATCCTGACCATATCGTCCTTTTTGATCTTACGCATCGGGCACCTCCTTACAGTACTTCCGGAGCAAGAGATACGATCTTCATGAACTGATGGTCACGAAGCTCTCTGGCTACCGGCCCAAATATACGGGTCCCTCTCGGGGTCTTGTCATCCTTGATGATAACGGCTGCATTCTCATCGAAACGGATGTATGAGCCGTTTGCGCGGCGGGTCTTCTGAACGGTGCGGACCACTACCGCCTTAACTACGTCGCCCTTCTTTACCACGCCGCCGGGTGTGGCGTCTTTTACGGAAGCGACTATCACGTCACCGATACGTGCATATCTTCTGGTTGAGCCGCCCATGACGCGGATGCAAAGGAGTTCCTTAGCACCGGTATTGTCGGCTACCTTAAGTCTGGTCTCCTGCTGTACCATAGTATTGCTCCTCTCTCCTTATCTGGCCTTCTCAACTATCCTGACGAGTCTCCATCTCTTTGTCTTTGACAGAGGCCTTGTCTCCATAACTTCTACGAGATCTCCCTCGCCGCACTCGTTGTTCTCGTCGTGCGCCTTGAGCGTATATGTGCTCTTTACGATTTTACCGATCAAAGGATGCTTGACATTATCCTCGATAGCAACCGTGATAGTCTTATCCATCTTGTTGCTTATCACCTTACCGGTACGTGTCTTTCTTAGATTTCTTTCCACGGTTAATGCTCTCCTTTCCTACGATCAGCTAACTTTCTGCTTCTCAGTGATAACAGTCTGTATCCTGGCTATATTCTTGCGAACCTCGTTGATCCTTGCAGTGTTATCAAGCTGATTGGTAGCATTCTGGAATCTGAGATTGAAAAGTTCCTTCTTGGCCGTAACGAGATCCTCGTTCAAAGCCTTGACGTCCTTAGCCTTAAGCTCATCTAAATACTTCTTACTTTTCACTGTCATCACCGCCTTCTAAATCTGCCTTAGAAACGATCTTGCATGTAAGCGGTAACTTATGCATGGCAAGACGAAGTGCTTCTCTGGCTGTCTCCTCCGGAACGCCTGCGATCTCAAAGAGCACACGGCCCGGCTTAACAACTGCTACATAAAATTCTACGGCGCCCTTTCCGGATCCCATACGTACTCCGATAGGCTTCGAAGTTACGGGCTTGTCAGGGAATACCTTTATCCATACCTGACCGCCACGCTTGATGTAACGGGTCATGGCAACACGGGCTGCCTCTATCTGGTTTGCCTTAAGCCAGCAGGATTCGGTAGCGACAAGGCCGTACTCGCCGTACGCGATCTTGTTTCCGCGCTGAGCTCTGCCCTTCATGGAACCACGCTGCTGCTTACGATATTTTGTTCTCTTTGGCATTAACATGATTATTTATCGCTCCCTTCCTTTTTCTTCTCAGGAAGTATCTCCCCTTTGTAGATCCATACCTTGATACCGAGCTTTCCGTAAGTAGTATCAGCCTCAGCAAATCCGTAGTCGATATCGGCACGGAGTGTCTGAAGGGGTATGGTTCCCTCTGAATAGAACTCTGACCTTGCAATATCTGCGCCGCCAAGTCTTCCGGATACTGCTGCCTTGATGCCCAGCGCTCCGGCCTTCATGGTCCTCTGCATTGCCTGCTTCAGGGCACGCCTGAAGGATGCACGGTTCTCAAGCTGCTGAGCGATGCTCTCTGCTACGAGCTGAGCGTCACGGTCGGGCCTCTTGATCTCCTTGATGTCCACAAAGAGCTTGTTCTTGGTGTACTTCTGAACTTCTGCCTTAAGCTTGTCGATCTCTGATCCGCCTCTTCCGATAACTACTCCGGGCTTAGCGGTGTAGATGATCACTCTTACTCTGTCAGCCGTCCTCTCGATCTCGATCTTGGAAATTCCGGCCGGAGCAAGCTTATTCTTAAGGAACTTTCTTATATTGTAGTCTTCCACGAGGTTGTCGGCAAAATCTCTGCCCTCTGCATACCACCTGGAATCCCAGTCTTTAATAACGCCGACTCTGAGGCCGTGCGGATTAACTTTCTGTCCCATGCTTTCCTCCTCCGATTACTTCTTCTCGTCCAGGATAACCGTGATGTGGCTGGTGCGCTTCTCTATGCGGTAAGCCCTGCCCTGCGCTCTGGGGTGTATCCTCTTCATGGTAGGTCCTTTGTTTGCAAAGCACTCTGCAACGTAAAGTCCCTCTCTGTCCATATTGTTATTGTTCTCTGCATTTGCTGCCGCAGACTCAAGTAACTTCTTGACAAGAGTCGAAGCATATCTGGGGTTGTAGGTCACGATACCAAGTGCGGTATTGAGATCCTTTCCTCTGATGGCATCCAGTATGAAGCATGCCTTCTGCACGGAAACTCTCGCATATGAAAGCTTAGCGCTGGGTCTCAAATCCTTAACGGCATTTCTTTCTCTCTTTATCTGTGATCTGTGTCCTTTTGCCATAGTAGATCTTTCCTCCTTTCAGCCAAGCTTATCTTGCGCCGGTCTTCTTCTCGTCCTTGCCATGGCCCCTGTAGGTCCTTGTGGCAACGAACTCACCGAGCTTATGACCGACCATATCCTCTGTTACAAATACCGGTACGTGCTTCCTGCCGTCGTGTACTGCTATCGTGTGGCCTACCATCTGAGGGAAGATAGTAGAACGGCGTGACCACGTCTTTATAACGGACTTCTGTCCGGAAGCGTTCATAGCGTCGATCTTTTTAAGGAGCGATGCATCAGCGAACGGTCCCTTCTTTAATGAACGATTTGCCATAATCTTTTATCCTCCTATATTACTTAATGGCTCTGCCATCACGTCTTCTTACGATCAGCTTGTTGGAAGCCTTCTTTCTCTTCCTGGTCTTAAGTCCAAGAGCGGGCTTGCCCCAAGGAGTCGAAGGACCGGGACGTCCGATAGGAGCTTTTCCTTCACCACCACCATGAGGGTGATCGTTGGGGTTCATGACGGAACCTCTTACGGTAGGCCTGATGCCCATGTGTCTCTTACGTCCTGCCTTACCATAGTTGATAAGGTTGTGCTCTCCGTTTCCTACCACACCGATGGTAGCGCGGCAGCTGATGGGTACCATACGCATCTCGCCTGAAGGAAGACGAAGTGTTGCATATGCTCCCTCCTTAGCCATAAGCTGTGCGGAGTTTCCGGCTGAACGGACCATCTGTCCGCCCTTTCCGGGGATCATCTCGATGTTGTGCACGTTTGCACCAACGGGGATGCCTGAAAGGGGAAGGCAGTTGCCGACCCTTGCCTCGGCATGCTCGCCGCTCATGACGGTCATGCCGTCTGTAAGTCCTGCAGGAGCAAGGATGTAGGACTTTGTGCCGTCTGCATAGCAGATAAGTGCTATGTTGGCTGATCTGTTGGGATCGTACTCGATTCCGATGACCTTAGCCTCGATGCCGTCCTTGGAATTTCTCTTGAAATCCACTATCCTGTATTTCTGTCTGTTTCCGCCGCCGTGATGTCTGACGGTTATCTTACCCTGGTTATTACGTCCGGAAGTCTTCTTCTTTCCGGCAAGAAGGGATCTCTCCGGGCTCTTCTTTGTGACCTCTGAGAAGTCAGAGCCGGTCATGTTCCTTCTTGAAGGTGTATAAGCCTTATATGTCTTAATACCCATGACTTAGTTCTCCTTATGATTTATTGTCGCAGTCTCATCTGCATATTTCGCGGTCGATTACAGTCCCTGGAATATCTCTATGGACTTGGAATCCTTTGCAAGAGTCACAATGGCCTTCTTGGTCTGTGCGGTCTTGCCTACGTTCATGCCGCGTCTCCTGTCCTTGCCGGGCCTGCGCATGGTGTTGACTGAGTCAACCTTGGTCCCGGGGAACATCTTCTCTACAGCTTCCTTTATCTGGGTCTTGGTCGCTTCGGGTGCAACGAGGAAGGTGTATTTGTTCTGAGCCATCGCATTCATGGAAGACTCCGATACGACCGGCTTAAGGATAACGTCGTAATAATTTATCGCTGCCATTATGCGTATACCTCCTCAATGTCTGATACCGCCTGCTTTGTGAGCACTACGGTAGAGTACTTCATAACATCGTAAGTATTGAGCGCGCCCACCTGAGTGGTCTTTACTCCCTCGATGTTCCTTGCTGAGAGGATCACGTTCCTGTCAACACTGTCAAGTACTACGAGAGCCTTGTTCAGCTTGAGGGCTTCCATGACCTTCCTGAACTCCTTGGTCTTTATCTCGGGAAGGCTGAGCTGATCAAGAACGATAAGCTTTCCTGCCTCGACCCTGCTGGTGAGTGCTGACTTGAGGGCAGCCCTCTTTTCCTTCTTGTTGATCGACATCGAGTAATCCCTGGGTACGGGTGCGAATACTACTCCGCCGCCCTTCCACTGAGGAGCTCTGATGGATCCCTGCCTTGCATGACCGGTTCCCTTCTGTCTCCAGGGCTTTCTTCCGCCTCCGGATACTTCGGATCTGGTCTTGGCCTTCTGAGTTCCCTGACGCCTGTTGGCAAGCTGGGCAACTACGGCCATGTGCACGAGATGTTCATTGACTTCGACTCCGAATACGGCGTCGTTAAGCTCTATGGTATCAACCTGCTCACCCTGCATGTTGTATACAGCTACATTTGCCATGTTAAGTTTCCTCCTTTCCTTCCACCAAGTTACTTAGTTACCTTAACTGTCTCTTTGATGGTTATAAGGGATTTCTTCGGTCCCGGAACTGAGCCCTTAACCAACAGCAGATTGTTTTCAGCATCAACTCTGATGACCTCAAGGTTTTCGATGGTCCTCTGTACGGATCCCATGTGTCCGGGCATGCCCTTACCCTTGAATACGCGTCCGGGGGTGGTGGCAGGTCCATTGGAACCCTGATGTCTGTGGAACTTGGAACCGTGCATCATGGGTCCTCTGTGCTGTCCGAGTCTCTTGACTGCACCCTGGAATCCCTTACCCTTTGTGATGGCGGTCGCATCCACATGATCTCCTACTGCGAAGATGTCAGCCTTGATCTCATCAGCTACCTTATACTCTGAAGAGTTCTCGAATCTGAACTCCCTGATGTATCTCTTCGCGGAAACTCCGGCCTTCTGGAACACTCCCTTCCTGGGCTTGTTCACAAGCTTCTCCCTGATGTCGCCGAAACCTACCTGTACGGCATCATAGCCATCATTGTCTGCGGTCTTTACCTGTGTTACCACGCAGGGACCTGCCAGAAGGACGGTTACGGGCACCAGCTCGCCGTTCTCAGCGAAGATCTGAGTCATACCGACTTTTGTAGCAAGTATTGCCTTCTTCATTAAATGTTTCTCCTCCTTATTAATCTACAGCGGAACGCCCGGTATCCCGGACATTCGTGAAAGACCAGCGCATCGCAGTGCGATGAAAGGTGCTTTCAGTTTATATCTCAACGGCTTCCGAAGCTGCCGGAGGATCTCCGGTGTTGTCGGTCATCGCCGTTATGAGCTTTATTTATGCTTCCTCTTTGCTCTCAGCCTTCTCAGCCTTTACTGCCTTCTTTGTCTCAGGCTTCTGAGCTCTGGGCTTCTGGGCTCCTCTGGGCTTTCTGGGAGCGGGCTTTGTGATGAGCTGCTTCCTGGGAGCTCTCTTTCCCTTGTCTGCCTCGTTCTTCATCTGAACATCAATGTATACTCCGGCAGGCATATCCAGCCTCTGAAGTGACTCCATGGTCTTGGGGCCGGGGTTGATGATGTCGATGAGCCTCTTGTGGGTCCTCTGCTCGAACTGCTCACGGCTGTCCTTATACTTATGAACTGCCCTAAGGATAGTAACCACTTCCTTCTTTGTGGGAAGGGGCACGGGTCCGCTGACCTCTGAACCGGTCTTTCTGCAGTTCTCAACGATCTTTGCCGCTGACTGATCTACCAGCTGATGATCGTAAGCCTTGAGTGTGATCCTCATGATCTGATTTGCCATAAAAAAAGTCGCCTCCTATTCGTACTCTTTTAATGCAGTACGACAAGTGGTGACTGTACACGCTGTCGGGTGTGTCGCGAACGTCCTCGCGAAGCTATCCGACTCCGAACCTGATCGGACTTTTCTGTTTCGGTACAGTGACTTGTCGCCAACGATATGTCTTGACATTTACTCCCCGCAAAAACCTGAGGGCACTTATGTATTCGTGCCGGCAGCAACCTTGCGGATCAACGCTATCATGCCACAGCCTTGTAAGGATAACATAAAAGCGCCTGCCGGGCAAGCGCTTTTTATGTCTGGATATATTGTGTTTTGTATTTTTTTTAGTACTTTAGATCTCACTGCATATTATATATAGGAAATCTCGAAAACGGGGGTAAGGAGCTCGCTGGGCTCTTCATAAGCACCCTCCATCCAGCGTCCCTGGGAATCCGACTTATAGTCAGCTTCCTCCTTGTTGGAGTTATAGTTCTTGCGGATGACACCGCTCTTGTTTACAAGATAGGTCTCTCCGTTCACCGTATAATATGCATAGCTGGTATCCACCGCTCTCTGAAGGAGTCCCATGTAATAGAGCCTTCCGTTCTTTACGCCGGTATAGCCGTAGCCCGAGCTGTCAAAGTAGAAAGTATAGGTATTGCCCTCTGCATCAGTGATGTTGCGGTCACCCTTCTGCAGGCAGCTCTGCTGCTTCGTTCCGAAGTACATGCTGGTTATCTGGCCGCTGGAGCGTCTTACCTTCCTGAGTCCGTATACGGGATTGCCGTATTCATTGAACAGATAGGACTCGGTCTTTCCGTCTTTCGTAAGCCTCTTGAACTTGGCCTCCAGGGTCTCGTCATCATCGCTGTCGGAAATATCCGTTCCGTAGTAAGGCTGTCCCTTGGAATCGAAGTAATACCACTCCACGTTGCCCAGGTATCCTTCCTCCTGAGGAGGATATGCGGAAAGCCAGCCCTGGTGTGCTGCTCCGTAGGTGCCTATGGCTTCGCTGTCATTGAAGTACCTGTATCCGGCTATGGCGGGGGTGGTCTCCTCTACCTTTACCCAGCCGACCTGCATCCTTCCCACGTCATCAAAGGCGTAGCGGTTGTTGTTGATGACCATCTGCCTGTATTCGCCGTAATTTTCAGCCTTGCAGACCTTTCCGGAGGAAAGGAAATAGAACCAGTACTTTCCGTCTGCTGAATAGGGATCATCATAGCCGTCGTCAACTATATATTCCTGAGGGGGCTCGATATAGCGCCAAGTGGTGGTCACCATGCGTCCTCCCGCCTCCGGATCGCAGTAATAAAGGGATCCGTTATCCTCTACCCAGCCGGTCCTCATGGAGCCGTCATAGTCAAAGAAGTACCAGAGCCCGTTGATCTGTCTGGAACGGTTCATGATCAGCTGGCCGTTATTGTCAAAGTAATACCACTTGCCGTTGATCTGACGCCATGCGTTGGTCACCATCTTGCCGTCATTATCAACGTAGCGTTCCTCATTGACAAAGGTGTTGGTCACCATGTAGCCGTTGCTGCCGAGATAGTAATAGTTGTTGTCGGCAGAAAGGCGCCAGTCATTGGTCACCCTGTACCCGTTTTCATAATACGCCCACTGGCCGTTTTCCATGGTCCAGCCGTCTGCAAGGGCAGTAACCGCAAATGCAGCGCTCAGCCCCACCGCCAGGAGCAGGCTCTTAAGTACTTTTCTCATAGTCCCTCTCTCCGCTAAAAAGGATATGACATCCTCTCTTACCTGTTAAGCTATAATGAAGTATAGCAGTATTGAAAACTTTTAACAATGAAATATTTAGGTCTAAATTCTTACGATAAGATTATAGCCTTCGGCCTGGAGTTTAATATTGAACAAAAACCTTTCATTATGATAGTATTTAATGAAGGATCTATATCATATACTAAATATATTGTCCTCCGTACCCCTGCGGCACAAAATAAGGCATGGGCCGGATACAGATAAAAGAGGTAAAGACATGCTTACAGCAGACAGATGGAAGGAATACACGGTACTGGATACGTCCCGGGGCGAAAAGCTCGAGGACTTCGGAGGATACAGGCTCATAAGGCCAGACCCTCAGGTGATCTGGGATACGGAGCGCAGCCTGCCCGAATGGAAAAAGCCGAATGCCCATTATCACCGTTCAAAAAACGGTGGCGGCAGCTGGGAGTTCTTTGATCTTCCGAAGCAGTGGCAGATATGCTACGAGCTTCCCGGAAAGGAAAAGATCACCTTCAACCTGAAGCCCTTTTCATTTAAGCATACTGGAGTATTTCCGGAGCAGGCAGTAAACTGGGACCGCTGCTCCACGCTCATAAAGGAACGGATCAGAAAAGGCGGAGAGGCACCCAGGGTGCTCAATCTGTTTGCCTATACCGGCGGAGCCACCATGGCTGCTGCCGCGTCCGGGGCCAGACTTACCCATGTGGATGCCTCGAAGGGCATGGTGACCTGGGCAAAAGAAAATGCTGCCGCATCCGGCCTTTCCGAAGCTCCCATACGCTATCTCGTGGACGACTGCACCAAATTCGTGGAGAGAGAGCTGCGCCGCGGCAACACCTATGAGGCCATCATCATGGATCCTCCCTCCTACGGAAGGGGACCCAAGGGAGAGCTCTGGAAGATAGAGGATGACATATTTGACTTTGTAAAGCTCTGCGAAAAGCTGCTTTCTGACAAGCCCCTTTTCTTCCTGATAAATTCCTACACCACAGGACTTCAGGCCGGCGTCCTTACCTATATGCTGGATACGGTCATAAAAAAACGACACGGCGGACATACCGTGTCGGACGAGATCGGCCTGCCCGTAAGAAAAAGCGGGCTCGTACTTCCCTGCGGTGCCGCAGGGCTCTGGTCAGCCGAAGCCTGAGGCGGTCTAAAGATCAAAAATACTATCTTGCATCATATGCAGGATCCGGATCTCCGGATCCCATATGCCGATCAGAGGCCAAGCTCCGTCCTGAGCTTTTCGGCCTCTTTTCTTATCTCTTCCGCCTCAGGATAGCGCAGATCCTCTCCCACAGCGGCATCTGCTATCACAAGGGCCAGATAGTAAGGGATATATGCGGCGTTTTTCCCTCTGAGCTGTCTTTTCAGGACCCAGAGTGCCCCTGCAAGCTTATCTTCCTCAGTACGGGCCTCCCGATCTTCCGCATCCAGCTTGAAGGATCCCAGGTATCCCTCCTTTCCCATCAGAAAGACCGCCATGGCAGTCGTGTCCGGCTCATTGGGAAGGAGTTCGGCTATGAGCTTTGCAAGGGCCTCCCTCTGAGCTTCTCCGTAAGGAAAGGCAAAGCGTGTATATTTGCGGGCTTCCCTCTCCCTTTCTTCCTTTGATTTAAATGAAAACCAGTCAGCTATGCTCATATCTTATCTTCCTCCGCTCAGGATCCTGTAAACTCCCGGTAAAAAGCGCCTCATGACCACCGATGCCCCATATGCCAGCGATATGCATATTGCCGGCATCAGCAGGAATGAAAGAAGGAGCGCAGGCACATTTTCCGGAAGGAACAGGCTCACTGCCCTGATGATCCCATAATGGGTAGCATAGATGAAAAAGGCTGTCCTCATCCAGGGTCTGGGCTCCTCTCCGCCTATCCTCTGCCAGGCCATAAATGCCCAGAGTCCCAGCACTCCGGCGATACGCTGAAGGATAACTGCTCCCGTAAAGAAAGCCGCCGATGTGGAAAAAGGCGGGATCAGCCTGAGTCCCTCTGCTCCGATAAACAGCAGCAGGCAGACAAGCGTCATGTTCCTGTGTATGTCTTCTCCCTCGGATTCCAGCACATCATCAAAAAACAGGGCTCCCACCATGCCGCAGCTGTAATAGAAAAGAGCATCCTCATTTACCGCATGGAAGGTCAGGGTCTGATAATTTGAAGCAACGATAAAGATCATGGCGGTTATGAACAGCGCAGATTTTGCTTTGCCGTCGCAGAATACCGCATAGAGGAAGGGCGCCAGCACGGAAAGGATGATAAGTTCCTTCATATACCAGAATACCGGATCGCAGCTGTGATTAATAAGCGCATCAAAAAGTGCCCCAGCGGAAAGCTCCGCCTCTCCGAAGGCAAGATAGATCACATAATAGATCAGGTTCCATAGAAGATAGGGGATGACCAGCGAAAAGATCCTGCGTCCCCATTTCCCCTTGATATCCGTGACCGTGATGCGTCTTCCCGACAGGCCTCTGGAAAAAAGATATCCGCTCATAAAGAAGAAGCCGGGAACGGCTATCTGCCCCAGCTCCTCTCCGAAAAATCTCTCTATATATGATAAAACCGAAAAGGCTGCTCCAAAGGCCTGGCTTCCTCCCTCCAGCATATGGAGGTTCACGGAATGGACGGCTATGACCAGAACCGTAAGCACAGCCCCGAACCAGACCGCCCTGTTTTCAAAGCTCCCCTGCCTTTTGTCACCACTCATCACTGTTTTAAAGCTTCCCTTCTTTCCTTATATGCCTTGAGCCTTCTGTTTATCCTGGTCACCGGGTTAAGAAGGCTGCTTATGGAATAGTCATGATTCAGCGAATCTATGATAAGGGCCAGATACTTCGCCATGTCTACATTTTCATACCATTCCTTATTAATGAGCTCAGGATTCTGATATATGAGATTGGTAGTGAAGATCTTCTCGATAAGGCCCTGCTCATAGGCCTTGTCAAACACGCCCAGGCCGCCGGTAAAGAGCCCAAAGGTGGCGCAGCCATATACCCTGTTTGCCTTCATCCTCTTAAGCTCTGCAGCCACATTGACCATAGTCTCACCGGAAGAGATCATGTCATCCACGATGATCACGTCCTTGCCTTCCACAGAAGCTCCCAGGAATTCATGGGCCAGCACGGGGTGGTGTCCGTTTACCATCCTGGAATAATCTCTCCTCTGGTAGAACATGCCCATGTCAAGGCCGAGAACGTTTGCAAAATATATCGCCCTTGACATGCCGTTTTCATCCGGGCTTATGATCATCATATGCTGAGGGTCCACATCAAGGTCATCCACCGTGTTGAGGAGCGCCTTTATGTACTGGTAGGTAGGCGAGATGGTCTCAAAGCCGTAAAGCGGGATGGCATTCTGCACCCTGGGATCATGGGCGTCAAAGGTGATTATGTTGCTCACGCCCATGACCGTCAGCTCCTTAAGCATCTGAGCGCAGTCCAGGGATTCCCTTTCCTCCCTGGTCTCCTGCCTGCCCTCGTAAAGGAAGGGCATGATAACGGTCATGCGCTTGGCTCTTCCGCCGGCAGCAGCTATGACCCTCTTAAGATCCTGGAAATGGTCATCCGGAGAATAATGATTCTGGATGCCGCCCATGGGATAAACTATGGAATTATTGGTAACATCCACAAGAAAATAAAGGTCGTCGCCTCTTACGGAGGTCTTGATGACGCCCTTTGATTCTCCTGATCCAAAGCGGGGACAGTCCGCCTCTATGATATAGCTGTCCTTCTGATATCCTGCAAAAAGGATGCTCTCCTTATGCCTGGACTCCCTCTCCCGTCTCCAGTTTACAAGATATTCATCTATCTTGTCCGTAAGCTTCTGCATCCCCTTAAGGGGCACCAGCCCCAGGGGGCCAACCGGTATGGATTCTATCTCATCCTCCGCATAGACCGCGGAATTGTTCCTTATCTCATCTGCCATGGGGCGATCCTCCTCTCAGCCTAAGATCATTTCCATAAAAAGGTATAAGCACATAGCTCTCCATAAGCCTTGACACTATCCTCTCACCGTAGATCTGGCTCATCTGATTGAGCCTGAGGTTTGAGGAAATGATGGTCGAGGCTCCGGTCTTAAGCCTGTGCGACAGCAGCATGAACAGCCTGGAATTAGTAAATGCGGAAGGGACCTCAGTCCCGAGATCATCGATGATCAGAAGCTCACAGTCGTATATCTCCCTTATCCTGGAGGAAAGGCTCTCGTCATCGTTCCTCTGGAAGCTGTCCTTTGAAAACCGCTCAAACATCTCTGCAGCGCTCTCATAAACTATACTCCTGCATCTGTCTATGGCCTCGTTTGCAATGCAGTTTGACAGGAAGGTCTTTCCTGTCCCCGGAGGGCCGGTCATCAGCAGGTTTCCGCTCCCGTCACCGAGGAAGGCACTTAAAAAACTCTGTATCTTTGGAAGGACGATCTCCTCCATATATGCCCTCTGGGTTATGACCAGGTTGGGCATAAGTTCCCTGATCTTCTCCTCATCGTCAAACAGGCTCAGATCGAAGCTGTCGAAATTTTCCCTTTTAAGCACTGCGGGAAGTCCGGAACTCAAATATATGGTCTCCGACTCCAGCTTTTTCAGGCAGCCGCACTTTTCCGCACCGATATATCCTGTATCCCTGCAGTAAGGACAGCTGTAATGGGGTTCCAGGTAATCCGCCGGAAGCCCGGCATCCCGGATGAGCGCTTTCTTTTTCTCAAGGAGCCGCTCTGTCTCGGCACGAAGCTGCCTGGAGGCTTCCCTGTCCCCCTTAAGGAGGGCCCTGGTCTCCTCCACGGCATTTTCCGCGATCCGGTCCGAACAGGCCTTTAGCTTGGGGAAACGCTCAAAGGCCTCTTCCCTCCGCCTTTCAAGCCCGGCATCCGCCCGCATTCGCCGTTCGTCATATATGCGCATTATTCGGTTATACTGCTCTCTGGTGAGTGCCATCAGCTCTGCTTTCTTCCTATCACCTTATCAAAAATGATCGAATCATAGTCGGTCCCGTGTCTCTGTCCCTGAACGGCCTGTTTCCTCGCGGCACGCTTCCTTGAACCTGCAGCCCGTTCTTCAAATTCCTTTGTGCGCTTCTTTGCGGACTCCACGTCCCGGATCCCGGAGGTCACCCAGTCCAGTCCGACCGTTTCAATATATTTTATATTATTTTTACCCTGTTGTACACAATAGTCCACCAAATAATCTATGACCTCACAGGGCATGTGAAGACCATCATAAAGGTAGGCGAAGACCTGCTGGTCCCTGTTTGAAAGGATCCTGGACATATATCTCTGCACGACAAATAAAAGCTGGGTAAATTCGGCATCCTCCGAGAGCCGGTCCAGAGCCTCCTTGCCTGAGAGGCTTTTATACCTGTCCCTGAGGGCAGCATCATCGAGAGGCTTTTCTCCGGGATCTCCGGCCTTTGCTTCCGAAGCCTCTGAAGCCACTGCAGCCTTCCTTTCCTGCCTTCTGGCAGAAGGAGCCTCCTCTGTCTTTGCCGTCTCCTGTCCCTTAAATACTCCAAGCTCCTCCCAGTATCTTATGGCCCGGCGGACATCTCCCTCCGTAAGTTCCAGCGCCTCTGCGGTCTCAGGAATATCAGTACCCTTCCTGCCGTTGCGCAGGAGATAAAGGTATACCTTTACATAGTCTCCGTTTGCCTTTGGCATAAACTTATCCAGAAATTCATTTGCCACCAGTGTTACATCTATCTTGAAATTATCCTTATAAGTCATCGCTTTTCGACCCGTCCCCGTCTTTTCCTGTCCGCCTATAATAGCATAAGCCCGGATAAATGTGAATAGACCGCTCCTGGAGCCGGAAAGCTGTGGATAAAGTGGATAAATCCCCCTTATCCCCTGTCTTCAAGGGTTTCAGGCAAAAAATATCCACAGAATGATATTCACAAAATTGTGAACATCTCTGTGGATAAAGTGGATAACTATCTGGAAATCAGGTCTTCCGCCACATCTACGATGTTTCCGGCACCCATGGTTATCAACAGATCGCCTGTTTGTAAATTTTTTAAAACAAATTTTTCAATGTCCGGAAAATCCTTTATATAGGTGACGCTGCCACCCTCCTCCCGGATCTTCTCCGCAAGGTCGAGAGAGCTGATCCCCACGGTATTCTGCTCCCTGGCAGCATAGATATCCGTAAGTATGACCTCGTCAGCTGCTGAAAGGGCCTTGGCAAAATCGGACAGAAGAGCCTTGGTCCTGGTATAGGTATGTGGCTGGAAAGCGACCCAGAGCTTCTTATGAGGATAATGCCTGGCCGTGCTTATGGTAGCCTCTATCTCCTGGGGATGGTGTGCATAGTCATCTATGACCGTAAAGCCTGAGACCTCTCCCTTATATTCAAATCTCCTCTCCGTACCCGTAAAGCTGCTAAGCGCACGCTTTGAATCATAGAGGGATACTCCCAGCCTGTCTGCCACTGCAATGGCAGCAAGGGAGTTATATACGTTATGAAGCCCGCTTACCCCGAGCTCTACCCTTCCAAGCTCTTCGCCGCCTATGATCAGCGTATAGGAAGGACGTGCCAGCTCATCAAAGCTTATGTCCCTGGCACTGTAGTCGAATTCGGAGGCGCTTCCGAAGGTCACATAGTCACAGCCAAGGTCCGATACGAAATAATCCAGATCCTCTATGTCTCCGTTGATCACCAGGAAGCCCTTGTCTGACTGGGGCAGTCTCTTTATGAACTGTCTGAAACTGTGTCTTATGTCATCGATGTCCTTGAAGAAATCCAGATGGTCTGCCTCAACATTCAGGACAACCTCGATCGTGGGCCAGAAGCTCAGGAAGCTGTTGGTATATTCGCAGGCCTCTGCCACAAATACATCCGAGCTGCCGACTCTTATATTGCCTCCGATGGAATCCAGTATGCCTCCTACGGTAACGGTAGGATCCTTTTCGGCATGCATGAGTATCTCCGTGATCATGGAAGTGGTAGTGGTCTTTCCATGGGTGCCCGCCACATTTATGGCCTCACCGTAATTGTTCATGAGCTCACCGAGAAGCTCTGCCCTGGTAAGAAGCGGTATCTCCCGTCTCCTGGCCTCCGTAAGCTCCTCATTGTCGGGGTGTATGGCAGCCGTATAGACCACCACATCGGGATCCTCGATGTTTTCCGCCACCTGGCCTATACTGACCTTTGCTCCCTCAGTCCGAAGGTGCTCCGTAAGGCTGGTCTCCTTGATGTCCGATCCGCTTACAGTAAAGCCCTGGCGGAGAAGTATCTCCGCAAGCCCGGACATGCTTATTCCCCCTATGCCGATGAAATGGACCCGGCAGGGATCATTGAAATCGATCTGATACATATCATTCTCCAATCATTAAGTCAAATGGATTATATCACATAACAAAAAAAGCTGCGATGCTTATTTGCATGCGCAGCTTCCGATATCATCTCCGGGAAAAGAGGAGACCCCGGAGGCCTTGGGCCTGCCGGGGCAAATTATGAAAAATCTATGTGCAATCAAATCCATTTATGAGTAAAGCTTCTGACTGATTATATGATAGATTCTGAATGTGAACTTGGTATGAACAAATATGAAACATTCTCCGTAAAAAAGCCGGAGCGTCATGCTGCGCTCCGGCCATATCTTTCTTCCATTATCAAAAATTCAGTTATTACTTTGCAGTGGCTGTTGCCCTGGTCTCCCTTATGACATTGACCTTGATCTGTCCAGGATAGGTCATCTCATCCTCTATCCTCTTTGCTATGTCATGGGAAAGGATGACCATATCATCCTCACTTACTTCGGAAGGAACTACCATGATGCGTACCTCTCTTCCGGCCTGGACTGCAAAGGACTTTTCCACTCCCTTATAGGAGTTGGTGATGTCCTCAAGCTGCTTGAGCCTCTGGGTATATGTCTCCAGAGATTCCCTTCTTGCGCCGGGCCTGGATGCGGAAATGGCATCCGCAGCGGCTACTATGAAGGATATGGGATTGGTCGCAGGTACGTCTCCATGATGGGACTCCACTGCATTTACCACCACGGCAGGCTCCTTGTACTTCCTGCAGAGCTCTGCTCCCAGGCTTACATGGGTGCCCTCCATCTCGTGGTCCACTGCCTTTCCTATGTCATGCAGAAGTCCGGCACGCTTTGCGAGCCTTACGTCATAACCCAGCTCTGAAGCCAGAAGTCCCGAAAGCTGAGCCACCTCGATGCTGTGCTTAAGTCCATTCTGTCCGTAGGATGTCCTGAACTTCATGCGTCCGAGAAGCTTTACAAGCTCGGAATTGATACCGTGTACTCCGACCTCAAGGACGGCTGACTCACCTTCCTGACGGATGGTGTTCTCCACTTCCTTTCTGGCCTTTTCAACAGTCTCTTCTATACGTGCGGGATGGATCCTTCCATCCACTATCAGTTTTTCAAGAGCGACTCTTGCTATCTCCCTGCGTATGGGATCAAATCCTGAAAGCACCACTGCCTCCGGGGTATCATCTATGATGAGCTCAACTCCGGTGAGAGTCTCGAGGGTCCTTATGTTCCTTCCCTCACGGCCTATGATCCTTCCCTTCATCTCATCGTTGGGAAGCTGTACCACCGATACGGTGGATTCTGCCACATGGTCTGCAGCGCATCGCTGTATGGCAGTAACTATATATTCCTTCGCCTTCTTATCCGCTTCCTCCCTGGCAATATTGTCGTATTCCTTGATGAGCTTTGCCGTATCATGCTTTATGTCTTCCTTTACGGAAGCAAGAAGCTCTGCCTTTGCCTGGTCTGCAGTAAGGCCCGATATCCTCTCAAGCTCGGTGACCTTCTGCTCATGAAGGGCCCTGATCTCTTCTGCCCTTTTGCTCAGGGAACTGTCTCTCTGGTTCAGCTCCTTTTCCTTGCGGTTGAGCTCTGACTGGAGCCTGTCTGCATTTTCCTCCTTTTTCAGGATCCTCTGCTCCTGCTGCTGGAGCTCTCTTCTTCTTTCCCGCTGTTCCTTTTCAAACTCATTCTTATTTTTCAGAGCCTCCTCCTTGGCTTCCAGGAGGGCTTCTCTTTTCTTGGTCTCCGCTGTCTTGACTGCGTCGTCTATGATAGCGCGTGCTCTGGTCTCAGCTGAGCCGACCTTCTGTTCATATTCACCGGTAGCCTTGTTCTTTCCGCAGATAAAGGCTATGACGGCGGCAATGACGGCTGCGATCAGAGCGACCCCGATAGATAATGGTGTCATCACACACCTCCTTCAGTATTTATATGTCAATGTTCACTATAGCCATGACAATATGATGCCCCTTCATCCTGCTTCGGGCATCATACGCCTTATATCGTAAATATATCTGAAACGATCCGTGCTTATAGTAAAATTTACTAATCAATTTTAACTTTTTTGCATGGGGCTGTCAAGAATGGACGAAGCCATGTAAACATCCGGTAAAAAAACAGAGAAGGATACTATATCCTTCCCTGTTTTTCACATCAATATATCTAAAGAGGTTACGTCTTGGCAATGTCATGGCCCTTTAGGCCTGTTTATGTCTTTAAATCTTGTTTTTTATCCTGTCCGATCCCTTATCCGGGGCTGAATGGCATCCGCAGCAGCTTCCGCAGTTTCCTCCGCAGCCCGTGCATCTGCCTTCGGCATGATCCTTGAGCACCTTTTTAAGCGCCATCACCGCAAGGCCGGCTATGATCAGCAGGATGATCAGATCTACCAGTGTCATATGATTACTTCCTTTCCTGTTGCATATATAGGTTAGCTTAAACTAACTAATTTGTCAAGCTTTATTGTAAAAAATTTTTTTTGATGCTATTATAGTTCATAGCAATCTGTCTTGCCCCATCGGTCTGTCCCCTGTGTCGGCCGGGGGCAGGCACAGCACAAGTCATGAAAAGGAGCCCGTAAATGTCAGTAAAAAAGAATCGTGAATCTGAGGAGATGTATCTCGAGACCATCCTCAGGCTCTCAAAAAGGAATCCTGAGGTCCACAGCATAGATGTGGCAAACGAAATGGGTTTTTCCAAACCCAGCGTCAGCGTAGCCATGAAGCATATGCGTGAGGACGGGCTCATAACCATGGATGAATTCAATCATATCCATCTGACAGAGAAGGGCCAGAGCCTGGCAGAATCCGTATTTGAACGCCACAGCGTGCTCACCGCCCTGTTTGAGCGGCTGGGCGTGAGTCCGGAGACCGCTGAGGAGGACGCCTGCCGGATAGAACATTTCATTTCGGATGAGACATTTTCAGCCATAAAGGCCCACGCAGAAAAGAATATCAGCTAAGAAAAAGGGAGCTGTCATACGCAGCTCCCTTTAAAAATATCTGTCAGTTATACTTTTTATCTCCTGCAGAGTTCCTCAAATACCGCAAGCAGGCAGTCATACATCCGTCCGAAGGACTCAAGGTTGAGAGCTTCGTCGGTGGTATGGGCCTCTCTTGCCGTAGGACACATGCAGACGATGTCAAGATCGGGGATCTTTGCCTTAAGCTCTCCGCACTCCAGTCCTCCATGGCTGGTGGTGTATCTCATGTCCTTTCCGAACATGTCCTTATATACCTTTGAGCATACCGCGCGAAGCTTGGATCCTGCATCATACTTCCAGGCTCCGAAGCTGGTGCCTTTTACTGCCTCGAATCCGCAGAGGCGGGCAAGGGTCTCAAATCTGTCTGAGAGAGCCTCCTTAAGACTTTCGTCCGTGCTCCTTATGCAGTCAAGCACATGTATCCTTCCGTCGGGGAGAAGTTCAAGTACTCCCACATTGCTTGAGCAGAGGATCAGGTCCTTCATCTCCTGGCTCATGTTATGTATGCCGTCGGGAAGGAGCTCCATGAAGTGAAGAAGGGCATCGCTGCATTCTGCAGTCATGACCTCATCCACGGCCTTGGGAGCCATGGTAAGCTCAAATCCGGGATCACTGATCTTAAGCTCCTCCTTTATGTCGCTTCCGATCCTGCCGGCTATCGCCATGGCCTCGCCGACCCTGCCTTCAGGCACATTGATCACTGCATCCGAAGCGCTTACTATGGCATTCATCTTCATTCCGCCTGAAAATGATGATATGCGGACATTCATCTCCTTTGCAATGGCGGTTATGATCCTTGCCATAAGCTTGAGTCCGTTGCCTCTGCCCTGATTCATGACTATGGCAGAGTGTCCGCCGAGAAGCCCCCTTATGGACAGCTCTACTCCTTCTCCGGAAACCTTTTCAAGATCTGCCTTCCGGTAAAAATCGTATACCTGTCCTCCGGCTGAGGAAACTACGGAATCACAGTCTTCCGAAGCTCCGCCGTCCATATTGATCATCCTTCTGCCCTGAAGAACGGAAGCATCCAGTGCTGAAGCACCCAAAAGCCCGATCTCCTCCATGCTGGTAAATACGCACTCAAGAGCAGGATGCACATAGTCCTCCTTTGCAAGGAAGGCAAGCATATAGGCAACTGCCACGCCGTCATCAGCTCCCAGGGTAGTCCCCTTTGCAGTAAGCCATCCGTCCCTGATCTCAAGCTCTATGGGATCTTTGTCAAAATCATGATCGCATTCGGGAAGCTTTACGCATACCATATCCGTATGTCCCTGGAGGATAACGGGAGGCACATCCTCATATCCCTTTGAAGCAGGCTTTTTCACGATGACGTTATGCACATCATCCCTGTGATACTCCAGGCCATGCTCCTCTGCAAACCTGCATATGTAATCCGCCACTGCCTTCTCATTTCCTGAGGCTCTGGGTATGGCGGAGATCTCCTCAAAATATCCAAGAGCGTCTTCGGGCTTATAGCCCTTGGTAACAAGCTCCATTTTGGTACCTCCTCTTGATGGCCTGCAGCATGACGCCGCCTCCGGCCAGATTTTATCTCACCGTAAATTATACCTCACCCGCGGTATTATTGCCACCGGAAGGAAGATCTGAATGATCATTTTCACTGGATCCGGTATCCTTTGGCTCGTCCTTATGCATATCAGGCTCATCCCTGTGTATGTCATGATACTTTCCCGTGCTTCCTCCGCCTGAAAACATATCCCTTACCTGACGCTCCAGATCCTGGGATCCAATATACTGAGCCCCTCCAAAGCCTGCTACCAGCTCGGCTATGGTAGGGAAGAAGAAATAAAGCACTCCGTAAAGCACTGACTGGCCGTAGGAAAGGGTCACCTCAAGGGCATATATCGCATTCATGAAAAATGAAAGCACGGGAATCCACCCGAAAATGAAATACCAGCCTGCTCCCATGGTGATCCTGCAGAGCACATAATCCCTGTAGAAAGGCACCCAGGCCTTCCAGCCGTTCTCTCCCGCCTTCTGGAACATGCGCATGCGTCCTATGCAGGTCAGGGCATATATGCCTACGATTATCAGGATCACAAATCCTAGCAGCGAAAATGTAACTATAAGACTAACTAATGCACCGATGATGTCCATGTCTCATCCCCCATTTCTGAATAATATATGTTAATCCAGGCTTACCACTCCGTTCAGTGCCCATTTGTAATTGTTTATGGACTGAACGAGGTTGAGCCCGGCAAGTTCTGCGGAAGCCCTGTAGCTCGTATATGCCAGCATCTGTGCCTGGTATTCTGAAATGCTCAGCATGCCAAGCCCATACATCCTGTCAGCAGATGCCCTGGTGCGTTCGGCCTTCTGAAGGGTGGTCTGTGCCGCATCATAGAGGAGCTTCTTCTCCTTCATGTCCGCATAGAGCTCCGAAAGCTTTGCAGAGAGTTTTCCCATGGCCTCATTTTCCCTGCGGTCACGGCTCTCTGTGCCGGCAGTGGTACCGTCGGACCTTCCGGCATCCTTCACGGTACTGTTTTCTCCCGCAGCCTTCTGAAGGTCCCGGCTGGGATCCGCTGATTCCAGGTAAGAAATATCCGGCTCCGGCACCTTTCCTATGACGGGCACCGACTGTTTATATCCAAGCTGGAGTCCTATGGCCCCCGCAAGCTGCCCTATGGATGCCTCAAGCTGCTGAAGATCGCCTCTGGCAGAAGAGAGGTCCGCCGAGGCAGCATTTACCTCCGCCTGGGTACAGAGGCCCTGGGCATAAAGGCCCTGCTGTGTCGCAAGGAGCTTCTCATAAAGGCTGACCTGCTCACTGAGCATGTCCCTGGATATGGAAAGCTGCTCATAGGATATGAACAGGCCCTCTACTGCCGACTGAAGCTGCTCCAGTATGGGATAAAGTTGAAACTCCATGGCCTCCCTGGATCTTACTCCCGTAGAAGTCCCGGAAACATACAGCCTTCCGTCCAGCTGGGCATCCGTGGATGCCAGGGTGTCAAGCCCAGCAATAAGCTCTGCCCTGCCTGTTATGGCAGTATCGATCTGCCCCTTAAGGTAAGAAAGATATTCATCCTTCCCGGGGGTCCCCGGCGGCAGAGCCTCCAGTTCCTTCTGCCCTTCGTAAAGGCTCTCAAGAGCCTTATCTACGCTGGAGAGCTGTTCCTTATACTCCATGAAGTCCGTGCCTATGGAACTCTCAAGGTCCTCCATGGATGCATCTATCTCCGTCATATAGGATGTATAAAGAGGATTGTAGTATCTTATCAGATCCCCGATCTCATCCCACTCTGCAGTGCCATCATTGAGCCTGTCATAGGTCTCCTGATCCATGCCCTCCGGAAGGTTGTCATAGGGAGGTATTGCAAAGGCCGGGACCGACAGGGCCATAAGCATGGCTCCTGAAAGGAGAGTTGCAATAGTTTTTTTCATCAAACCGTATCTCATGACTTTATGTCGTGCTCCCCGCGGAGGCAAGACCGTCCACGCAGGCGTCATAATTTACCTTGGCAGTCATCACGCCTATCCTCGCTATCTCTTCATCATATCCGGCACTCTCAAGCTGCTTTACCGCCGTCTGATACTCGCTCTGGCTGATGGAGCCTATCGCAAGGTTCCGTTCTGCGGAGGCCGCTGCATCAGCCGCAAGCTGCCTTGCGGAAACGGCATCGTTATAGGCATTCCTTGCACTCACAAGGGCATCGTATGCCGATCTTACGGAGGCCCTGACCTGATCCGTATCATCGGATATCTTCTTTTCATATTTTTCCCGAAGCTGCACATAGTTGTTGCTTGTGTTTGTATTCTGAAGCATCCGCTCATCAGTCCTGAGGGTATAGTTCTGCTTTATGGCAGTCTCTGTGTCGGCAGCAGGATCTGTGGCGTCGATCTCTGCGATATCGATCTCCGGAAGAGCCCCTATCTCCACGACAGAATCATAGCCCCAGCCGCAGGTGACCAAAAGCAGCTTTTTCGTGCTGTCCACCGCAGCATCCGCGGTTATGATCGAAGCCTCTGCCTGCAGCATGCTTTCCCTGGCCGTAAGCACCTCCGTCTCGGTAGCCATGCCCACATTGAAGCGGTTCACCGCCGAATCATAGGTAAGCTTTGCCGTATCAAGGGCAGTCCGGGCCTTCTTCTGTTCTTCGATGGAGCTGTAATAATCCAGGAAGGTAAGCCTTGCGTTCTGTACAAGGGAATCCTCTATCCGGTCATAGTTCCATCTGAGGATGTCCTTATCGGTCACGTTGTCATCGGCCTGGTCCCTCATGCTGTTGGCCTGGGCACGGTACTGGGCTGCCGAAGCTTCACTGCTCCCGGCTATGTCCATGGCCATGTTGTCATAGTCATCAGCCTGATCAATCATGGCCTCCCTGATATCCTGGGCATCCATCAGATTGCGTTCATCATCCGCATAGGCCTGCTCATTGTCCCGTACCGTGGCATTGTATTCATGTATAAGATCCGGTATCTCATCCCAGGTAAGTTTGTCATCCTGAAGCACCGCCCACTCTTCCGCCGTCCGGGAAAAAGTGGGTGAGGCAAGGGCCGTGAACTCTCCCTGGAAAAGCGCCGCAGCGCTTGCCGCCAGGACCCCGCAGACAGCCAGAGCCCTTTTGGCATCATATCCGTATCTTCTTTCCTTATGTCTCATATATCTGTTCTCCTGTTCCCATATACTGATTATAAGGGATACAAAACCGGATTCAACTTATATTTATCTTACGAAATCACAGGCTGTCAAAATCCACCGGCTCAAGCCTTCTCTTCCTGTCGCTGTTGAGCACCGCATATGCCACAGGCAGGACTATGAGGGCCATGATGGTCGCAGCCGTAAGTCCTCCGATATTGACCAGGGACAGTCCCTGCATGAGCTCTCCCGAGTCCCCGTAACCTACCGCAAGGGGCAGCATGGAAAGAACGGTGGTAAGGGTAGTCATCATGATGGGCCTGAGTCTGGTAGCGCCCGCCTCTATAAGGGCAGTCGTGATATCCATGCCTTCTCCTCTGTACTGATTTACCGTATCCACATAAAGTATTCCGTTATTTACAACGGTACCTATAAGCATAAGGAAGCCTATGAGCTCCACCATGGTTATCTTTACGTCAGTCACCCACAGAAGGAAGAAGGATCCTATAAGTCCGAAGGGCACGGTGGCCATGACCATGAATGAGAACTTGGGAGACTCAAACTGGGCTGCCATTACCACAAATACCAGGAACACGGCGATAAGGAGACAGGTATAAAGATTTCCGAACTCCTCATTCATCATCTCCGTCATGGTATTTTCCTGGATCTCCACTCCCTCCATGAGATTTGGCTCCACATATGCTTCGTAAAGATCCCCGTAGGTCCCCGCATCAGCAAGCTCCGTATATCCGGCAGATATCGTGGCCTGATACTGCCTGTCGGAGCGCATGATGGTCTCGGGGCTGTCCTTATAGCTTATGTCCGCTATATCCTTGAGAGCGACCTTCCTTCCGGTCTGGGAGGTAAACATGAGATCCTCCACCTCAGCGATCTCATCCAGCTCCTCTTTGGGGTATTCCACTATGACGGACATGCTGAGTCCATCCACATCCATGGTGTCCACGTCACTTCCGCCCATGATGGAATAAAGGGATGAGGATACTGCTGCCGCATTGAAGCCTTCGGCAGCTGCCCTGATCGGATCTATGTCTATCTGTATCAGCGGAGCTGAATTAGCAAGGGTCGAGGTGGCTCCCGTTACCCTCTCATCCAGCATGAGCTCATCGGTTATGGCGTCCGTAACAGCTTTAAGATCGTCATAATCCGGGCTCACCAGGCTCAGCGAAAATCCTCCGCCCTCATTGAGTATGCCCGTGGTGGAATATTCCTCCACGCTGATATCGCAGTCGCTTACTGACTGAAGCTCTTTCCTCCAGTCTGCAGCCACCTCTTTTGAGGATCTTTCCCGGTCGGATCTCAGGTAAGCCGTAAGGCTTCCGGTACCGGAACTGGAGGTGATCATATAGTCTTCCAGATCTCCGTCCTCAGTTACTATCGCCTCCACGGTTCTGAATATCCTGTCCTGCTCCTCTATATTGAGGCCTGGCCTTGTCTCTATGGAAATGTTTATGGTGCCTTCATCAGTCTCCGGCATCATCTGTACGCCTATATCCGCAGCCATTACGAGTGAAGCCACGAAAAGTCCGAGTGTCGTTATGAGAGTCAGCTTCCTGTGTCTGAGGATCTTCTTCATCAGGCTCCGGTATCCTGACTGGAGGCTCCTCATGAAAGAATATGCGGGAGCCTTCGTTCTCTCTTCAGGCCTGTAATAGGTATAGCAGAGAGGTACTATAGTGACCGCAGACAGAAGTGACGCAGCCATACAGAATACTATGGTCATGCCGAGGGGCTGGAAGAACTGGCCCGCAAGGCCGCTCATCATGCCAAGGGGGAAGAATACGACCACTGTGGTCGCCGTAGAGCCGAATACCGAAGCACCCACGGTCCTTACTCCGCCTACCGCAGCCCTCACGTAGTTTTTGAAGTTCCTCTCCTTTTCATTGTCCATGGCCCTGAAGCAGGCCTCAAGTACGACTATGGAGTTGTCCACCATCATGCCGACTCCCAGTACCACTGATCCCAGAGTGATGACGTTATAGGAATATCCCATGAACCACATCATAATCACTGCCGCAAGTATGGATATCGGTATGGAGGTAGCGACTATGAGAGATGCCTTTACATCTCCGAAGAAAAGATAAAGTACAAGCGTGGAAATGACTATGGCAAGCGCCATGGTGCTCACTACTGACTTCACCGAGCTCAGGATCTGATCGGCGCTGTCATTTATGACACGGATCTCTATGTTGGGGTTCTCTGCCTCCAGCTTCCTTATGGCTTCGGTTGCCTGTCTTGACACATCCACCGCCGTATATTTCTGGTTCCTGCTGATGGAAAGGATGATCGTATCGCTGCCGTTGAATCGGCCTATGGCAGAAGCGTCCTCACTTGTCCTCCTGACCTCCGCGATATCCCGGAGGTATATGATATTGCCTCCGCCTATGGTGATCGGTATATTTTCAAGGTCCTCAGGAGCAGCATATTCTACTCCGCTTGAGATACTGAGCTCCGTATTTCCTACTCCGGTGGAGCCTCCGGGCATGGTATAGGAGGCTGCTCCCACAAGCTGTGCCACCGTCATCATGTCCAGATGATACTGCTCCAGCTTTTCAGGGATCAGGCTCACGCTTATATATTCCTCAGAACCTCCGGAAAGGGTCACGGAAGCTACGGAGTACAGCTTCTCGAATTCCGGGACTATCTCCTTTTCCGTATAATTATATATGTTGTTGATACCCTCCACGTTTATGCTCAGGGACATGGATGCCACCTGATTTATATCCATCTCTATGATGGTAGGGTCCCCCACATCCTCGGGAAGTGAGGAAAGCACCAGATCCAGTCTCTTTCTCAGGTCCGAATAGGCGTTGTCCATATCCGTACCGTATTCATACTGGATAAGCACCATGGAGACATTTTCCGAGGACTGGCTCGTAATGGTATCTATATCCCCAAGGGTGGATATCTGCTCCTCTATGGGCTGGGTGACCAGCTCATCTATATCCTCCGGCGAGGCGCCTGCATAGGTAGTCGTAACGATCAGCATGGGCATGCTGATCTCCGGAGTCAGCTCAAGCCTGCTGTTTATCACTGCCATGGCTCCGAAGAAGATCATGCAGAGGACTCCCAGCAGTGTGGTCACCGGCCTTTTCAGGACGAATTTGCTTATGCCTGTCATATCAGCCCTCCTTGGGAAGCACCTGTACCTGCGCTCCTTCGTAAAGCTGTGCGGTCCAGCTCACTATAACTTCCGCATCATCCTCTATGCCGCTTATGATCTCCGTACGCTCTCCATCGGAAAGCCCGGTCTCAACGGCTGTCTTATGTACCGTGGCGAGCTTGTTCTGCTCTGAGATCATGGCTTCCTCAGAGAGGCTTTCCCCGGAGTCCCCATCATAGGTGACCGTATATACATAAGTCAGGCCTCCGTCATAGGTCACCGCATCAGTCGGTACCGTCAGGGCATCCTCTGCCCTTTCCGACACAAAATATACCTTGATGCCTGATCCTACTGCTATATTTTCAGCTCCTTCTATGGAAGCTTCAACTCCGAAAAGCCCTGTCTGCGTATTCGGCATCAGATCCACTGAAGTTATGGTGCCTTCATACTCCGTTCCCTGCCTTTCCATATGTACGGGGACTCCGGCCTCAACCGCTGAAAGCAGCCTGTCCGGCACGGAAAACTGTACCTTGCGGGCACCTTCTCCTGAAATCACGCAGAGCTGTGATGAAGGCGCTGCCATGGCATTGAGCTCCATACTCTCAGATTCTACCGTACCGCTTACAGGAGCAGTGACTACTGAAAGCTCAGACTGAGAATCATAGGAAAGCTGCGCTGCATCCAGCTGAGCGCAGGCCTGATCATATGCCGTCTTTGCCTGCTCGTAGGTCTGCCTGGACACATCTCCGGTCTGCAGAAGGGCACTCATCCGATCCAGGCTGGTCTTTGCCGTATCTACGGCTATCCTGGCAGTATCCCTCTGTATCCTTGCAGCCTCCACCTGGTCCTCATTGTCGATGCGGCAGATGGGATCTCCTTCATTTACGGTATCTCCCTGGGATACATAGATCTCCCTGATCTCTCCTGAGGTCTTGGGCATAACATAATAGACGCTGGCAGGCATAAGCGTGCCTACCATGCTGGTCTCAAGCTCTATGTCCGTCCGCTCGGGAGCCTCCGTCGATACCGAAGACAGGGGGACCGTCACTATGGGATCCTCCGGTTTCATAAACCTTTTTATGACTGCCGCAGCAATGATGATAAGACATGCCGCAAGCATGATGCGCCATATCCTGCGGCCTCTGTTGTCTGCCTTTATCTCTTCCGTACTCATTTTATGATCAGTCCTTTCTTAATAATGTCAAGCATCTCATAGTATCGTCTCATGGCCCTGTCCCTGTCCTCTCCATATACGATGAGCCTTCCCGCCGTCATGAAGATAAGCATCATCAGATGCAGAAACACGTCCCTGAATATGTCCATGTCCTTTACCCGGTAACGGCTTCTGTCGATCCGTTCCCAGATCCAGCAGCAGAACTCCCGTGTCAGCTCATCCTCCTCTGGTTTGGAATCCATGAACTGTATGACACCCTTCTTTATGGCAGTATTATGGGTGAGGTCGCAGACGCCGAAGCGCCGGAATACCTCTTCATAATGCCCGATGGACTTGAGCATCAGTGCATCCACATCAAAATCATGGTCCACAAGATAAGCCTTTGCAGTCTCATACTCCCTTTTCCTGAAGGTCCGTATCAGATGATCCAGCACGTCCTGCTTGTCCCTGAAATACGTATAGAAGCTGCCCCTGCTTATCCCGGCATCCTTTATGATCCGGTTTATGGAAATGTCTTCCATGGGATGGGCACTGAATTCCCTTACAGCGGCAGCCATTATCTTTTCCTGTTTTTCTTCTCCAAGATGCAGGAATCTCTCCGTGGGCATGAGGGCCTCCTTTCCACGGTGAAAAATAAAATAGTGACAGTTTGTCATTTTAGATGACAGACTGTCACTTGTCAATAAATCCAAGGTTTATTTCATGGAATGTTTATATTTTCCAGGCCTTTTCTGAGCTGCCTGCTCTTTTTCCAGTTCCTCCTGGCGGAGCTTCTCCATGACTGCCTTTTTCTGGTTCTCGATATGCTTCTCAACCACCTTTATGCCGGCTTCACGGTCACCCGTCCTGAGAGACTCTATGATCCCTGCATGCTCCCTTGTAAGGCTGTCACGGTAGTTCTGGTCCTTGAGATACTCCAGACGGTAGCGGTACATATTTTCCTTGAGGTTGTTAAGTATCTCCCTCAGCTTTTCATTGTCCGCCACATCATAGATGATAAAATGGAAGGCCTCATCCGCATTTGTCATATCTATGAGGGTGCCCTTGCTCACCGCGTCCGCAAATACCGTCTCCGCCTTTTCGAGCTTTACGATATCCTCCGGCTTTATGTTATCCATGGCAAGGGAAAATGCCAGCTTTTCAAGGGTCATGCGGACCTCCAGCACGTCCTTCAGCATCTTTTCCGAGATGCCTGCAACCTCAGCTCCCTTTCTGGGCACCATTATGACCAGGCCCTCTTTTTCAAGCTTTCTGATGGCTTCTCTTATCGGGGTGCGGCTCACCCCCATCTTTTCCGCCAGCTGGATCTCCATGAGCCTTTCTCCCGGCTGAAGCTCTCCTTTCAGTATGGCCTGGCGAAGCGTGGTGAAGACCAGGTCCCTAAGGGGCATATATTCATTGAAATTAACTGTAAAATCCGTACTCATCTATATTGCTCCTATCTCTGTCAACAAAAATAGTGTACAAAAAAAAGTACAATTTTTCAAGTTGTTTCCCAAAAATTGTACTTCATTGTTTTTTGTATACATTTTGTGGTCGGTTATACTATGTAACCGACTATTTTGCCCGGTATAGGCTCATACTTATATAACAGTTCTTTCAGACCTGATAAAAGGAACGTCCTTTATACAGTCAGAGGAAAGGATATCAAGCAGGCGGCAAGCCGAGCCTGTGGGGTGATTGGTTCCCTTTTCCCAAGCTTCCACTGTTTTAGAAGATACACCCATATAATTGGCAAAAACTGCCTGAGTCATACCTGCATGAGTTCGGATCGCTTTGATCTCATTTTTATTATATCGTTTTACAGGCTCAATGACAAAAGTATATGTCCTTGCTTTGCCTTTCCCCTGCTCAAATTCTATCGCCTCATTCAATCCCGTAACAAGATCATTGAAAAGCTCACTCATTATCCTTTTCTCCTTTCTGCAGCCTCTGCCTTCAGCTGTTTTACCAAGGCCTTCAAGACTGCCTTTTCTTTATCTGTCAGATTATCATTTTTCACAATACTTAACAAGTAAAAAACAGCTCAGAGCCTGTTATATTTAGCTCTGCGCTGTTTCCCTAAAATATGTACTATATTTATTCTCCTGTTATCGTCTTGGTTCTTACAAGATCCGAAAGCTCTCCCGAGTGAAGGTCGGGAAGCAGGGCTTCATAGGCCCTGTCCATATCGGGCTCTGTATCAAAAAGTCCGTAGACCGTAGGCCCTGAGCCGCTCATAAGAGCGCCCTTTGCAGAAAGTCCGTACAGACGGTCCCGTAGTTTCATGATCTGAGGCAGTCTCCGACCTGTCACTTCCTCAAATATATTAAAAAGATTTCCGGAAAGCATGTCCCGCTCCTGGTTCTCCACTGACTGAAGGAGCGCATCCATATGTTCCTTCCTTATCTTCCGGCCCTCCGGGTCCTCCATGAGTCCGCTCTGGTCAATAGCCTCATAGATATCCTTTGTAGATACGCCCTCTGAGGGCTTTGCAAGAAGCACGAAAAATCCCGGAGCCGGTCTGAGCCCTGTAAGCTTCTCTCCTATACCTTCTGAAAGGGCAGTGCCGTTCATTATGCAGAATGGCACATCGGCACCCAGCCTGAGGCCAAGCTCCATAAGTTCATTGTCCGGAAGCTCAGGACAGAAAAGCTCTCTCATGCCCCGAAGCACGGCTGCCGCATCGGCTGAGCCTCCTCCCAGCCCTGCCTGTGAAGGTATATGCTTTGCCGCACTTATCCTTATCCCGGAGCCTATACCGTACCGTTCCTTCATAAGCTCTGCAGCCTTATACATTATATTTCTGCCGTCTGCAGGCACATCCGGTGTCTGCCCTGAAAGCAAAAGCTCGATCCTATCCTCAGTGATCGTTTCAATCCTTATCTCATCATGAAGCTCTATGCTCTGCATGATCATCCTTACTTCATGATATCCGTCCGGCCTTCTCGCAAGCACGTCAAGTCCAAGATTTATTTTTGCAAAAGCCTTGATGTCCATTCTTTTTCCAGTTTATCATCTCCCAGAGGCTCATAGCCAAGCCCCAGCCCTGCTGCAGTATAGTCGCTGCCCCTGGTCTTTTTAAGAAGCTCCCTGAGATACTTAAAGCAGGCGTCTTCGCCCTCCTCCTTCATAATCCACAGGGCCTTCTCCAGCACAGCCCTGGTATCCTTGTGCATGATGGTCCTGCTGCGCGTTCTTGAGTAATAGGTCCAGGCGTCTTCCTTCTTATAGGCCTTGCCATTATAGGCCATGCACGCAGCGCGCCTGTCACAGACCATCTCGGCCACATACTTCATCGGCATCCTGCAGTCTATGGCTATGTCAGGAGCAAATGCCGAAAAATCTATCCAATATTCAAAATGATGCCTGTTTCTCCCCTTGTGATGGAGCCAGGCCCTTGAACAGCCATAAAGCTCCCTCTCCACTGCATTGGGAGAACGGTGCCCGTCATAATATTTTACGCTGGTCAGAAACTCAGTAGGAGAAAACTTGCTGAGATCATGCATTATGCCCTGTTTATAGAGCCCGATCCTGAAGCATCCTTCAGCAACATGATACTTATGTATCATGACCGTCCGAAGATGCCCCCTGAACCTGTGCCATAATGTGGTTTCCAAAAAAGCATACTGTGCCATCACAAAAGCTCCATGAGCCTTTCAGCTTCTTCCAGAGCCCGGTCTCTGTCCTCGCAGCCTTCCATGTAAAGGCTGTAGCTGCCCTCTTCATATGTCCAGGAAAGAAGTATGGCCTTCTTACCGTCAGCTATGTCAGCCAGGCCAAGGCTTATGCTTGTGCCATCTGTCTCCACCGACTCCTCTCCGTACAGATCATAATATACTCCTGATATGTCCCCCAGGTCCTGGGCTCCGACGCGGTAGGTGCAGCTGATCCCGTCAGCCGTAACATAGCTAATCTGTCCGATACTTCCGGATATCACATAATAACCAGTGACCGAAGCCTCCGGATATATATCCATGCTTAAGCCAAGCTCCGCTTCTATCTGGTCAGCAGAATCCTTGTCTTCCATGGGATTTGCGATCCCTGCTCCCATAACGGCATTTTCCTCCGAAATGCTGTCTTCCATCAAAGCTCCCGGTCCCTCTGAAGCATTTTCTGATGCTCCGGCCTCAGGCGCAGCTCCTATGTCATACGCTGCAGCCTTAGGCATTCCCGAAGCTTCATCAGTTCCCTCTGCCTCTGCCGCTGCGGCTTCAGGTGCTGCTTCCGCCTCCCTGGCCATATTGCTCCTTAATTCAGGGGACGCTGCTGCCGCTTCTGGCATTGCAGCCGTTTCCATGCTCCCCTCTTCAGGCGCCGAAACCTCCGCAACCATGGCAGTCGAAGATCCTGATACATTGCCCTCAAAAAGTAAGTCTGCCCCATAAAATACCGCTCCGCCTACTATAAGTACGGCTGCGGCATTTGCAAGCGCCGAAAAGCGTGATCTTTTTCTTCTGAAAGGGATTATGTCCTCTTCCTTTTTCTCTTCCGAAGCCTCGGCTTTTTCCCTGTCTTCTGCTATCAGCTGACTGATCTTGTCGGACAGAGAAGCGGGCATGGCAGGGATCTCCTCCTTAAGCCGTTCCTCCGCCCTGGCTTCCTCCCTTGCAGTCTCAAGGAGTGCGGATCTGAGGAGCGCATCAAAGCTCTCCGTCTTTTCCAGTTTTTCGTCTCTTATGTTTTTGTCTTCCATGGATCCGCACCTCCTTTCTTTTCTTTTTCCTGATCTGAGCCCATGATCGTAGGCTTCATTTATTTCTTATCAAGCCTGTCCCTGAGGGCCTTCCTTGCCCTCGTAAGCCTGATATTTACTGAATTGGCACTGATGCCAAGCAGCTCTCCGGTCTGCTCTGCGGAAAGCTCCTGCAGGCATCTCAGCATAAGCACATCCCTGTAGGCCTCCGGAAGCTCCCCTATGGCTGCCATAAGCTCTGATACCGTCTCTTTTGAGCTAAGAAGCTGCTCCGGCGAATCCTCCTGCTGGTCCATGGCCTCCAGGTCCAGATATATATCCTCCGAAGGGCTCATACGCCCGTTCTTTCTGGCCATATCTATGGCCGTATTTCTGACCACCACGCTGCACAGCGCCCTCGCCCTGAGCTCAGTCACGTCTTCTATGCTGTCCGCCACCTTCATGAGCTTTATGAAGGCTTCCTGGCAGGCGTCCTCCGCCTCATGAGCATCGGAAAGTACACTATATGCCTTCTGCCACATGGCATTCATATAGTGTGAAGCTATGTAATTAAGCTTTTCCTCCCTGGTCATCGGCATTCCTGAGGACAGACTCCTGGTTTTCCTTTTCTGCGGCAGGTTCATGGGCCTTGTTTCTCAGGCCTCTTTTGGCTGCCGTCTTTTTTAACATCCTTACGATAATATATATCAAAATCCCCGTTGCCGCAAGGATAAGGATGAAGGGCAGGCTTATGATCAGCGCCACCGCAAAGTCAGTAGCCCCATCCTTAAGACGGGAAATATTGCTTTCAAGCCCGCTTTTTACCCTGTCAGAAAAGCTGTCCTTCGTACCGCTTTCAATGACTCTAACCTCGGAAATGCTTATGGAAATGGTATCATAGCTTACGAGGTTGTCATAATTCCTAAGCTGCGAGCCTATGCTCTCTATCTCATATCTGACCTCAGAGAGCCTGCTCTCAATGGCTATGACGCTCTCAATGCTGTCAGCTTCCGCAAGAAGCTCCATGAGCCTGTCCTGCTCCGTTTCCAGAGCAGTCATACGGGCTTCGAGGTCCGTATACCTGAGAGTCACATCCTCCGTGGTCTCTGATCTGTAGGTGACCACAGCTCCGGAAAGAGCGGTATCGAGAAATTCATCCGTCTTTTCAGCCGGCATGCGTACCCTGATGTCAGCTGACCTCTGATCCGAATAGCCCTCTGCTCCGCTCTGCCAGGAACTTTCCACATAGCCTCCGAGCTCCGCCACTCTCTCATTTATAAGTTCAAGAAGGCCCTGCAGGTCCCGGGTCTGTATATTAAGATCGATGGTGCGTATCAGCTTACGTTCGGAAGCGGACTCAGGCCCTTCGGGATCTGCTTCCAGGGTTTCTTCTTCCGGTACGGATCCTCCTCCGCTTGCTATCCTTACTGCCTCTCCTTCC
>DVNQ01000055.1 GCA_018714245.1 Candidatus Avilachnospira avicola
GTTGACTGTTCCTTATCTCCCCGCCTTAAGCCTTGCAAAGAGCCTCATGTCATGATTCTTCACAAAGGTGATGACGGAGGCCTCAAGGAGCGTGAGCTCCGTGCTCTGAAGCCGAAGGGGCAGATACATGAGCTTTGAATATATGGATCTGGGCCTCGCGTGCTTAAGACAGAAGGCTGCATTTTCACTGTGGAGCATCCTCCTGACCTCTGAGCGCTTTTCCGCCGTGTTTAGCCTGCAGTTTTTATTTGTCAGGTTTTCAAAGCATCCGATGAGCCGGTCTATGTAGCGCCTTGAGACCATTTCCCGGTTCTGCTCGTTGCCAAGCCCGTACCAGAGCCCCCAGTGCTTATAGAGCTCGATCATCCAGCCGTGCTCTTCCTCCCGCTTATCGTACATGCCGGCCACATATTTCTGGGTCTCCGACTCGCTGCGGGCCCGGAGGAAATGATAGTACTGCCTATCCGTGACCGTCACCCTTTCTATGTCCCTTATGACTGAGAGCACAAAGGGGAAATCATCCCAGAATGTCTCCGGGAAATAAAGTCCCTTATCCACGATGTAGCTCCGAAGATATAGCTTGTTCCAGGGGGGATAAAGCATGTTTTTGTCAAAGAGCCTATAGGCTGCCCGCCTGAAGCTCTCCTGATCCTTATATGACGCCGATTCCGGTATGTAGTCGGAGGTCAGGTACTTGCCCTGCTTAAGATCATAGTAGGTCTCTATGTAAAAGCCTGAGATCACAAGCTCTGCCTGATCCCGCTCCGCAAGCTCATACATATCAGAGAGCATGTGTTCATCGCAGTAGTCGTCGCTGTCAAGGAACATGAGGTACTTGCCCCTTGCCTGGTCTATGGCCCGGTTCCTGGCTCTTGGAGCGCCGGCATTTTCCTGATGAATGACCCTGATCCGGGGGTCCCTCGCCGCATACTCCTCGCAGATCTCTCCGCTTCTGTCCGGCGAGCCGTCATCCACCGCTATCAGCTCCCATTCTGAAAATGCCTCTCCCCGGGAGTCCTTCTGGGAAAGGATGGAATCCATGGCCTTTGCCACGTAGTCCTCCACCTTATAGACCGGCATGATGACGCTGACCTTCGGATATGCGGTTTTAAGCCTGTCCTCTCCCATGTCCCTTTGCTTTCTGTTCCTTTACTCTCTTATATATCTCGCCGCCGCCCAGCATGAGCTTCACCGGAAGCTCCGCATAGTAGGCTGCTTTGTAAATGTTATCACCCTTCAAAAATGCCGCTAGGAGCGGCCTCTGATCCGTTCTGAGCCTCTGTTCCGCGCCTTTGCCCTGGTGCAGTTCCATAAACCTTCGGATCTCATTTTCAGTCCTGCTCTCTCCTTTAAGCTCTCCCTTAAGGAGCAGCTTTTCAGCTCCCATAAGGCCCTGATTGAGAAGCTCCGCTTCAAGGTTAAGGATCGCTCCCTTTCCGTATAGCTCCTCCGCCTCCTTTGAAAGAAAGCCTTCTATGGCCTCCATAGCGGAAAGGTTGCGGTCAGGATCCGTGTCCCTGCTGAGCCCATCCCCGCTTGTGTCGTAGTGATAGAGCTGATCCTTCCTCATGCATACGGATGCTGCCTTTGAAAATACCCTCATGTTGAAGTCAAGGTCCTCATTGATCCGAAGCTCTTCGTTAAACCTGATATCGGAAAGAAGCTCCCGCTTATAGACCTTGTTCCATACGCTCCATCCGCATCCCCGCCTTATGTCCGTAAGAAGTTCCATGATCTCGTGGGTCTTGTCAAGCACCGATGTCTCTCCTGCTCCGCAGATCGCTATGTCTGCCCCGGTGCGCTCAAGGTCTCCGATGAGAAGCTCATACGTGGATGGCTCCAGACTGTCATCTGAATCCACAAAGGCTATGTAGCTTCCCCGGGCTATCGAAAGGCCCCGGTTCCTTGCCGATGCCGGGCCTCCGTTTTCCTTCCGTACGGCGATGACATTTTCATGTTCCTCGGAAAGCCTCCTGCAGAGCTCCCTGGTGCCGTCGGTGGAGCCGTCATCCACAAGTATGAGCTCAAGCTTTTTATGGCTCTGTGAAAGCACTGAGCTTACCGAAGCCGAAAGCTTCTGCTCCCTGTTATATACAGGGAGTATCACGCTTATGAGCCTGTCAGTATTTTCATATATATCCATAGGCATAAATCTGTCCGAAGATGGCCCCGGCCTCAGCCTTCGCCCATCTCCCGGGACTGCTCCTCGGAAAATCCCTCGGTACTCTCCTTTGTAAACAGTATCTTTATGGTCTTAAGTATCAGTTCAAGATCCAGGATCAGGCTGTAGTTCTGTATGTACATGAGATCCAGCTTGAGCTTGTCGTAAGCGGTGGTGTTGTATTTTCCGTAGACCTGGGCATAGCCCGTGAGGCCTCCTTTTACCATCATGCGGTAGGAAAACTCCGGGATCTCCTCAGTGTACTTACGGACATGCTCTATCCTCTCAGGCCTGGGCCCCACTATGCTCATGTCCCCCTTAAGGATGTTGAGGAGCTGGGGCAGCTCATCGATACGGGTGGCCCTTATGAAGGCTCCCACCTTCGTGATCCGGGGATCCCGCTCCGTTGCAGGCACGGATATGCCCGCCTTTTCTGCATCCGGTATCATGGATCGGAACTTGAGTATGTCAAATACCCTGCCCCCCTCGGTGCAGCGCTGCTGCCTGAAAAATACCGGGCCTCCGTCCTCCAGCTTGATGGCGATGGCCGTCACAAGCATAAAGGGCGAGGCTATGACAGTGGCTATGAGGGACAGCACTATGTCCAGGCTCCGCTTTACTATCCTCTGCTCTATGGTGAGCCCGTGGTTGCGGTTTAAGAGCACCGGCGAATCAAAAATATGCAGCACCTCTCCGCTCTTCAGGATCACGTCCGTAAGCTTGGGAAGGGTGTAAGTGCGTATCCTGCTGCTGTAGCAGGCCTTTATCAGGTCATTCCGGAGCTCCGCAGGGATGTCCCCTATGATGACTCCGTCATAGTCCCTGCACTGCTTTACGATATCCGCTGCCTGATCCTTCTCCGTAATCTTCACGGTCCTGCAGAGTCTGTACCGGTCGGGCCTCGTCATGAACTTCGCCCCCAATTTATCCTCATAGTCCCCGTAAAACAGTATGAGCTTCTGGGGCGGAAATGCCCTTACAAAGAGCTTATTTGACAAGATCTCCCAGACTATGATGAAGCCTATGTCAAGGAGGGTCATGACGATCAGCCAGAAGGGTGACAGGTACCAGGTGGCTATGGGGATGATCATGGCTATGTAGATCACCGCATTCGTCACGATGGTGGCCAGGCTCTGGCTCAGTATGAGGTCAAAGACTTTGTAGTACCCCAGCTTCAGCCCTCCGTAGATATTGCCGAAGAGCATCAGCACCAGCATGTATACCCCGGATATGAAAAAGTTTCCCTTGAAGTAGTAGGGACGCCTTACCAGGGGATTATAAAAATGTATCCAGATATAGTAAAAGAGAGCAGTTTCCGCAAGGATCAGTACTGCTCCTAAGATCATCCGCATGATATGGCGGCGTCTCTCTTTTACCAGGTGTTCGTCATTCTTCATCTTGTCTGCAGCTTTCTCCCACACAAATGGAAAGAAGGAGTATCATCATGGGCGTCACCGTAGGCGCGCTTATGTTGACCAGGGATGCCGCCGTATAGCTGAGCACTGCAAATGCTGCCGC
>DVNQ01000056.1 GCA_018714245.1 Candidatus Avilachnospira avicola
ACTGGTGTATCTTCAGCATCTGGTCCATGATGTGCCTGGGGCCTGCCGTATATCCGAGCCTCCAGCCTGTCATGGCATAGGATTTTGAAAAGCCGTTTATGACTATGGTCCTTTCCCTCATGCCGGGGAGATTCGCTATGCTCACATGGTGCCTGCCGGTATAATTGAGCTCCGAATAGATCTCATCAGACACCACAAAGAGGTCGTGCTTCTTTACCAGCTCGGCTATCGGTTCAAGATCCTCCCTGTCCATGACTGCCCCAGTGGGGTTGTTGGGATAACAGAGGAGGAGTATCTTGGTCTTTTCATTTATGCAGCGTTCAAGATCCTCTGGACGGAGCTTGAATGCATCCTTTTCCCTGAGCTCAAGGACCCTGGGCACCCCTCCTGCAAGGACGGCACAGGGCTTATAGGATACATATGAGGGCTCCGGTACTATGACCTCATCTCCCGGATCCAGCATGGCGCGGAAGGCCAGGTCTATGGCCTCCGAGCCTCCCACGGTCACGATGATCTCATGGGCAGGGTCATAGGAAAGGCCGTACCTTCTCTGCATGAATGCAGATATCTCATCCCTCAGACTCTTAAGTCCGGCATTTGGAGAATAAAAGGTCTTTCCCTTGGTAAGAGAGTATATCCCCTCCTCCCTCACATGCCAGGGAGTATCAAAATCCGGCTCTCCCACTCCCAGGGATATGACCTCCGGATCATTCATCTCCGAGACTATATCAAAAAATTTCCTTATGCCGGAGCTCGGTATGCCGGCAATAAAACTGTTAAGCGCCTCCCTCATGAAAGTTCCATCCTTTCATCTTTCCTGGGAGACTCTATGACTATGCCGTGGTCCTTATAGTTCTTCAGTATGAACTGGGTGGAGGTGCTGAGCACTCCTTCGATGGTGGACAGCTTTTCCGATACGAACATGGCCACCTCTCGCATGGACTTTCCCTGGATAAACACGGCAAAATCAAAGGAACCGCTGATGAGCTGGATGCTGGACACCTCCGGATACTGCCATATACGCTCAGCGATCTGATCAAAGCCCACTCCCCGCTGGGGGCTGACCTTGACCTCTATAAATGCGTCCGCCTTTTCCTCGTCGGTCCTGTTCCAGTTGATGATAGTGCGGTAGCCGCAGATCACATGCTCATCCTCAAGCTTCTGTATCTCCCGGGCAACCTCCTTTTCATCGGCGCCTATCATGGCTGCGATGTCCGCGGCGCTGAGCCTTGCATTTTTCTCAAGTATGTCCAATATCCTGTCTCTCATCCTCTGTCCTCCTAAGATATATCAGAGCTTAAGCTCCACCTTCCTGCCGGTAGGCTGGTATGCGTAGTATCGCACTCCCGCTGCGTTCAGCATCCTCTTTGACGCCTTTACCGCAGGAGTGTCAGCATATTTGTCATCTGCATATATAAGGGTCTTGATCCCTGCCTGTATGATGGCCTTTGCACACTCATTGCAGGGGAAAAGGGTCACATAAAGCTTGGTCCCCTCCAGTGAGCCGCCTCTGTAATTCAGTATGGCATTGAGTTCGCTGTGGGTGCTGTAATAATACTTTGCGTTGTAGGGGTCATCATCCTGATGCTCCTTGCCCCAGGGAAACTCATCATCGCTGCAGCCTCTGGGAAATCCGTTGTACCCCATGCTGAGTATCTTATTGTCCGGGCTTACGATACATGCCCCCACCTGGGTGCTGGGATCCTTTGAGCGCAGTGCAGAAAGCTCCGCCACTCCCATAAAGTATTCATCCCATGTGATATAGTCCTGTCTCTTGTCAGACATGCTGTTACCTCCTCCTGTCAGTTTCCGTTCAGATCCCGGGCTCCAGCTTCAGTATCTCGTCCGGCTCCGGCCGTCTGAGATAAGCCGTTTCCTCGGAATCCACCCTCCTTATGGCCGTGCCTTTTTCCGCACTTCCTATAATGGCTGCAGATCCCTTTCCCCATATGCCCTCAGCCATGCTTATGAGCTTTCCCGTCTCTCCCCTGGAGAGCCATATAAAGCATCCATCTGAGTCAAGCCTGTAAGGATCAAGTGAAAATGTCTCACATATCTCTACCGTCTCCTGCCTGATAGGAATGGCCCGCTGGCTGAATGAAGCCGAGAACCTGTTTTGGTGCAGCAGCTTCCAGAGAGCCGCATATACTCCGCCCTCACCTGCCCTAATGGAAAGCCCCTGCTCTTCAGCTTCAAGGAATACCTTCATGAAGTCCTCATCCCCTGCCGTCATCTCAGCCTCAAGGGGCGCAAGAAAGGACGTAGGATAGATCTCAAGAAGTTTCCTTTTATATCTTTCATCCATATATATGGAACGGCTCCCGTTCCATCCGGCAAAGCCGGTCATGACTATGTCGTAGCTTATCATCCTTCAAATGCCAAAGTAACAGCCGTCACCGGCTGTTACCAAGTGTTATCGCTGCCTGGTTATCAAAGTGCGTAAGAAAGCACGGGCACTACCATGGCAAGCACAAGTACCACCGCTATGACGGCGGTTATGATCTTTCTGGTCTTTTTGCTCATCCTCGATCACTCCAATCTCTCTGTGTTTCCTGATTTATGGCTTCAGCGGACCGATTCCGGTCCTTGCTTATCTCCGGTAATTATACTTATTTTTTAGCGGAAGGGCAATACTCTCTGAGAAAGCAGCTCTCACAGTCCGGCTTCTGGGCCGTACATATAGTCCTCCCCAGGGTGATGATGTCTATGTTCCAGAGTATCCAGTGATCCTCCGGCAGAAGCTCCATGAGTTCAAATTCCGCCTTTACCGGGTCATCCGTATCGGTGATGCCAAGTTTTCTGCTGATCCTTTTTACATGGGTGTCCACAACTATGCTCGGTATGCCGTAGATATTGCCTCTTATGACGTTTGCAGTCTTTCTCCCCACTCCCGGAAGGGAAGTGAGCTCGTCGATATCCGAAGGCACCTCTCCGCCGTATCTCTCAAGCAGCATCCTTGCACAGGCTATGATGTTCTTTGCCTTATTATTGTAAAAGCCTGTCTGGTAAATGTCTCTCTTCAGCTCTTCAAGATCCGCCTCCGCAAAGGCTTCAAGCGTGGGATATTTCTTATACAGTGTCTTCGTGACCATGTTGACCCTGGCATCGGTACACTGGGCGCTCATGATGGTGGAGAACAGGAGCTGATAGGCATTTTCATGGTCCAAATAGCAGCGGAAATCAGTGCCATACTCCCGGTCCAGGGCCTCAAGTATAAGCCCTATCCTCTCTTCCTTTTTCTTCCTGCTTTCTCTCGCCATGCTCATATCCTTTCCACATTGCCGCCGGCAGCCTTCTTGAGTCTGTTCATTACCGCAAAGCCTATGTCATCCTCCGCTACTCCCTCAGCCACTATGTAGTCTGCCTTTTCCTCATCCATGATGCGTAGAGCGGAAAACAGCTCATGGGCCCAGGCAGTCTCCTCCGTACTGCCTCCCAGGTCTATAATGACCCTGTCCTTGGCGTGATAGAGGAGTGCGGGCCCTTTAAGCTCAGTGGTCATGAAGGAAGCCTCTCTCCTTGCAAGCTCCTTAATTATAAGGCTGCATGACTCTCCCGAAGCTATGATCCCCACCTTAAGGCCTTCTTCTGCCTTTCTGTCAGAGATCTCAAGCATGCGTTCCGCCACCTCGGCCTCGCCATCTCCCTCAACTATGACCATGGGAGCCTTGGGAGCATAATGTCTGTATTTCATGCCCGGAGCCTTGGGATGTTCGTTATTTTCAAGGGGCTTCTCCACTGCAGGATCCACCGGGATCTCAAAGCCAAGTACCGCCTTAAGCATCTCTCTTGTGACTGCGCCCGGCCTCAGCAGCATGGGAGCCTCTCCGCTTGCATCCACTATGGTGGACTCCAGCCCTATATCACAGCTTCCTCCATCCACTACGGCTTCCACCTTTCCGGAAAGATCCTCCATGCAGTGAGCCGCGGTAGTGGTGCTGGGGCGTCCCGAAGTATTTGCGCTGGGCGCTGCTATCGGTACACCGGCAAGCTTTATGAGAGCCCTGGCCACAGGATGGGAAGGCATGCGAAGGGCCACTGTATCAAGGCCTCCCGTAGTCTCCTTCGGCACCGTCTCAGATTTAGGCAGTATGAGTGTAAAGGGCCCCGGCCAGAAGGCCTTCGACAGCTTTTCCGCCATGTCCCCATAGGAGGATACCAGCGGAGATATCTCATCAAAATCCGTGATATGCACTATCAGCGGATTGTCAGACGGGCGGCCCTTTGCCTCATATATGCGCCTTGAGGCATCCTTCATAAGAGCGTTGCCTCCAAGGCCGTATACCGTCTCCGTAGGGAAGGCTACAAGCCCTCCCCTCCTCAGTATCCCGGCAGCCTGTGAAAGCTTTTCCATGTCAGCCTCGCTGAGCTT
>DVNQ01000057.1 GCA_018714245.1 Candidatus Avilachnospira avicola
CTGGTCGTAGCCCTGTTCATACGTCTCAGGATATGATCTGAAGCGTGCTGAATGGGGATGTCAAGGTAATGGCATACCTTGGGAAGCGCTGCAATCGTCTCTATAAGCTCATCCGTCACCTCTTCGGGATAACAGTAAAGTATCCTGATCCATCTGATTCCTTCGATATCCGAAAGCCTGGAAAGAAGCTCCGGAAGCATCTTACTGCCATAAAGGTCAGTCCCGTAAACGCTAGTCTCCTGAGCCACCAGGATAAGCTCCTTTATGCCCTCCGACGCAAGCTTCTCTGCCTCCCTTATCAGCATCTCCATGGGAACGGAGCGCTGAGGCCCTCTGAGATACGGGATTATGCAATATGAACAGCGCTTGTTGCAGCCCTCTGCTATCTTAAGATAGGCATATCCGGAAAATCCGGTCACTGTCCTCGGCATCTTTTCGATCTCGGAAAAATGTATCTCAGAAAGGGGCCTTGCGGATATGGGCCTCTCACCTTTCTCAGTCTGCCCGATCACTTCTTTTATATCCTGGAAGGAGTTGGTGCCTATGACCGCATCCACCTGTGGAAGTTCCTTAAGGATATCCTCCTTATACCTCTCCGCCATGCACCCGGTGACGATAATCTTCTTTACAAGTCCCTCGTCCTTCAGATCGCAGGCCTCAAGTATGACTGAGATGCTCTCTTCCTTGGCATCACCTATGAAGCAGCAGGTGTTGATTATGACTATGTCTGCCTTTTCCATCTCAGGCTCAAATACATAGCCTTCTGATAAAAGAGTGCCCACCATCCGCTCACTGTCACAGAGATTCTTGTCACAGCCAAGGGATATGAGGCTGAACTTTTTATCGGTCCTTTCCATTGGGAACCTACCGTCAGCCTTCATCAGGGCCTTCGCCAAGTATCTTTACCTTGCCCTCATACAGCTCTTCTACCGCTATGGAAAGGGGCTTTTCATCCTCCATGTCCTCTACCAGGGCAGGAGCGCCGTCCACCAGCTGTCTCGCACGCTTCGATGCAGCTATGACTACAGAATATCTGCTCTTTACGACGGGTTTCTCGTCCTCCGGGATCCCCTTGTTTGCCACATCCATAAGGTCCGTATATGTAGGTCTGAGCATTGCCATGTATAAAATCCTCCAAATCTGAAATCTGCGCCTTTTTATGGCGCCTTAATTTATTAAGGTCACATGATGACCATACGCAGCTCTTTCTGGAACTCCTCAAGGAATTCAAGCTGCTGGGAAACTCTCATATGCTGGTCCTGAATAAGATAGTTAAGATGCTTGACCGTCTTATCCAGATCATCATTTACAAGAATGTAATCATAGGCCTCGACTCCGACAGCCTCCAGGGATGCTCTTTCAAGCCTCTTCATAATGACCTCATCGGATTCGGTGCCCCTGTGCATAAGCCTCTTCTTAAGCTCCTCCGCAGAAGGGGTCGTAATGAAGATGAGCACTGTCTCCGGAAACTTGGCCTTGATCTTCAGAGCTCCCTGGATCTCGATCTCAAGGATCACATCCCTGCCCTTTTCCATCTCCGACTCCACATAGGCCTTCGGAGTACCGTAGTAATTGTCCACGTACTTGGCATATTCCAGGAGCTCGTCATTTTGGATCATCTCCTGGAAGCGTTCCTTTGTCACAAAGAAATAATCCACTCCGTCCCTCTCTCCGGGCCTGGGATCCCTCGTGGTAGCAGATATGGAAAGGGAATAATTGTCGTACTCATTCAGCAGACGCTTCATGAGGGTGCCCTTTCCGGCTCCGGAAAAACCGGATATGACTGCCAGCATGCCTTTTTTCTTCAGGCTGCTTCCATGCTTTTTCATGTCGGTATCACTCAATATTCTGCACCTGCTCTCTGATCTTTTCTATCTCTGATTTCAGGGATATGGCCGTATCTGAAATACGAAGGCTGCCGGACTTTGACAGGGTCGTATTGGCCTCTCGGTTCATCTCCTGAGCAATAAAGTCAAGGTCTCTGCCGCAGACTCCACCCTCTCTGAGCTTGCTGCGCATGGCGGCGATATGGCTCTTGAGCCTTACCATCTCCTCATCAGTGCATATCCTGTCGGCAAAGATGGCAGCCTCCGTAAGGATCCTGGCCTCATCTGCCTCAAAGGACAGCCCGGAAAGGGTCTCCTTTATCTTAAACGTAAGACGCTCCTTATATTCATCCACCACCGAGGGTGAAAAGGCTATGATGTCATCCACCATCCGGTCCATATTGTCAAGCTTTGAAAGGAGATCATTTCTCAGATTGTTCCCTTCCGTATGCCTTGCCGCCACAAATGCCTCAAGAGCTCCCCTAAGCACCGGCTCTGCCAGGGCCCAGAGCTTTTCGTCATCCTCCTGGCTCTCCTCCATGGTAAGTACCTCGGGGCATCTTGACAGCACACTGGTCCCCACATCGTTCTTGATGCCGAAGCTCTCTGCCATCATGCCGAAATATTCCATGTATTCCGCCGCCAGCTCCCTGTTATACTTCAGCCTGCGGCTCCCTGCAGTATAATCCTCATATAATATATAGAGATCGGCCTTGCCTCTCTGCATATATTCCTTGAGCAGGTTCCTTATCCTGGCTTCAAAGCAGTTGAAGCGTCTGGGCATCTTAAGATTGAGGTCCAGATACCTGTGATTGACGGATCTGATCTCCGCAAGAACACGGTAATCATCCGTGATCAGCTCATTTCTGCCAAAGCCGGTCATGCTGCTGATGAATTGCATAATGTCCTCCGTGATATGCTCTCGGGAGCCTCTCCCGCACTCTCTTTCCGCGGCCCGGGATCCCGATATCTATTTGATCAGTATATCAAATCTTTGATCTCGGTTCAATCACAATGGAGTAATTTGTATGGTAGATGACATACCCCGGAGCCCCTTTCGGTACCCTGCGAAGCTCCTTTCTCTGCACGTAATCCACCTCTACCTTATCCTCCCCTCCTGACCTTGAATAATATGCCGCAAGGGCTGCCGCCTCAAGGCAGGTCGCGTCCGGAAGCTCTCTTGCCCCTGTCCTTGCTATCACATGGGATCCTGGCACTCCCTTTGCATGGAACCACCAGTCGGAAGGATCGCTCAGCCTGAAGCTGAGCTCTTCATTCTGATAATTATTCCTTCCCACATATATATCTATGTCGTCAGAGGATATGAAATGCATGGGCTCGGACCTGAGCTCCTGCTTCCTTCGGCCTCCCTTTTCTGAATGGGAGCCGATATAGCCATAGTCCTGCATTTCCTTCCTTATGGCGGAAAGATCTCCTTCATTTTCTGCCATGGACAGAGCCTGTGAAATGGAGTCCAGATGCCAGAGCCTCTGCCTGCCCTCCTCGATCTGCTGCTCAAGGGCTTCTCTGGTACGCTTCATCTTCTGGTAACGGTCAAAATACCGTTTTGCATTGTCCTTTGCAGAGAGCTTGTC
>DVNQ01000058.1 GCA_018714245.1 Candidatus Avilachnospira avicola
CCCACCGGAGCCACACGGACTCCAGACACTCCTTCCCGCTCCAAAGTCTCCCGTACCGACTCCGTTATCGCATCATTTATGAAGGAGCGCTGCTGGAAAAGTTTGGCTTAACGAAGTGGAGATATCCTGCAGCAGGTCCTTTGGACATGAAAAACGCCGCAGCCCATATGGACTGCGGCGAATGTTTAAGCTTTCTCTGTGCCCGGTAATTAGTTACCTGACATCATGAACTCCATAAGTCTCTTAGCAGACTCAGGATCCTCGGTCTCAAGCTGAAGCTCGGAGATCATGGGTGAGCTGAAGATGCTTGCCAGTGCGTAGTACTGGGTAAGCTTTGACTTAAGGTTCAGCTTATCTCCTTCGGGAGAGATGATATATACGGAACCCTGGCATTCATTAACGATGTTCATGAAGCCTTCAATATCCTTGATGTTATACATTTTCATTGTCATAGTAGTATCCTCCTTATTTGATACTGTGTCTGCCCGTTTCCTCCGGGCCTCTTTTAAACTTAACTCTTCTCTTTTGTACGGTTAAAGAATACCATAGTCTGTCAAGCTTTTCATCGTGCATAATCAACGAAGTTTTGTGATGTTTTTGTCAATATAAGTGCAAAATACATCATTTTCAAAGCCCTTATCACTATGTGCTGCAAAGCTTCGGGGAATGCCCCGGAGCCCTGTCAGCCTGTAGGACAGGATATCCTTATGAGATCCTCGATCATGTGGTGAAGCAGCTCAGCTTCCCTTGTACCGGCACTCTTATAATAGACCTCCTTGCCGTCCCTCCGGCTCTCTATGAGGCCTGCGCTCCTAAGGAGCCTTAGATGATGGGAGAGAGCGGGAGAGCTCATATCCATCATGGCTGAGAGGTTGGTCACGCATTCCTCGCAGTGGCAGAGTATCCAGAACAGCTTTATGCGGCTGCCGTCTCCGAGCTGCTTGAATATCTCCGATGCTGTTTTAAAATCTTCGGTTTTCGGCATGTGGTCAAAGCAGTGCTCAAAGCTCTGACCATGGTCATGGGGCAGTTTTATCTCGTCCATAGTTTCCTTTATCTTTATCCTGATATTTCGTTTTATAGAGCTTCCTGTGCAAGCACAAAGCTCTGCAAGGCTCATTATATCACCTCGCCTGGCGGCTCGGTGAGGACATTCGCTTTATAGAGCTCCCTGTGCAAGCACGGAGCTCTGCAAAGCTCATTATAACATATTGACAATGGCGTAGATAGTGCTATAATCCAATTAAACGATTAAACAAATATTTAATTGAAATCAATTATTTCATTCCAAGGAGGAATTATCATGAAAAAGACATACAAGATCGATGTGGACTGCGCTAACTGTGCCAACAAGATGGAACAGGCTGCTAAGGATACAAAGGGCGTAAAGGACGCGGTTGTCAACTTCATGACTCTCAAGATGAATGTGGAGTTTGAAGAGGGAGAGGATCCCAAGGCTGTCATGGCTGAGGTCCTTAAGAACTGCAAAAGGGTAGAGTCTGACTGCGAGATCTTTCTTTGATCCGGACCGATCTACGGAGAGGTGATCATTTATGAATAAAAAACAGAAAAAGATGCTGATAAGGATCATCATATCAGCCCTTCTTATGGTGCTCTTAAGCTTTGTGCCGATAGAGGGAGTCCCGAGATTCTTCCTTTATATGATCCCTTACCTTATCATAGGTTATGACATACTTATAAAGGCTGCAAAGGGCATCATGAACAGGCAGGTCTTTGATGAATGCTTCCTTATGGCAGTGGCTACAGTAGGCGCCATAGTGCTGGGGATCATCGAGGACGGAGACTATACGGAAGCCATAGCAGTTATGCTCTTTTACCAGATCGGAGAATGGTTCCAGAGCTATGCCGTGGGCCGGAGCCGCAGGAACATAAGCGAGCTCATGGACATACGTCCCGATTATGCCAATATAGAAAGGGATGGACATCTTGAGAAGGTGGATCCTGATGAGGTAGAGACAGGCAGCATCATAGTGGTGCAGCCGGGAGAAAAGGTGCCCATCGACGGAGTAGTCATCTCCGGAAGCTCCACCCTGGATACGGCGGCCCTTACCGGAGAGAGTGTTCCCAGGACCATAAGTGAAGGGGAAGAGGTGATAAGCGGATGCATCAACATGTCCGGCCTTATAAAGATAAGGACCACCAAGGAGTTCGGCGAATCCACGGTATCAAAGATACTGGATCTGGTGGAAAATGCCAGCTCGAGGAAATCCCGCTCGGAAGCCTTCATTTCCAGATTTGCAAGAGTTTATACCCCTGCAGTCTGCTACAGTGCCCTGGCATTGGCACTGATCCCGCCCATTTTCAGGATGGCGATCATGGGTGTTTCGCCCATGTGGGGAGACTGGCTTTACCGTGCCCTTACATTCCTTGTCATAAGCTGTCCCTGCGCCCTTGTCATCAGTATCCCTCTCAGCTTCTTTGCCGGCATTGGCGGTGCCAGCAAGGAGGGCGTGCTGGTAAAGGGCTCCAATTTCCTTGAGACCCTGGCCGATACGAGATATATCGTGTTTGATAAGACCGGTACCCTTACTAAGGGGGTGTTTGAAGTCACTGGCATACATCATGCAGATCTGCCTGAGGCTGAGCTTATAGAGCTTGCAGCCCTTGCGGAGAGCTCCTCATCCCATCCCATAAGCAAAAGCCTTATAGCAGCTTATGGGAAGGAACCGGACAGGTCCCGGGTGAGCGATGTTAAGGAGCTAAGCGGAAAGGGAGTCATAGCTACTGTTGACGGCCGCAGCGTGGCCTGCGGAAATGACAGGCTGATGGAGCTTGTGGGCGCAGAGTACTCTGAATGCCATGATACCGGGACCATCATACATATAGCCGTTGACGGCAGATATGAGGGACATGTGGTCATATCAGACGTGCTGAAGGAGGATTCTGCAGAGGCCATCCGTAAGCTCAAGGCTTCCGGCATCCAGAGGACCATCATGCTTACCGGTGACAGTGAAAAGGTGGCGGCTTCCGTGGCTGCCCAGCTTTCCATAGATGAATATCACAGCGAGCTCCTTCCCGCAGACAAGGTGGAAAAGGTGGAGGAGATCATAGCGAAAAAGCCCGCCAAAGCAAAGCTTGCCTTTGTGGGTGACGGCATAAATGACGCTCCTGTCCTTTCTCGGGCTGATGTGGGCATAGCCATGGGAGCCATGGGTTCGGATGCTGCCATAGAGGCTGCAGACGTGGTGCTTATGGATGATGATCCCATGAAGATAGTAAAGGCCATCAGGATATCAAGGAAGTGCCTTACGATAGTAAGGGAAAATATAGTTTTTGCCATAGGCATAAAGCTTATATGCCTTCTGCTTGGAGCCCTTGGACTTGCAAATATGTGGCTTGCCATATTTGCCGATGTGGGAGTCATGGTACTTGCGGTGCTCAATGCGATCAGAGCCATGTTTGTAAAAAAGCTGTGACTTGCGGCCTGAAAAGTTGTATCATAGTACCATGAGTACATCAGGAGAAGCAAAATCACATAAGAGATCCTGGCCCATATTCCGTTTCCTGTTTTCAAGGATCACGCTGCTCATCATTTTCGTCCTTATACAGATATACGTACTGTGGGCAGCCTTTGAATTCCTGAACCGCAATGTGGCCTATGGATTTTTCATAGCCCTTTCGGTGCTGGAGATATTTTATATCCTCAACCAGCAGGGAAGCTCCCTTTTCAAGCTTTCATGGATAGTTCCCATCATGCTGTTTCCGGTCTTCGGAGGCCTGTTCTACCTCTACATACGGCTCCAGACCAAGGTAAAGAAGATGAGGCACAAGCTGGATGAGGAGTATATAGCTTCCCAGAGCGAGATGCTTCAGAAAAGAGAAGTAAATGAGGCCATAAGGGAGGCAGATGCCCCTGAGCTTAATGCACTCAACGGATACCTGTACGGCTACTGCGGATTTCCCGCTTATGATGATACTGAGGCCAGATTCTTTGCGATGGGAGAGGATTTCTTTCCCGTATTCATGGAGGAGCTAAAAAAGGCGAAAAGCTTTATCTTCATGGAGTATTTCATAGTCGCAAAAGGAAAGATATGGGATGAGGTCCTTTCGATACTAAGGAAGAAGGCGGAGGAAGGCGTTGAGATAAAGTTCATGTATGACGGCACCAACGCCATCAAAAATGTGCCTTTCCGCTATGATGAACAGCTCAGGGAGATGGGCATAGACGCCAAGGTGTTTTCCCCCATGCTTCCTGCCCTTGCCAGCTACCAGAACCACAGGGACCACAGGAAGATCTGTGTGATCGACGGAGTCACTGCATTTACCGGAGGACTTAACCTTGCGGATGAATATGCAAACATAGACTCCCCCTACGGTGTATGGAAGGATACGGCCGCCATGTTCAAAGGGCCGGCTGCCAATTCATTTTCCATGCTTTTCCTTCAGATGTGGAACAGCAGCCACAGCCTCATAGGCAGGCAGCAGGTGCGCTGCTCTTACGAAAAATACAGCTACGACGCCTGCAAAGCATATGATGAGGGCAGGGGCAGCGAGGACCGCAGGGGCTTTGTGATCCCCTACGGGGACAGCCCCATAGACAGTGAAAACATAGGCCTGTCCGTATATCTCAGCATCATAAATGAGGCCCGGGACTATGTGCATATCATGACCCCGTACCTTATACTTGACGATCAGACCATGTCGGCTCTCTGCTATGCCGCAAAGAGGGGCGTGGACGTGCGCATACTTTTCCCTCATATACCGGATAAACCCTATGCCTTCTGGCTGGGACATACCTATTACCGTGAGCTTATAGATAACGGAGTGCGTATCTTTGAGTACCTTCCCGGCTTCGTCCATGCAAAGGAGTTTATCTGCGATGGCAGGAAGGCGGTCATCGGCAGCATCAACCTGGACTTCCGGAGTCTTTATCTTCATTTTGAAAATGCTGCCTACCTCTATGACGTGCCTGCCATAAAGGATATGGAAGAGGACTTCCAGGCCTGTCTTAAGGAATGCATGGAGATAGACATGGAGGCCTGTCTTGAGCTTCCCAAGCTTAAGATGCTGATGGGCTCGGCCCTTAAGATATTTGCGCCTCTTTTCTGATTTTTCAGGATAGCTCCACGAAAAAGTCACAGCATGAACACAATTTGCTATTATTATCATCCCGTACCTGAGTGTACGGGATTTTTTGTATTGAGATTTTTAAGATAAAAGGGAGACGAGGATGAGATCTGAAAGAAGGAACATAGCTCTTAGGAGCGGCATGTATTCTCTGCTTGCCGGAGCGCTGTTTTCTGTATTTTCCGTGCCTGTGATGGAGGCCTATGCGGTATCATTTTCCAATGCGACCCAGAGCTACAGGGATCAGGTCATATCGGTCTGCGGCATAGCGGAGAGCACTGATCCGTCAAGATATGTGAGCAGATCTGAGTTTGCAAGGATGACGGTCCAGGCCAGTCAGTGGAAGGATACGGTGGCTGCGGTAAATACGGTGGCTGCGGCAAATGACGTGCCCGCTTCTGCGGAGAATTCGGGATATATAAGGACAGCCTTAAGGAACGGACTTATGAGGACCAAACTTGGCGGCAACTTTGACCCGGATTCCTATGTTACTCTGAATGATGCCATAAAGGCCTGCCTTACGCTGCTTGGCTATACGGATGAGGACTTCGGTACCGACGTGGCAGGGGGAAGGCTAAGCACCTTCAGGGCATTGGGCCTTGATGACGGGGTGAGCGCTCAGCAGAGCACGGATGCACTTACCGAGAGGGACTGCATAAACCTTTTCTATAATCTTCTTAAGACCAACAGCAAGGACACCCAGACTGCCTATGGCACCGTGCTTGACGTAAGCATTTCCTCGGATGGAGAGGTGGATGCCACTGATCTTATGGAGACTGAGATGGAGGGGCCCATACTCGTAAAGACCTGGTCCCAGCTTGAAAATGCCGTACCTTTCTCCCTTAAGGAGGCAAGGCTTTACTACAACGGCACCGATGCAGGCAATTACTATGCGGCGGAGCGCTATTATTCCAGCCAGATCCAGACCGAGGGCTGGATGATCCTGTATTACAGCGAAGCTCAGAAGACGGTATGGGCCTACGGAACAGATGACGGCAGCTCGGATCTTCCCTATCACTGCATCGCAGGAAGACTCAATGCAGTGTACTATACCTCTTCAAATATAGTTTCACCTTCATCGATACTTGTGGACAATCAGGAATATGAGCTGAGCGGATCGGATGTCAAGTTCATGTTTTCCATAAACGGAGACATCGAGGTGGGAGATGAGGTCATACTCATAGTCCAACAGAACACCTCCGTATCTTCCGACGGGACTGAGGAATATGTCTACTACTGTACCGGAGTGGTCAGATACAGTGACCTTACGGGGACCACTGCCGGGACGACCCTGGTCCAGAATGCAGGCTACTATAATGCCAACACTGGAGAGTCCGTTGACAGCTTCGGCAATGCGACATCCTCAGGCGGAGCAGGAAATGATCCTGCGGGCGGAACCGGAAATAATCCTACGGGAGGAGAGGCAAGATGAGCACGATCACTGAAAATGAAAATGACAGGAATCCCCAGGAATTAAAGCGGAAAAAGAGCAAAAGGGAAAAGCAGATCAC
>DVNQ01000059.1 GCA_018714245.1 Candidatus Avilachnospira avicola
CCCCGATAAAATCAAAGAAGATTTTACCTAAAGGCCTATAAGCTTGCATATGGATCTGTCAGATAAACTGGTGATCTCATTCCATACCTCTCTTTCAAAACTTTCCGTATTTTATCAGAAAACAGAGGTGAGCGCAAGATGTTTTTTATAGTTATTTTTATATCATTCCTGATCGGAAAGCTTCATTACAAGATCATATGCTGCAGCAGCCGCTTTTGCTATGTCCCCGGGGTCCGTCCATTCCTCACGGCAGTGGCTTCGCCCATCCCTGCTTTTACAGAATATCATGACTGTCTCACAGACAGCAGCTATCTCCTGGGCATCATGCCCGGCGCCGCTCGGCATGAGCTTATAAGAAAGTCCCCTTTCCTCGCAGCTTTGCCGAAGCATGCCGCAGATCCTGTCACTGAGCTTTACTGGAGGTATGTCCATCTTTTCTATGATCTCGTACTCCGTGCCGCATAAGGCTGCTGCCTTATCAAGGCTTTCCCTGAGCCCCTTCGTAAAAAGGTCCAGGCTCTCCATATCCTGGGATCTTACCTCAGCGCTGAATTCACAGAGCCCGGGAACTATATTTTCAACAGATGGCCTGACCTTGAGATATCCTGCAGTAGCTACCGTACCGTCATTTCTCATACGGGCAAAATCCGTCATCCAGCATATCACTCTTGCAGCAGTATCCACTGCATCACTGCGAAGGTCCATAGGCGTGGTCCCGGAATGGTCTTCTCTGCCTTTTACGGTTACCATATATCGTCTGAAGCCTACAACGGAATGAACGATCCCCACATCTATGTCTTCTTTGTCAAGGACAGGGCCCTGTTCGATATGAAGCTCTATAAAGGAGCGTATACTGTCAAAATCCCAGGCTGCCTCTCCTATCCTTTCAGAGTCCATGCCCCAGTTCTCCATGGCTTCTCGTATGGATATCCCGTCCCTGTCCTTATACTCAAGTATGGCCTTGGACTGATCTCTTCCAAGGATGCCATAGGAGCCAAGATAGGATCTGTGGAAGCGTACTCCCTCCTCATCATTGAAGGCTATGATGATAAGATCTCTCCTGAGACTTATACCCTGCTCCCTTAAGCATCTTACGATCTCAAGAGCGGAAACTATGCCTGCCTGTCCGTCAAACATGCCTCCATTGTAGACCGTATCATAGTGGGAGCCCATGGCTATGGCAGGAAGGGAACGATCAAGACCGGGAAGGACTCCTATGATATTGCCCATGGCATCTTCATGCACCAGAAGCCCGGCATCGGAAAACCTCTTTTTAAGGTATTCGCATGCCTCTCTTGCCTCCTTGGTAAAGGGGAGTCTGGTGACGCCCTCTCCCGGAGTGGAGTTGAATAAGGAAAGCGCTTTAAGGTCCGCCATCATGCGTTCTGGGTTCAGCGGATAAAATGCGGTCTTTCCATTGTTTTCATTTTCTGCCATCATTAAGGTCCTCCTGTCCCTGTTCCTTAAGCACGGTATTTTCCAGTCTGCTCCTTTTTTTGAGGAACACCTCCCTCATATCCTCGGAAGCCTTCATGACCTCTTCATAAAGGTCTCTTGCTGACAGCCTTACGGCCCCTTCGCCGAAAACAATGATCTGTTCAAGTCCGTCTGAGGTCGCCACCGTAACATCATGCTTCTTATCCATATCATGGACCGTCCGCTCGATATATTTGTCTGCAGTCTCCGCTTCCTCGGTATAGACTACGTATATATTATGATATTTCTCTATCTTTCTTCGTCCGCCCTTAACCTTATATGCGTCAAAGACCAGTATGAGATTCATCCCCTTATAGCCCTGATAATTGCTGAGTATGTCCATCAGCAGTATACGGGCGCTGTCAAGATTCAGTTTTGAAAGCTCACGAAGCTCATCCCAGGCAAAGATGATGTTATAACCGTCCACGAGAAGATAGCTCTTTTTCCTGTCCTTTATGCTGACAAATTCAGGCGCACCGTCATCCTCAAAACTGTCATTTTTCTTTTTCCCCTTCCGTTTCCATCCTGCTGCAGGCTGGCTGCGTAAAAGTGCTTCGTCATCAGTCTTATCCGAATAACGTTCGGATTTGGTTAGTCCGAAGGTCTTCCTGAATATGGACATAAGCTCTCTCTCGCTCTCATAGCCATGTCCCATATAGTCAAAGGAAACACGTCTGTCGGAAGACTGCATCTTTTCAGTTTCCCTTTTCTCCTCAGGATCTGTCTCATCATCATGAGCCAAAGCAAGTCTGTCCTGAAGAGCATTGAGGCCCAGACCATCCTTTTTGCATTCAGATTCATTTGCAGAAAGCGGAAGATGCATCATATCGTAGACCTGATCCCAGTTTACATAATAGCCTGCGCCATGGCTGCAGAATACGGATCCTACGGGTTCAGATATGTCAGTCTCAGGATCATAGCCAAGGCTTCTTATAACCTTTTCAGGATCATGGCAGCGTCCGTATCCGGAAAACTCCAGGGACAGCCTTCCAAGGCCTTTTGTATAGCTCATTACTTCACTGTTGTAATTCCTCATCATTGAGACAGGAGCCTTGCCCCTGAGCTCAGTTCCACCGTCAGGAAGAGTATTAAGCTCAAAGCTTCCTTCCATCCTCTGAATATCGTTTATGGCCCTTCCCGCATATTCGGAGGGCAGTTCAAGCCTGTATTCGTAATATGGCTCAAGAAGCACATTTTCAGCATACATAAGCCCCTGTCTTACGGCCCTGTATGTGGCTTCCCTGAAATCCCCACCCTCGGTGTGTTTGTCATGGGATCTCCCGTTTATAAGGGATATCCTTACATCGGTAAGCTCAGAGCCGGTAAGGACGCCCTTATGGATCTTCTCAAGGATGTGGCTCAGGATAAGCCTGCGGTAATTGCCCGAAAGGCCCTTTCCCTCTCCCATAAGGTCCAGGGCTTGTATGCCGCTGCCCGGTTCTCCCGGTTCCAGAAGAAGGTGTACCTCCGCATAATGTCTAAGAGGCTCAAAATGCCCTACCCCCTCGGCCTTGGAAGCAATGGTCTCTTTATATATGATGCTCCCTTCCGTAAACTCCACAGGCACGCCGAAGCGTTCCTGGATAAGGTCCCTGAGGATCTCATTCTGGACATCTCCCATAAGCCTTATATGGATCTCATCATTCTGAGGGACATATGAAAGCAGAAGTTCAGGAATCTCCTCCTCAAGGTCCTTAAGTTTAAGATAAAACTGCTTTCGGTCCACATCAAAGGGCGGCACTATGGAATACTCAAAGAGCGGCACAAGCACAGGCTTTCCCCTGCCCTGCCTCCTGCCTATATACATGCCTGCATGTGAATGCTTAAGCCCCTCTGCAGCAACCAGCATGCCTGCATCTGCGCTACGTACATCGATGTATCTGTTTCCGCTGCAGACCCTGATTCGCTCGACCTTTTCAGTAACATAGGGACGTCCTGCATTAACTGCCTCGGGTGAAGCAGGCAGGTCTCCGGCATCCGAAGGAAGAAGTATGTCATCCTTTATACTTAGAGAGCCTCCCGTGATCTTCATGTGGGTAAGACGGTTTCCCCGTTCATCTCTTGTGATCTTGTAAACTATGGCTGAAAATGTATCATCAAAATCAGGTATCGGCGCAAATTCCGCCATGACGTAAAGCAGCCGCTCCACTCCCTCATCCTTAAGGGCTGAGCCGAATAAGCAGGGCACTATCTTTCGCGTCTTTATGGCCTCTGTAACAAGCTCATCGGATATGCTTCCTTCCGAGAGATACTGATCCATCAGCCTCTCGTCACAAAGAGAGAGCTCCTCAAGACTTTCTGCTCCGGATAATAGCTCAGGATCTGAAAAATCGATGCAGCCCTGAGAAAGCCCGGCTCTCAGGTCTGAAAGTACCCCTTCTTTGTCCGCACTTTCCATATCCATTTTGTTGACAAATATAAATACCGGAAGGTCATATCGTCTTATCAGCCTCCAGAGAGTCCTTGTATGGCTCTGAACTCCGTCCGGTCCGCTGATTATAAGCACCGCTGCATCAAGCACCGAAAGGGTCCTTTCCATTTCAGCGGAAAAGTCTGTATGTCCGGGAGTATCCATCAGGGTGAATTCCATTCCGGAATACTCAAAATGGGCCTCTTTTGAAAAAATAGTGATGCCCCTCTTCCTCTCCCTTATGTCAGTATCAAAGAAAGTATCCCGATGATCGACTCTTCCGGCCTTGCGGATCACTCCCGTATGAAACAGGATATCCTCCGAAAGAGTGGTCTTTCCTGCATCAACATGGGCCAGCAGGCCGATGCAGACGCGTTTATGTGATTTTAGATCCTTCTGTTCGGCCAAAAGTATCCCCTTTCATCAGAAGATCATGTTTTTAAGAAGATCTTCGTAAGTATCTCTTTTCCTTATGAGCCTGACAGTCCCTGAGCTTCTGTTTATAAGCACCTCCGCAGGCCTCAGCCTGGAATTGTAGTTTGAAGACATGGAATAGCCATAGGCTCCAGTATCCCTTATCCCGATCAGATCACCTACATGGAGCTTTGGAAGGCTCCTGTTCCTTGCCAGTATGTCTCCGCTCTCGCAGATATTTCCGACTATATTGACTGTCTCTTCCTTGTCTTCCCTGTTATATACCGCTATATAATGGTAAGCATCATAGAGTACCGGCCTCATAAGGACGTTGAAGCCTATGTCAGTGCCCACATATTTTTCGCCATAGCTTATCTTTGTGGAAGTCACTGTGCCAAGAAGCTGGCAGCATTCTGCAACAATATAGCGCCCCGGCTCTACCTTTACCGTAAGCTTCCTTCCGTAGGCTCTCATGAAGTCAGCTATAAGGCTGTCCATAAGTCCTCCGATCTCAGAAAGATCCGGCCTTTCCTCCGGATGTCTGTACCTGTAGGGTATGCCGAAGCCTCCTCCAAAATCAATAAACTCAAGCTCCGGAAACTCCATGGCCGTGTCCAGCATCCTCCTGCAGGCACCCACATACTTCTCCGTATCATAAAAAAGAGAGCCTATATGCTGATTTATCCCAATGATATGAAGATCATAATCCCTGACGATACGATGGAGCTCCGGCAGCTTTTCAAGGGTTATGCCGAATTTGCTGTGGCCGCCGGTAATGATCTTTTCATTTCCTCCGTCTCCGATGCCGGGATTTATCCTGACCGCGCAGCTTCCTCCCCTGTGTCTCTCGCCGAACATTCGAAGCTGCATAAGGGAATCTATGCTTATCCTTATACCATGCTTTACGGCAAAATCCATCTCCTCATATGTGATGTTGTTGGATACGAATAGTATCTCGTCCTTATCAAATCCTGCGGAAAGCTCAGTCATGATCTCCCCCGGGCTCATGGCATCTACGGTAAATCCCTCACTTCTGATGATCTTAAGGAGCTCGATGTTTGAATTTGCCTTGGCGGAATAGTTAGGGATAAATCCCTCGTATTTCAAAAGTTCCCTGATCTCCCTGCATCTTTTTCGGAGGATCTCTTCATCATATACATAGAGAGGCGAGCCGAATCTTTCCACAAGGTCATTGGCTTCATTTATATCAAGCTCTATCTTGTCCTGCATCCCTGGTCTCCTTATCTGATACCCAAAAGGGCCTACCGATATCACATCAAAAAAATCGACCGGCATGGCAAAGTGCCTGCCGGCTGATGTTACTTCCAGATAATTCTAATAAAGTATGCCTATATTTGCAAGCCGGAATTTTATTTCTGAGCGCTCTGTCCCCATCCGCATTTTTATATTGGGTTGATATATCAGAAAGTTCAGGTCCTGAGGTTCTCCACATCCACTATGGCTCCCGTATCAGCTGATGACACAAGTGCCGCATATTTGGCAAGAGCAGGCTTCCTGGGCTTTACATATGGTGCCCAGCCCTGCTTCCTCTTTTCAAATTCTTCATCTGATACATCTATGGATAGCTTCCTTCCGGGGATATCTATCTCTATCACATCTCCGTCTCTGACAAAAGCGATAGGGCCTCCGGAAGCTGCTTCCGGTGATACATGTCCTATGCAGGGGCCATGAGTCGCACCGGAAAACCGTCCGTCAGTCACAAGAGCCACATCCTCATCCATGCCACGTCCCATGATAAGCGATGTAGTGGAAAGCATCTCTCTCATGCCGGGTCCGCCCTTGGGCCCCTCATACTGAAGTACGATAACCGTACCCTTTTCTATGGAACCAGAGCTTATGGCCTCATCTGCCTCCTCCATGGACTTGAAGACCCTGGCTTTGCCCTTGAAATGATACATGCTCTCCTTTACTCCGGACTGTTTCACCACTGCACCGGAGGGAGCCAGGTTTCCATACAGTATGGCTATGCCTCCTTCAGCCTTCTGGGGCTCTTCCATTGTCCGAAGCACATCATCAGGCTTTGCCTCAACATCAAGGAGGATCTCGCCCCAGGTCTTTCCTGTAACCGTAAGGGCCTCCTTATGTATCCTGGACTCTATCATCTTCATGACGGCAGGTATCCCTCCGCTTGAATCAAGAGATATTATGGGATACTTTCCGGAGGGCTGAAGGTTGCATATAAAAGGCACCTCTCTGCTTATACGGTCAAAATCCTTAAGGGAAAGCTCAACTCCTGCTTCATGGGCAATGGCCATAAGATGAAGGACCAGATTCGTGGAGGAGCCCGTTGCCATGGCTCCGGCTATCCCGTTAAGAAGGGCTTCCCTTGTAAGTATCTTTCTGGGAGTGATCCCGGCCTTAAGAAGCTCCATTACTCTGCGTCCTGACTCCTTGGCAAGCCTCTTGCGCTTAGTGGAAACAGCCGGAGCAGTTCCCGCTCCTGGAACGGACATGCCAAGGACCTCCGTCAGCATACACATAGAGTTTGCCGTACCCAGGTGAGCACAGCTTCCTGCGGTCGGAAGGGCGGCCTTTTCCGCCTTTTTCATCTCATCTATGGTGCAGGTACCGGCCTCCACCCTTCCCGGAAACTCCCTAAGCTCAGATGAACAGAACAGAGGGTTTCCTCCATAATTTCCAGGCATCATCGGACCACCCGGGATGATGACCGTAGGGATATCCAGCCTTGCTGCTGCCATGAGCATGCCGGGGGTTATCTTGTCACAGCCGGGTATCAGTACCATGGCATCAAAATGATGGGCCTCCACTACCATCTCTATGGAGTCCGCTATCAGGTCACGGCTGGGAAGAGGATATCTCATGCCTTCATGTCCCTGACAGAGGCCATCGCATATGGCTATTGTCTCTGACTGTCTGGGCACTCCCCCTGCTTCGGCTATACCGAGCTTTACCTGTTCACAGAGCTCTCTCAGATGGGTATGTCCTGGCACCATCTCGCTGAAGGAGCTGATAACGGCTACAAAGGGCTTTTTCATGTCCTCGTCATCAATACCGGTGGCATAAAGCAGGGCTCTTTGTCCGCTTTTTCCCAGCCCGTTTGTTATCATGCTGCTTCGAAGGGAAGGATCCTTCAGTTCAAAGTTCTTATCTAATTCCATAAAAAATCTCCAATTTAAATAGAAATGCTTAGTAGTCAAAAAGAAATAGTAAATGGAATAAATCATAAATCAATAATATAATAATATCATAAACACAGGCCGCATACAAAAATCAAATTCATCCATTTATTTAAGGAGGACTCATGAAAGCAGCAAAAGTCGGAATGGTAGGCATAAGATGGTTTATTGAAAACTGTATGGAGATAAAGCTCTCAAACGGAAAGACCATCATCGTCGATCCCATGGTCATAAAAAGCC
>DVNQ01000060.1 GCA_018714245.1 Candidatus Avilachnospira avicola
ATTTCTTATTTTTTATAGTTTACATAATGCTGCAGTTTTCCATGACCCCGCCTTCATTTGTAGAGTCAGAGTAACCGTATCATTCCATGTTATCGTAAACGGCAGCTCGCTACTATCATTTTGATTTATCACGTTCGTAATCAGAGAGTCGGTCCCACTATTGAAACCTGTTGAAACTATGCCTAAATACATTGCACCATATATATTCCCACTACTCACGCCAGCCATACAGAGAAGATAGTTGGAGGCATAGGTCAAATTAAAGGTTTTTGAAACCCCAGGATCCCATATAGATCCACTTTCGATTAAGTGCCAGCCGCTAGTTAACGTAGTAAGTTGAGCCGCCAGCGAACCTTCAACATTCGGATTTCCCTGCCTCGCATCCAGGGCAAATCCAGCTTGATTAGTGCTGCCGTTGTTAACGATATACTCCATCAGCTTGCTCTGGAAGCCCTCACTAGATACCAGTTTATTGATGATCTGATCGCTATACTTATCTAATAGCAGCTGCAGCATTACTTCTGTAGTAGACGCTCCTGTGGGATCCGGTGTGTCTCCAGTCATGTTGTATTTATCTGCGGCGTTTATATTAGATGCTGTTGCAAGCAGCTTCAGATTCCCACTGTCATCCTTCCCGATAGTGGTATTATCAGTTTTAACGATAACGCTATCATCGGCATACATGGCCCCGTCTCTGTCCCGTTTGATCGTCGAATTGTCGACTTTTGCCGATGCTGCCGCCTGAGCCTGATCGCGGGCTGTTTCCGCTGCGTCCTTCGCCGATACTGCGGTACTTGCAGCGCCAGCCGCCTCACCGGCTGATCCTGCTGCAGCGCTTGCACTTCCCGCTGCAGCTTCAGCAGAATTTCCTGCAGCTGTAACATATCCCTGAAGCTCTTCTCTGTCTTCATTGAATTCGGACATAGCTTCATCAAACTGCTGCTGCCTTTCATTTTCTGCATTTACTCTTCCCTCCTCGGCAGTGACTCTCTCAGATTCAGCTTCCTGCCTTTGGGTTTCACTGAGATTCAGGTTGTCGGTAAGCTGCTTCAATGAGCTTTCATACTGTTCAAGTTCAGTGAGGGCTTCTTCAGAAGGAGTGATCGGAGAGCCTGTCGGCTCAAAATATACCACATTCTGGTAACTGGACCATTTGATCAGGCCCGAGATATCCTTACCTCTAAGGTTTATCTTAATAGTCCCTTCTTTTGCTGCCGGCAGATCAGATATGTTCCAAGTGAGATATACATACCTGTCATCCTCAGTTTTCTCAAGCATTGCTGTATCTGTAGACAGATCTTTCATGTATTTGAGATCTATATTAAAGTCCAGCTTTGCGAGGTCTGTTCCATCTTCATTTATGCGCTCTAAACGGAACACCCTATTTGTGCTGCCACTGTCATAAGGTGTTCCAAGATAATCTTCACGATTGGAAAATAAAAGCTGTCTGTTTTTAACGATGATCATAGGATTCTCCTACTTTTAGAAATGGGGAGCCGAAGCTCCCCATACCTTAATTGTCTCCAAAATGTTCTCCCAGGTTCTTGCTGACAAGACCGTTCTGCTTTTTGAGGAGTTCTCTCTTAGCTTTCATAGAATCATTGTAGCACTGTACTACACTCTTAGGCACCCTGACCGTTTCGCCGGGCTTGATGACATAGAGTTTTCCGTTGATTCCGATCCGGATATCACTCGTATCTCTCTCATCGATGGGGAATGTATGCTGTATATATTCATCCTCTTCCTTGACAGGCTTCTGCTCTTCCTTTTTCTCAGGAGCTGCAGGTACAGCTCCGCCCTTAAGAAGGGAAAGGATCTCTGATAAGCCCTTTTCTACTTCATCAAGCCTTTCACTGTCACTTTTAGTCTTAGCCTTCTTATCAGTTTTTTCCTCTGCTGCCTCAGGAGTGCCCCCGGAGATCGCTCCGGAGGTTTCTTCCTTTATGGCGCCATCTATCTCATTATTCTTTTTAACTGCCATATAGACTCCTTTTCTTAGTTACCCTCATGATCATTGGTAGAGGTAGCATGCTCTACCCTGATCATATTCTGCTGTACCAGGATAGCTACTGCTCTGTTTGCCTTCCAGCCAACAGTTGCTCTCTGGTTCAACGGGTCTGTGGTTCCACCTGATCCACGCTGCTTTGCGATGGTCTCTGCGCCGTTGCCCTCTATATTGGTAACGGCGTATGCGTTCTTGCCGAGGACAAGAGTCGCATAGACATCAACCTTCCCAGATCCCCCGGCACCTATATCAGCTCCTGCAGATGCATAGATCTTTGCCCTGGAAGTCTCCACAAAACGCACTCCGTCAAATACGCCAAGTTCTCCCGCATAGATCTTATTGATTCCAGACTCCGTGTACATATGTACGGTCTCGAAGTCCTTTGCAAGGTCATACCAAGTATCCGGATGGATAATCGCAACATATGTATTTTCCTCGAATGTAGGTGCATCCTGCCTCTTAAGGGCTCTTACTGCAGCCTTTATCGTATCGCGGTTGAGCTTCATAGCTGCTGTGATAGCAGTTCTGGCTGCGACAGTGCCATCGCCATAATATACGTTGGTTCCGGTCATAAGGGTGTCCCTGGTAATAGTATCCAGTGACTCTCCCATATGATCGCCAAGGATCTCTGTAGCCTCAGTGAGCACGGCATCCGGAGCCGTGAGCTCCAGCCAGTCAGAAAGCATGAAATATGCACCGTACTGCTTAACAGTAACTTCGATCTTGGTCATGTTAAGCTTGGATCCATCCGGGGTAACACCCTCGGTAAGAGCTGTGGTAGTAGGTGCCAGCTTATCAAACTTCCTGAAGTTGATGGTCTGGCCGGCATTCTTAGGTATGTTCCTTCTCTGGCCGAACTGATCGTGAACCAGCTTGGGCTTAGCCCTTTCGATCAGGGTACGGTCATAATAAGTCCTAAGCTCCGGACTTAGGTCATTACTGGGACCACTAGATCCGGTAGTGTTCATATTGTCTGCAAAGAGCTGAGGATCAAACTCAAAGCCCTTTGCCCTTATAGTTCTTCTGAATTCGCTTCTCGAAATTCTCCTCTTTATAGTTCTCATAAGTCCCTTTCCGGGAAAGATCTTATACTTCCCCGTTCTTTACTTTCTCTCGGAACTTTCTGAATTCATCGTCAGTCATTTTTGTATAATCCTTGGATATGCTTACTGCTGGGCTGCTGCCTGATCCGCCTTCCTCTGCTCGTCTGGCATTACTCCTGACAGCCGCTGCTACCCTTTCGGTACCCTTCTGCATGGCCATCTTCATTCCTCCTGACATGATCTCATCCATGTGGATGGTCTTATATGCCTTTGTCACATCGACTCCTGCCTTAAGGAGATCTGCAAAATCCTTATTCTGCAGCTCATTTTCCAGATCAAAGCCCGGAAACAGCTTCTTGCACTCGGCAGACTGCCTGTTCAGCTGCTGCGAAAACTGTTCTTTAAGCTGTGCCTTCCGATTCTGTTCATCTTGGCGCTCTCTTGCAGTCTTTTCCTGCTCGAGCTCCATCATACGCTTATACTGTGTCGGAGTAAGCCCGGCTTTTGCTGCAGCATCATCAAGCAGATTCTTATCATTTTCGATGGCGCTTAAGATAGCCTCCGGATCAGAGTCCTTGATCCCGTAACGCATGGCCACTGCGCTCATGATCTTCTTTCCTGTCTCTGCATCCTTTGAGCTGCCTTTCAGGCGCTTATTGATGGCCGAATTGACCCTTTTCTGATACTGATCCTTATACTTCCCATGGATCAGTTCATCAAAATCAGCATCAGGATCTTCCTGGTCCAGATCATCAGGTTCAGGATCTGAGTCAGCGCCAAGGTCACTATTCGGCTGCTCATACGAGTCAGCTCCACTTCCTTTGCTGTCGCCTCCGTCCTCTCCTCCTATGGCTGCACCATCCTCGAATAACTGGGGATCGAATTCAAAATGTCCTTTAATTTTCATGGTTCCTCTTATCTGCCCAATGGCAGTCTACGGTCTCTCCCGCATGTCTGACCTCGCTTTTTGAGTGCGGTAACTCTTCGCTTTTCGCGATCTACGGTCTCTCCCGCATGTCATGATAAAAGCTTATCAGCTTTAAATAATCATTTATTACCCTACAAAGCATATGCTCTTCGGATATTTTTCTTTGATCATTGAAAGCCCTGTCCGAAGCATATCCATATGGCATCTCAGGTCCCTTAAATACTCTCTTCTGGCCGTGACACTCATATACATATAGCCGGGCTTTGCCTCCATCTTGCAGCCCTCCAGGCGGCCTTCCTGCTGCATTTTACGGATAATGTTATAGGCACTGTATGATACCGCCGATATGCAGGCACAGGCAATGTTATAGTCCCTGATGTCACTGGGCCTTAAGGCATGTCCGGAGATCTTCACGATGACTCCCCGCCTGGTATTTTTCAAAAAGACCTTCGTCATCTCACACTGCTCCTCTCCCTGGCTGCTGCCTTAGCATTGTCTACCCTTCTGTTTGCCGACTCTTCAGCTCCCAGGGAGTTTACCTGAGTAGCTGAGCCCATACCGGAGCTTGCCGGGATCACCGACTCCCCGGTTCCGGTACTTATCCCATACTTCTGAGCTATGGCCTGTGCCTGCTGCGCTATCTGAGGATTGCCGCTCATGCCCGCAAGGATAGAGCTCAGCTGCGTCACATACTGCTTAAGCTGCATATTCTCCTGATAGAGCCTGGCATTGTTATTGACCTTCTGGAGGATATCATCCTTACCCTCAAAGTCCATCATCTCAAGCATCATAACGGCCTGATCAGCAAACTGAGGATTAAATACTCCTGCAGAGTAGAGCTCCTTTGCGAGCTCATTCTGTGAGAGTCTTGAGAAAGGAGACGCCTTCTGGGCAGACACCTTGATATCGAAATCGATCCTGCGCCCGGCAATGAGCTCTCCGAACTCATCAGAGGATCCCTCTCCGAGCATCGCTCCGCTTATGCTTCGGAAGGTAAAAGAGCTCCCGGCTCCAGTAACACGATACACTCTCTCAATGTCATAAAACTGTCTTATATACTCGATCGTGAACCTGCAGACCTTGGCATAAGAATTGTATGAGAGCTTGATCATATCCCTGGAGAGCTTTGATCCCGCCTCCTGAAGTGCTGCTATTGCGGATGCGGCCGTTACACCGGATGTAGTCGAGCCCTGAGAGAAGTCCCTGTTTCCGGAGGTCTCTTTGAGCTCCTCGATCTTCTGATTTTTAGTTTCCAGAACTATAGACGGAAGATCGGGAGCTTCTATCGGCTTTATACCGTTAATATCTCCGCTGTACTTGACCAGCTTTTTCTTCTGGTCTTTAAAATCCCTTTCATTCACTCCACTCCCTGCAGGCATCCAGTACCTGGGATTTCCATTGATCCGAGCATTTTCCGAAATGACGGCATCAATGGCGTCAATATACTCCTGGGGATTTTTCATAACGTCCACGTAGCCGAAACCTGCAGGCGATCCCTTAAGTGGAAACATGACATCAAAAACGAACGGATATAGCCCGTGGTCGTAGTATCCGTCCTCCATTCCTTCATTTTCAGAGCTATAAAGCACTACCCCGTTGCAAAATTTGCAATAGTGCAGTACCTGCTTGGAGCTCCACTCACCTGCAGAATTTCTATATCTGACTGTCTTTTTGTAGTACCAGTCAATGACCAGGGACTTATTCGTTGTATCCATCTGGTCCTCGTGGTCGTACCTGGTTTCATAAAACGCGTCCCCTGCAAAGTGTTCATTGAGATCCGGATACATTATCTTGAGCTTTTCGTTATCCTCAAGTTTTGTGTAAAAGAGATTCGGGCTGTCCTGGATGTCTTCGACTCCTGACTGCCAGAAGATATTCATGATATCGCAGCATCTGATTTTTACCTCGCCAAGGCCTCCTGCTGCCCTGGGATCCCAGAAGCATCCAAATACTCCTGTACCTGTAATGATCTTGTCATAACATTCATGGCTATACTCATATTCAAAGTCATTCTGATCCAGGATACAGGGGATCACATCGCTCAGGATCTCTGCCGTCTCCTCATCTCCCGGCTCCCTGGGAAGAAT
>DVNQ01000061.1 GCA_018714245.1 Candidatus Avilachnospira avicola
GTCTCGGATACTGTCCTTATGGCATAGGGGAACTCCTCCTCGGTGGGAAGTACGGGTACAAGTGCCTTCTCCGCAAGGGCTCCATGGCCTATCTCACGTCTTCCGGGTCCTCTTGAGGGCTTGGTCTCTCCTACTGAATATGAGGGGAAGTTATAGTGGTGCATGTATCTCTTCTGGGTGATGGTCTCATCCAGTCCGTCTACCTTCTGGGCATCGGAAAGAGGAGCAAGGGTACATATGTTGAGTATCTGGGTCTGTCCTCTGGTAAACATGCCTGAGCCGTGTACCCTGGGTACCACGTCTACTTCAGCGGCAAGGGGCCTGATCTCGGAGATCTCTCTTCCGTCAGGTCTCTTCCTGTCCTTAAGGATCATCTTGCGGACAGTCTTCTTCTCGTACTGATATATGGCGTCGGAAAGCTTTGCAAGCCACTCTTCGTTATCTGCAAACTTCTCCTTGAGCCTGTCAGTGATGGCATCAACATTTTTATCTCTCTGCTGCTTATCGTCGCAGAATACGGCCTCTTCCATCTCCTCTGAGGGCACCTCTGCCTTGATGGCATCAAAGAGCTCCTCGGGAACTGCAAAGGACTTGTAGCTGTGCTTTTCCTTGCCGACTTCCTTTATGATCTCATCCATCCAGGCGATGATCTGCTGATTGATCTCATGGGCCTTGTAGATGGCCTCGATCATGACCTCGTCGCTGATCTCATCAGCTCCGGCCTCGATCATGATGACCTTCTCCCTGGTAGAAGCTACGGTCAGGTTAAGGGTAGAAACCAGCCTCTGTACAGAGGTGGGGTTAAATACGAACTCACCGTTGACGATGCCTACCTGAGTAGCTGCACAGGGGCCGTCAAAGGGAATGTCTGATATGGATACTGCCAGAGATGATCCAAGCATGGCAAGGACCTCGGGAGGGCAGTCAGGATCAACTGAAAGCACCAGATCGTCCAGGGTCACGTCATTTCTGTAATCCTTGGGGAAGAGGGGCCTCATGGGCCTGTCGATAACTCTCGAAGTAAGTATGGCATGCTCAGATGCCTTTCCCTCTCTCTTATTGAAGCCGCCGGGGATCTTTCCTGCAGCGTACATCTTCTCCTCGTACTCAACGCTAAGAGGGAAGAAATCTATACCTTCTCTGGGCTCCTTGGAAGCCGTAGCCGTAGCCAGCAGCGTAGTATCGCCGTAATGCATCAAAACCGCGCCATTTGCCTGGGCGCTCACTCTTCCGATATCCACGGAGAGCTTCCTTCCGCAAAGGTCCATGCTGTATGTCTTATAGGGCCTTACGAGAGGCTTGGAAAACGTACCGAATCCTGTTTCCATGTCTTTTCCTTTCTCAAAATAATCTGCAATCTCACTTTTTGTCATTCAGAGCTTATTCTACACTTATAAAAAATGAGCGTCAAGATAAATATCTTTCGATTAGCTTATGATTTTCTAACCGGGAAAGGGGCCCTGGAAATACCTCAGCTATGAAATACTAAGAATGGCTTTCAGCAAAAAAATCGCTTTTTCAAAACTCGAAAAGCCTGCGCCTTTTCTCAAACAGTTGAAAAAGCTGATTGCTGAAGCGCCATCCCTCATATTTCATAAGCAGCTGAAATGTATTTCCAGGGCCCCTTTCCCGGCAATTAAAATCAGAAGCAATCCGAAAGTCAAATAAAATACAGGCTGACCCTTATCCCCGTGCAGTATCTTAGAAACAGAATTGCTTTCCGGATGACTATTATCCCTGCTGAAGCTGTCGCTCCAAGCCTTGAAATATCTCAAATACATCAGGAAAAATCACTTTTGCCCCACGTTTTGCTATAGCAAGTACATTTCGCGCATTTCTTTCTACATCATCAGCCACACGCCCGTCGATCCTTATTGGCTGATTATTTTTGTCTATATATGGAATTAAGTATTTTTCTGTTGCCGGACACATATTCTGGATCAAAAAAGCCGTATCTCTTCCAAGGACCGTTCCAAAACGGATAGTATTGCATCGTCCATACTTCCTGATTTTTTCTTGTTCAATGCGTCTGTATTTTTTATATTTGGATGATATGGGAACGATCCAGTAGATTTCCGGTATTCGTGTATCTGGAAACGCAAAGAAGCAAGGGCGACTGTGAGGTATGCCTTCAATGGTATCCTTATTCTTCATCAATTTGTCATCCGGAAAGTCCTCATAATACTGATTAGATAGAAAGTAAAGCTGTGCGCGCAGCATAGAAGTGTCCTCCTGCATAAAATAGTGACGCCCTGCCTTTCGACAGAGCGTCATAAACATTTGAATCCTGAACATTTGTTAGCCGCATATCAGGGAGCGGACAATATTTGTGATCCTGAACATTTGTTAGCCGCATATCAGGGAGCGGACAATATTTTATCGGGGGACATTCCCCTTCTATCTGTATTATATGCACCAGCTGTATTTATGTCAATTAAGCCAGATAAAATACCTTTATCTTTTCTGGATCGGACTGAGATATTTTTATGGCAAGGCGCGGAGATGGGCATATCCGGCCTCCGATGTTTTGTCATAGAGACATCTCAGTCCGTCCTCAGTGCATCTATCGGATTCAGCTGCGCTGCCCGGCTTGCAGGCATGTAGCCGAAAAGAAGGCCTATGCCTACCGAAACTGAAAAAGATACAAGGACTGCGCCAAGGGTGGGCACCGCATTTATGCCTATGGCAGTTCCCACAAGGGATGTGCCTGCCGATCCAACCAGGATGCCCAGCACGCCTCCTATCGAAGAGGTCACCGCAGCTTCGATAACGAACTGCTGCATGATGACTCCCTTCTTTGCGCCAAGGGCCTTCCTTATGCCTATCTCCTTCGTGCGCTCGGTAACGGATACGAGCATGATGTTCATGACTCCCACTCCCGCAACCAGGAGGGATATGCCCGCTATGCCTCCGAGCATCATGGACAGCATGCCTATCTGCTCATTCATCTCGTCAAGCAGAGATGAGTTTGCCATAACATTATAATAGTCATCGCTGTGGAATACTCCCATCAGGAAGCTTTCTATAGCGGCGGTACACTGGTCCGTATCATCAGTGTCCCTTGAGGTGATGATATAGGAAGATATGTTCCTTGAGAAATTCATCTTTGCTGCGGATGAATATGGCAGCCATACGAAGTCATCCGTGCCTCCAGCTTCCATTTCCTCCTCATGCTGTCTCTCCATCACTCCGACTACCGTAAAGGCATTATTGCCTATCTTGATCTTCTGGCCCACCGCCTCGCTGGCATTGTCAAAAAGCTCAAGGGCCGTATAATATCCCAGCACCGCCACATAGCGCTCCGCACTGCAGTCCGCATAGCTTATGCTGCGGCCATAGGCTATGTCATAGCCCATGATATCGATATAATCCTCACTGTAGCCTCCTATGGAGGTATCGCTCATGGTCTCATTGCCGTTCTTTAAGGGCATGGAGACATTGACCGAGGGGCTCAGGTACTGGAAGAGTTCATAGTTCTCATCATAGAACTCATACATGTCATCGGGATCCAGGCTCCTTGAGCTCATGTTGCTTACGGAGACATTTATCCTGTCCACTCCCATGCTGGTGAAGCTGTCAACTATGGTGGACATATACCCGTTCACCACTGATACCAGTATGATGACCGCTGCCACGCCTATTATGATGCCGAGCATGGTCAGGAAGGAGCGCATCTTGTTGCTCCATATGGATTTTATTGCCATTTTAAAGCTTTCGGTGATCGGCATATGCTTCTACATCTCCATCAAATACTATCTTTCCGTCAACTATCTCCACCACTCTCCTGGAACACATGGCTATGGAAGGGTCATGGGTGATCATAACTATGGTATTGCCTTCATTGTTGAGCTCACTGATAAGCCCAAGCACATCCCTGGATGTCTTTGTATCAAGGGCTCCTGTAGGCTCATCCGCAAGGATGATCGAGGGCTTTGCACAGAGGGCCCTGGCTATGGACACTCTCTGCTGCTGTCCTCCGGAGAGCTGATGAGGGGTGTTCTTCCATTTTTCCTCAAGGCCGACCCTCCTCAGGGCCTCAATGGCCTTCTCTTCCCTTTCCTTCTTTCCGTATCCCTTATAAAGGAGAGGAAGCTCCACATTTTCAAGCAGATTGAGCTTCATCAGCAGGTTGTACTGCTGAAATACGAAGCCTATCCTGTTGTTCCTTATCTCCGAGAGTTCATCATCGGTCATCTCCGAGGTATCCTCCCCGGCGAG
>DVNQ01000062.1 GCA_018714245.1 Candidatus Avilachnospira avicola
AGGAGCTTTCCCTTCCGGTGATCATACACTCCCGCAATGCTTCAGAGGATACCCTGAACATCATGCGTAAAGCCAGGGAAGAGGGAATCGAAAGAGTAGTCATGCACTGTTATTCCTATGCCAGCGAGGCGGCAAAGGAATATGTGGCCATGGGTTATTACCTTGGATTTGGGGGAGTGGTGACCTATGAGGGACAGCGTAAGCTTACAAAGGTGCTGGAGCATGTGCCCCTTGAACGCATACTTCTTGAGACGGACTGCCCGTATCTCGCACCCACGCCTCACAGGGGAGAGCGCAATTCCTCCCTCTATCTTCCTGCAGTAAGGGACAGGATAGCTGAGATCAAGGGCGTAAGCCCGGATGAAGTGGAAGCCGTGACCTGGGAAAACGGCTGCAGACTTTTCGGGATATAATAAAGCTGCTGATGAACATATTGGGAGTACAATAGAAACTATAAAAGGAGAAGGTAAACCTGAAGGGCTGACATCAAAACCGGAAGCTGCATACGGTAAAAACGGCCCTGGCTTTACAAAGATTTTACAATAACCAGGATAAGCATTTTACAAATGCCTCTTATGATAACCATCGAAAAAGCAAAAGACGGGCAAAGAGCCCGATCAATGATGATTATCACAGGAGGCATTTTTATTATGAAGAAGTCTATCGCAATAATTGCAGCAGCAGTTCTTGCCATGGGAGCTCTTACTGCATGCGGAAGCCAGGCAGAGGAGACCACCGCAGCAGCTACCGAGGCAGCTACTACCGCAGAAGCAGCAGAGACCGAGGCAGCAGAGGAGACTGAGGCTGAGACTGAGGCAGCAGCAGAGGAGCTTTCAGGAGCAGTTGCAACTGACGGATCCACTTCCATGGAGTCTGTGATCGGAATCCTTGGCGAGTCCTTCATGCAGCTTCATCCCGATGTAACATTTACATATAACCCTACCGGTTCAGGCTCAGGTATCACCGCAGTTCAGGAAGGCCGCTGCGACATCGGACTTTCCAGCCGTGCCCTCAAGGATGAGGAAGCAGCTTCAGGACTTAAGGGAGAGACTGTTGCCCTTGACGGTATCGCGATCATCGTAAATAACGAGAACCCCGTAGCAGACCTTTCCCTTGAGCAGATCGCTCAGATCTACACCGGAGAGATCACAAACTGGAGCGAGGTTGGCGGAAACGATGAGGAGATCGTTCTTATCGGACGTGAGGCAGGTTCAGGAACCAGAGATGGATTTGAGTCCATCACCGGAACTGAGGATCTTTGCCAGTATCGTCAGGAGCTTACCTCCACAGGTGATGTGATCACCACCGTATCCCAGAACCCTGCAGCCATCGGATATGCTTCACTTGCATCTGTATCAGATGATACAAAGACTCTTACTGTTGACGGCGTAGAGCCCACTGAGGATACCGTAAGAGACGGAAGCTACAAGATCCAGAGGCCCTTCGTACTGGTTACCAAGGATGGAGAGGCACTTTCCGCTCAGGCTCAGGCATTCTATGACTACGCTATGTCTTCAGATGTAGCAGACCTCATCGCACAGGCAGGAGCAGTAGCCATCCACTGATCAAGCAAACATCAGATCTGATTTAAATAAGGATCGGCAGACTTTGTCTGCCGATTCTGACGGATTAAAAGGAATAACATGAACAGGCATAAAAACGTAGAATCGATAGTTCAGTTCATCTTCCTGATCCTTGGCCTTGTGACCATAGCCAGCGTGCTTATGATCACCGTATACCTCATCATAGCAGGCATACCTGCCATAAGGGAGATAGGACTTATAGATTTCCTGTTCGGCAAGGAGTGGGCTTCCACTGCGGCTGAGCCGAAGTACGGGATCCTTCCCTTCATCCTGACCAGTATATACGGTACTGCAGGCGCCATGGTCATTGGTGTGCCGATCGGATTTATGACAGCAGTGTTTACTGCCAAGGTGGCACCTCCCAGGGTCAGGATGATCATTGAAGAGGCTGTCAGCCTTCTTGCCGGCATCCCCTCAGTTGTATACGGCCTTGTGGGCATGCTCATACTGGTGCCGGGACTCAGGGAGCTTTTTGACATCCCCGATGGCGCGAGCCTTCTTGCTGCCATCATCGTGCTTGCCATCATGACGCTCCCCTCCATCATCAATGTGTCCATTACGGCGCTGGAGGCCGTGCCCAAGGAATATGAGGAGGCTTCTCTTGCACTGGGAGCTACCGAGACGGAGACATTTTTCAGAGTGTCCGTACCGGCTGCAAAGAGCGGTATAGCCGCTGCAGTGGTGCTGGGTGTGGGACGTGCCATCGGAGAAGCCATGGCGGTAATGATGGTATCGGGAAATGCACCCAACATGCCGGACTCCCTGTTCCAGAGCGTAAGGTTCCTGACCACGGCGGTGGCCAGTGAGATGTCATATTCATCGGGACTTCAGAGACAGGCGCTGTTTTCAATAGCACTGGTGCTCTTCCTTTTCATAATGCTGATCAATGCGCTCTTGAACTTCCTGATGAAGCGTGACAAGGAGTGATGCTATGGACGGAAATAACAATAACACGATAAACAAGCCCCTTTCCGGAAAGCGAAAGGCCTACATCTATACCATGTCAGGTCTGATGTGGCTCTGCGCCATCATCACCTGCGGACTGGTGGTATTTATACTGGCATACGTGCTGTTTCGGGGCATCCCAAATCTTTCCTGGCAGTTCGTATCCACGGCGCCCAGCTATCTTTCAGGCAACATAGGCATACTCCCGGATATACTCAATACGGTCTATATCGTGCTGGCATCCTTGATCATTGTACTGCCCCTGGGCGTGGGTGCAGCGGTATATCTTACCGAGTATGCAACCAACAAGAAACTTGCCGAGATCATAGAGTATGCGGCTGAGACCCTTTCAGGCATCCCTTCCATCATATACGGACTTGTGGGCATGCTGTTCTTCTGCCAGTTCTGCGGGCTGCAGACCTCACTGCTTGCCGGTGCCCTTACCCTGGTCATCATGAATCTTCCTACGATCATGCGTACGGCCCAGGAGAGCCTTAAGACGGTCCCCCAGAGCTACAGGGAGGGAGCCTTCGGACTTGGAGCCGGAAAATGGAGAGTCATAAGGACCGTGGTCCTTCCCAACTGCATTGACGGTATCATCACCGGATGCATCCTTTCAACGGGACGTATCCTGGGAGAGTCGGCAGCCCTTCTCTTTACTGCAGGCTTTGCCCATGCGGTAAACGGACTCTGGAAGGGACTGCACAGCGCAGGCGCTACCCTTACGGTCGCCCTTTATGTATATGCAAAGGAACAGGGAGAATTTGAGGTGGCCTTCGGGATAGCAGCGATCCTGGTCATCCTTGCCCTCATCCTCAACCTGGCCGCCCGCTTTGTGGGAGCATATTTCAAGAAAAAGAGAGGATAAGCCAAAGGCTCATCCGGATACAGTTACCGAATCAAAAGGGAAAAAATATGGATAATATAATTTCAGTAAAAGACATGTGCCTCTGGTACGGACAGTCCCAGGCACTCAAGGATATAACCCTGGATATCCCCGAGCACGCCATTACGGCGCTTATCGGGCCCTCAGGATGCGGAAAGTCCACCTTCCTTAAGTCACTCAACAGGATGAATGACCTGATCCCTGGGGTAAAGATCACAGGAAGCATCCAGTATCGGGGACATGAGATCTATGATCCTTCAATCGACGTAAATGAGCTCCGTCATCAGATCGGCATGGTGTTCCAGAAGCCCAACCCCTTCCCCATGAGCATATTTGACAATATAGCCTATGGGCCCCGTACCCACGGCATTACCCAGAAGGAAAAGCTCAATGAGATAGTTGAGAGATCCCTTAAGGGCGCCGGCATCTGGGATGAGGTAAAGGACAGACTTAAAAAATCAGCCCTGGGCCTTTCAGGAGGACAGCAGCAGAGGCTCTGCATAGCAAGGGCCCTGGCAGTGGAGCCGGATATCCTTCTGATGGATGAGCCTACCTCAGCCCTGGATCCTATCTCCACATCCAGGATAGAAGACCTTGCGATGGAGCTCAAGGAGAAATATACTATCATCATAGTTACTCACAACATGCAGCAGGCAGTGCGTATCTCTGACAAGACCGCCTTCTTCCTTCTCGGAGAGATGGTAGAGTACGGAGATACTGAGAAGATATTCTCCATGCCTAATGACAAGAGGACTGAGGACTATATCACCGGAAGATTCGGTTGATCGGAGGGGTATCATATTATGAGAAAGAATTTTGACAGGCAGCTGAGCATGCTCAACGAGATGCTTGTA
>DVNQ01000063.1 GCA_018714245.1 Candidatus Avilachnospira avicola
TCCGGAGTAACGAACGGCACCTATTCCAGGCTGGATGTGACGGATACATTGGACATACATGTAAATACCAGGGAAAAGAGCATAGCCCTTAAAAACCTGAGTATGGGGACGATGGACCAGGTATATCTTGCACTGCGCTTTGCTGCCGTAAAAATGATAGAAGGAGAGCATGAAGGCAGCCTTCCGGTGCTTTTTGACGACAGCTTTACCCTTTATGACGATGACAGGCTGAAGGGAGCGATGTCATTTATCTCCGATCAGCATAAGGGACAGCTGTTTATATTTACATGCCAGCATCGGGAACAGGAGGCCCTTGATGAGCTGGGACGTCCCTACAGGCTTATAGAGCTTGGATAAGATATAAAGTTTTCTTTACAATAAAATCCTGTACTTTTCCGCGTTGAATCGGTATAATTGTGTTAAAATAAAATGCACAAAAAACATTTTATTGGTCACTGCTTTTTGTTCACATTACATAAAGATTATGTTATAATGTTTTTAACAATTTCTCTAAGAACGAGGTGGTAGCGTGATTAAAAAAGAGATGATCGCCATGCTTCTGGCTGGCGGACAAGGCAGCAGGCTGGGCGTCCTTACAAAAAATATGGCTAAGCCTGCAGTAGCTTTCGGAGGAAAGTACAGCATAATCGATTTCCCTCTTTCAAACTGCATCAATTCCGGCGTGGATACGGTGGGTGTGCTTACCCAGTACCAGCCCATGAGACTCAACGCTCATATAGGCATTGGTATCCCCTGGGATCTGGACCGCAATTATGGCGGGGTTTCGCTCCTTTCACCCAGAGAGACCAGCCTTGGGTCTGACTGGTATTCGGGTACGGCAAACGCCATTTATCAGAACCTTGAATATATGGCGAGCTATAATCCGGATTATGTGCTCATCCTTTCCGGAGACCATATATACAAGATGGATTATGAAGTGATGCTCGATTATCACAAGGCTCAGAATGCGGATCTGACCATAGCTACCATGCCTGTGCCCTGGGAGGAGGCAAGCAGATTCGGACTGGCCGTTACCGATGAGACGGGACGGATCATTGAGTTCGAGGAAAAGCCCAAGAACCCCAGCTCCAACCTGGCTTCCATGGGTATATACATTTTCAGCTGGCCCGTGCTGAAGGAAGCGCTTGTAAAGCTGAAAAACGAGCCTGGATGCGATTTTGGAAAGCACGTCATCCCCTATGTAAAGGAGCAGGGAGGACGTATATTTGCCTACGAATTCAATGAGTACTGGAAGGATGTAGGTACTCTTGGATCCTACTGGCAGGCAAATATGGAGCTTGTGGACATAATACCTGAGTTCAACCTCTATGAGGAGTACTGGAAGATCTATACGAAGAGCGACAACGTAAAGCCCCAGTATCTCGGTCCTGATGCAGAGGTCAACAGATCCCTTATCTCAGAGGGATGCGAGATACTTGGAAAGGTGGAGAACTCTGTACTCGGTACAGGAGTTGTGGTTTCTGAAGGAGCAGTGGTAAGAGATTCCATCATCATGTCTGACGTGACCATAGGCGAAGGCACCGTGCTGGATAAATGCATCGTTGCCGAACAGTCTTCGATCGGAAGCAACTGCGAGCTTGGAGTCGGAGAGTATGCGGAGTCTACCCTGGATCCGAGGGTATATCAGTTCGATCTGGTGACTGTGGCAGACCACACTACCATACCTGACGGAGTGAAGATAGGAAAGAACACTGCCATCAAGGGCGAGACCACTGCAGAGGATTACCCCGCCGGCGCACTTCCCAGCGGAGGATATATCATAAAGGAAGGTGAAGAGTTATGAGAGCTGTCGGTGTGATCTTAGCGGGCGGAAATTCCAAAAGGATGAAGGAGCTCAGCAATAAGCGTGCAATATCGGCTATGCCCGTGGCCGGAAGCTTCAGAAGCATAGATTTCACGCTGAGCAACATGACCAACTCACGCATCCAGACCGTAGCGGTGCTTACCCAGTATAATTCCAGATCCCTTAACCTTCACCTCAATTCTTCGAAGTGGTGGGATTTCGGACGTAAGCAGGGCGGACTTTATGTATTCAACCCCACTATTACCGCAGAGTCCAGTGACTGGTACAGAGGTACTGCGGATGCGCTTTACCAGAACCTTACCTTCCTCAAGAACAGCCATGAGCCCTATGCGGTCATAGCTTCAGGAGACGGCATATACAAGCTGGATTACAACAAGGTCCTTGAGTACCATATCGAAAAGAAGGCCGATATCACAGTGGTATGCAAGAAGGTGGAAGAAGGCGAGGACGTGACCAGGTTCGGCTGCGTCAAGGTAAACGATGAGGGCCGTATCGTGGACTTTGAGGAAAAGCCCATGGTATCCGATGCAAATACCATAAGCTGCGGCATATATGTAATCAGAAGGCGTCATCTGATAGAGCTCCTTGAAAAGTGCAACGAAGAAGACAGATATGACTTCGTCCAGGATATACTGGTACGATATAAGAACATGAAGCGTATCTATGCCTACAAGATGGACGGTTACTGGTCCAACATAGCAAGCGTGGATTCTTACTATAATACCAACATGGATTTCCTCAAGAAGGATGTCAGGGATTATTTCAAGCAGGATCCTCAGATATATACTAAGGTAGATGATCTGCCTCCCGCAAAGTATAATCCGGGATCCAATGTAAGGAATTCACTTATTTCCAGCGGCTGCATCCTTAACGGAACCGTGGAGAATTCTCTTCTGTTCAAGGATGTATATGTAGGCAACAACTGTGTGATCAGGAACTCCATAGTCCTCAACAATGTTTATATCGGGGACAATACGGTGCTTGAGAACTGCATAGTTGAGTCGAGGGATGTCATTCGTGCAAACTCCACTTATATCGGAACGAAGGATGATATAAAGATAGTTGTGGAAAAGAATGACAGGTACGCTATTTAAGGTACGGTCGATACCTTTTGGAAAGTTATCGGAGGGTATATTATGGAGATAACAGATGTCAGGGTCAGAAAGATCGATAAAGAAGGCAGATTAAAGGGCATGGCATCCGTTACGTTTGACGACCTCTTTGTAGTACATGATATTAAAATCGTTGACGGAGATCATGGGCTTTTCATAGCAATGCCGAGCCGCCGCTCCAAGGAAGGCGGCTACAGGGATATAGCCCATCCCATTAATCCGGATATGAGACAGCTTCTGCAGGATCTCATACTCGCGGAGTTTGAAAAGATATAATATCTGATCTTAAGATCAAAGGCTGCCGCAGATGCTGCGGCAGCCTTTTTCGTAAAAAACCGGACAGTATGCACTGTCCGGTTTTAAGTACCATTCCAGGATGCCGGATCATGGCAGCCCTGGCATATCATAATGTCTCAGATCAAAGTATGTGCTTATCCTTAAGCATGACATCATGGGCTCCGCCCTCTACTATGCTTGTAGAGGATACGAGGGTGATCTTGGCGTTCTTCTGAAGCTCAGGGATGGTAAGGCATCCGCAGTTGCACATGGTGGATCTTACCTTGCTGAGGGTAAGAGCCACGTTGTCCTTCAGGCTTCCGGCATAAGGTACAAGGGAATCCACACCTTCTTCGAAGCTGAGTCCGGTCTTTCCGCCGAGATCATACCTCTGCCAGTTACGGGCCCTTGCACTTCCTTCTCCCCAGTACTCCTTCATGTAGCTGCCATTTACATTGATCCTCTTTGTGGGGCTTTCGTCGAAACGGGCAAAATATCTGCCGAGCATTACGAAATCCGCTCCCATGGCAAGGGCCAGGGTCACGTGATAATCGTGTACGATGCCGCCGTCTGAACAGATGGGGATATAGACTCCGGTCTCCTCATAGTATTCATCCCTTGCCCTTGCAACTTCCATGACTGCAGTGGCCTGTCCTCGTCCGATACCCTTCTGCTCACGGGTGATGCAGATGGCTCCTCCACCGACACCGATCTTTATGAAGTCTGCTCCTGCCTCTGCCAGGAATCTGAAGCCCTCACGATCGACTACATTTCCAGCGCCTACCTTTACGGTATCCCCGTACTCGGAACGGATATATTCGATGACTCTCTTCTGCCATTCGCTGTAGCCATCGGAGCTGTCTATGCAGAGCACATCAGCACCTGCCTTTATCAGCGCGGGAACTCTCTCCATATGGTCCCTTGTATTGATGCCTGCGCCTACCATATAGCGCTTGGAGGAATCTATGAGCTCATTTTCATTTTCCTTATGGGAATCATAGTCCTTGCGGAATACCATGGATACAAGATGGCGGTCCTTGTCTATGATGGGAAGCGAGTTGAGCTTATGAGCCCAGATGATATCGTTGGCTTCCTTGAGGGTAGTGCTTTCATCGGCATAGATCACGTCTTCGAACTTTGTCATGAATTCACTGACCCTGGTTGAGGGATCCATACGGCTCACCCTGTAATCCCTGCTGGTCACGATGCCGATAAGCTTTCCATGAGCGCTGCCGTCTTCAGTAACCGCCATGGTGGAGTGTCCGGTCTTTTCCTTGAGGGCCAGTACATCATCCAGGGTATCCTCGGGACGGAGATTGGAATCGCTTATCACGAATCCGGCACGATAAGCCTTTACCCTTGCTACCATCTCTGCCTCTGACTCTATGGACTGAGAGCCATATATGAAAGAAAGTCCTCCTTCCTTTGCAAGTGCTATCGCAAGCTTGTCATCGGAGACTGACTGCATGATGGCAGATGTCATGGGGATATTGAGAGTAATGGCAGGTTTTTCGCCCTTTTTGAACTTTACCAGAGGTGTCTTAAGATTGACATTTGACGGTATACATTCTGCCGAAGTATAACCGGGAATCAGCAGATATTCACCGAAGGTACGTGAAGGTTCATTGATGTAAATGGCCATGTTTTACTCCTTGTCGATGAAAGAAATGGGTTGTGAAATTGAGTGTATTTTCGATACTCTAACGCGCAATTAAAAAAAAGTCAAGGGAAATATCCCCTGACTTGATCACTCACAGAAGCAGCATGCCGTTTCCGGCTCCGATACGGTCAGCACCTGCAGAAATGAGTGCTTCTGCATCTTCCCTGGTCCTGATACCACCGCTTGCCTTGATCTGAGCCCTGTTGCCGACGGTCCTGCGCATGAGCTTTATATCATCTATGGTAGCGCCTCCGGTAGAGAAGCCGGTGGAGGTCTTTACGAAGGCAGCTCCTGCCTCAACGGAAAGCTCGCAGGCCTTTACCTTTTCTTCATCAGTAAGAAGGCAGGTCTCGATTATGACCTTGACTATGGCGGGCTTTGAGGCTTCCACAACTCCTTTTATGTCATTTCTGACCGTATCATAGTCCTTATCCTTGAGGGCTCCGATATTGATGACCATGTCTATCTCTGAAGCTCCGTCCATAACCGCCTTCTTTGCTTCAAAGGCCTTTGCCTCCATGGACATGGCACCAAGGGGAAAACCGACTACGGTGCAGGTCAGCACATTGCTTCCCTCAAGCTCCTCATGTACCAGGGCCGTGCGGTATGAATTGACGCATACTGATCTGAAGCCCTGTTCCCTTGCTTCCCTGCAGTACCTTCTGATGGTATTTTCATCAGCATCAGCCTTAAGCATCGTATGATCGATGTAAGACGCTATGTTTTCCATATTGATCCCTCCGTTTATGAGCAAATTTTGATTGCAATATGTGTTTTGATACATATATTATATATGATATGGACAGATTTTCAAATGATATACTTAAGACCATAAGACGATACGGACTTATAAAACCGGGACAGGACGTGATCGTGGGTTTCTCCGGAGGGGCAGACTCAGTCTGCCTTCTCTATGTCCTTAAGGAGCTCAGGCGGATACTTCCCATAGGAAGTCTTACTGCCCTGCATGTGAATCATAATCTCAGGGGGGAAGAGGCGCTGAGAGACGAGGCATTTTCCCGTGAGTTCTGCAGAGAGCAGGGCATAGATTTCATATCAGTTAGTGTGGATGTGAACGGGCTGGCTTCTTCCCTTGGCATGAGTACGGAAGAGGCAGGAAGAAAGCTTCGCTATGATGCCCTCAGGGATAACTGCAGGGATGGAGGAGTGATAGCCACTGCCCACCATGCGGATGACAGTGCAGAGACCATACTTCTCAACCTGGCAAGGGGCACTGGCCTTAAGGGAGCCGGAGGCATAAGGCCGAGGAGGGACAATATAATCCGGCCGCTTATATTTACCGGAAAAGAAGAGATACTTGATTATGTGGAGAAAAAAGGCCTCTCTTATGTGACGGACTCCACCAACCTTTCCAATGATTATACAAGAAATGCCATAAGGAACATGATACTGCCTCTTTTCAGGGAACATGTGAACCTGAGGACATCAAAGCATTTACTGGAATTCGGGATGTACTGTGAGGAGGCGGACGATTATTTTACTCATGCTGCAAACGAATATCTTGACAATTATGCAAAAATTTCAGATACAGAAGTAAAAATCAACAAAAATGAGCTCAAAGAAAAACCGCAGATCTTAAGAAGGTATGTTATAATTGAGGCACTGCGCAGGCTTGGTATTCCGCTCAAGGATCTGGGAGGGCTGCATTTCGGAGCCGTAGATGATGCCCTGTTTGCAGGGAACGGTTTTCATGCGGATCTTCCGGGTGCCGTCTGCGTAAAAAATATTCACAGGGAAACCTGCATCTTATTAAGGGAGGACTGAAATGTCGTACAGAATCGAGACGCTCATATCTGAAAAAGAGCTTGCAGAGGGCATCAGGAGAGTGGCGGATGAGATCAACAGGGATTATGAGGGCAAGTCGGTACATCTGATCTGCATAATCAAGGGCGGAGTCTTTTTCATGACCGAGCTTTCAAAATATCTCAAGATGGATGTGACCATGGACTTCATGTCCGTTTCCAGCTATGGATCCGGTACGGTATCCTCCGGAATAGTCAAGATCATAAAGGATCTGGACGATCCCATAGAGGGCAGGGATGTCATCATAGTTGAAGACATCATAGATACGGGAAATACAATGAAATATCTCATGCAGCTCCTTGAGGACAGGAAGCCTGCTTCCATAAAGCTCTGCGCCCTTCTTGACAAGCCGAGCCGCAGGGTAAATGAGATAAAGCCCGACTATCTGGCATTTACAGTGGAAGACAAATTCGTGGTAGGCTTCGGCCTCGACTATGATCAGAGATACAGGAATCTCAATTATATAGGAGCAGTCGTATTTGATGAATGATAAGAGACAGCAGAATGTAAAGATCCCCTGGTTCCTGCTTATATTGCTTGCAGGGGTCATCATACTTTCCCTTGTACCCTTTCGGGTGCTTTCTGAAAGGCTGACAGCGGGAGAACTGAGGATGGTGCTTGCCTCTCCAGATGAGATCATGGAGGCATCCATAGAACTCAACAGCTACAGCCGGTCTGCTGATGTGGTGCTGGAGCTTTCAGACGGAAGGTCCGTAAAGGCTACGGTGCCAGATGCCGAAGAGGTGATGGCAGAGCTGGATGCGGATGGAGTGGACTATACCATAAGCGGGATCGCTGAGTCCTCATTTATGGACAATATCCCCTACATGATCATGATGGTGATGATGTTCTTCTTTTTCTTCATGCTCATGGGAGCAAGAGGAGGAGCAGGGGGGATGAACCAGCGCCTTGCCAATTTCGGAAAGAGCCGGGCGAGGCTTTCCTCGGACAACAACATCCATTTTTCGGATGTGGCAGGTATGGAGGAGGAAAAAAAGGAACTGAGGGAGGTGGTCGAATTCCTTAGGCATCCCCTTAAGTTCAGCACCATGGGTGCCCGCATACCTAAGGGCATCATCCTTGTTGGGTCTCCGGGGACCGGAAAGACCCTGCTTGCCAAGGCAGTTGCAGGTGAGGCAGGAGTCCCCTTTTACAGCATTTCCGGCTCGGATTTTGTGGAGATGTATGTCGGAGTCGGTGCTGCAAGAGTCAGGGATCTTTTTGAGGAAGCCAAAAGGACAAGCCCCTGTATCGTATTTATAGATGAGATAGACGCGGTAGCCAGAAGAAGGGGTACTGGGCTTGGGGGCTCTCATGACGAACGGGAGCAGACCCTGAACCAGCTCCTTGTGGAGATGGACGGCTTTGCCCAGAACCAGGGCATAATAGTCATGGCAGCCACGAACCGTGTCGATATACTGGATCCAGCCATCATGCGTCCTGGAAGATTTGACCGTAAGGTCCAGGTAGGAAAGCCGGATGTGAAGGCGAGAAAACAGATACTGGAGCTTCATTCCAGAAATAAAAGGCTGTCCGAGGATGTGGATCTGGAGCGGGTGGCAAGGACTACTGCCGGCTTTACCGGAGCAGACCTTGAAAATATACTGAATGAGGCTGCCATAGAAGCTACCATAGACGGCAGGGACAGTATCTGCAAGGAAGACATAGACGAGGCCTTCATAAAGACAGGCATAGGCACGGAAAAGAGATCCAGGGTCATATCGGAAAGAGACAAAAGGATCACCGCATATCATGAGACCGGCCATGCCATACTATTCCACGAGCTGAAGGATGTGGGGCCTGTACATATGATCAGCATAATCCCCACAGGGGAAGGGGCTGCAGGATATACCATGCCGGTCCCTGAAAAGGATGAAATGCATGTCACGAGAGGCCAGCTGAGGCATATGATGATGGCAGCCATGGGAGGCCGCATAGCCGAAGAACTGGTACTTTCAGATATCACTACCGGGGCGTCTCAGGACATAAAGCAGGTCACGAAGATCGCAAGGGCCATGGTCATGCAGTATGGCATGAGTGACCGCATAGGCATGATCAATTATGATGAAAACGGGGATGATGTATTCCTTGGATATGACATAGCCCATAACAAGACCTACAGTGACAAGCTGCTGAGTGAGATCGATGAAGAGGTCAGACGCATAGTTGCCGAATGCTACAGAGATGCCAGGGCCATTATCGAAGCTCATCGTGATGTGCTTGAAAAATGCTGCGAGCTGCTGATGGAAAAAGAGAAGATAACCGGGGAGGAGTTTGACGAGCTGTTCGTATAAAGAGCTTGTAGGAAATGCATAAAACGAAAATCGATGATTTTTAAATTCTGTTTAGTTTGCAAGATGACATAAAAAAGGCTCTTTGATATTATAATAGACGTAACCCCCAATACATTATATAGTTTTGCTACACCCCATAAGAAAAACGAAATACCTTCTCCTGAAAGCACCGACTACCCCGTCGGTGCTTTCTACTTTTCAGGATTCATGGTATAATCAAATTACTATGACTGAGGGCGGTATAAACAAAAGGGCCCTGTTTTCGGATGG
>DVNQ01000010.1 GCA_018714245.1 Candidatus Avilachnospira avicola
GGTCTCCAGACAGACCATAAGCTCCCTGGAAAACGGCAGGTATAACCCGTCGGTCATACTGGCCATCAAGCTTGCAAGATATTTCAGCATGAATGTGGAAGATATATTTATGAGGAGGCAGCTGATGAAAAATAAGAAATATACCATATATGTTATTGAGATAGTGATCGGGATAATCATAGAGGCATTGGCATTTTCAGGGATAGCATCGGATCCCAGTGTACTTACCGGTATAGGTTCGGGCATACTGGCAGTAGGCCTGGTTCAGCTTTTCAGGGCTGTGCGCATTGAACAGGACCCTGCACTTAAGAAACGGGTTGAAACTGCGTCGAAGGATGAGAGATATGCCTTCATATCCATGAAGGCCAAGGAGGCGGCATTTGCGATATACCTGATCATCGCGGGAGTGGTCTCCATGACAGCTCTTATACTGGGATACGAGAGGGAAGGCATGATAGCCGCCATGTCAATATGCCTGCTGGTCATACTGTATACGATCATGTTCCGCATGCTGGCTAAAAAATATTGAATACATTTGAGGATGTGCCGCTGAGAAATCAGCGGCATATTTTCTCTCAGATGGAGATTTAATCTGAAGGGATTTAGTATATAATAAAACCATCCTGGAGGAGATCTTATGAGCAGACAAAACCTAAGAACCGGACTTAAGACAAAGACCGCGGCACTTCTTATCCTGGCGCTGCTTCTGCAGAATGCCGCTTTCGCCTATGCCGATATCAGCGGAGTAGGAGAGGCATCAGAAAACACAGATACGGAAGTTGTCCTGCAAAGTGAAAACACAAGCTTTGTGAGCTTTCCGAGCCGTTTTTCCGATGTGCTTCCTGAAGGTTTTGAGGAGCAGTACTACAGCTTCGAGCTTGACAGCGTGACGGATATCTCTATTTCCGTGGAATCCGACGACAGCAGCTGCCAGTACGGCGCGGAGCTTCTTGACAGCGGCTTTTCGAGCCTGGGGATCTCAAAAAGAAGGACAGGACAGAGGATCACGAAAAAAGGACTTCCTGCCGGTACATATTTCCTGCGGGTATTCCCTCTTTCTGACGATACCTTTGAGCCTTATGCTGTTTCCATCCAGAAGCTCAGGCTGTCAGAGTCAGAGGTCGAAAAGACGGATTTTTCCGAGATGCATATGGTGGCCACACTTCAGGGCAGCAACTCGCCTTATCGTATGAATGGCACTGATCCCAATTATGCTTTCACAATCATCGGTGAAGAACAGCCCTGGAATTATCAGTGGTACAGGCGGGATGAGCCTTTATATGATATAAGCGGAGTGAATCAGGGTGGATTTTATCCCATGCCCCAGAGCTACTATGCTTCCTGGCTGGGCCCTGTGGCAGAGAAGGACCAGCCTATTAGCGAAGTCAAGAACTTTACGGGACAGTATCAAGATGAATATCTGGAATATCTGGCGTATCTTCAGAATGAAGGCATAGCATACAGGGGGGCTGACCCCCAGATACATGTGCAGAATGCCATTGCCCTTCCGGCAAGATATACTGCCTATTATGAGGATGGGGAAGGCATCGAAAACCCTGGCTGGGAAGCTCACATAAAGGCCGGCATCATGAACTACGGTGCCCTTACAACAGGCATCTACTGGTCGGGGCTCAGCTGTGAGGATGACAAGAATTATTATTACAGCGGCTGGGATTATACCTACGCCGATGGGATCAAAGTCCTTAAAAATATGCTCAGCGATAATAATTACCAGAACCATGAGGTGGTGGTCGTAGGCTGGGATGACGATTATCCGAGAGAAAATTTCCTCTATAATATCGATGATGCAAAGGGAGTAATAATGGGAGACGCTTCAGGTGAAGCAACCCCTTCCGATGCTCCCGGTGAGGCGACTCCTTCTGATGCGAAAAGGGATCTTGACATAGAATTATTTGAAAAAGAAGAGAGAAAGTCCTGGGCAAGAAGGGCTACCGGTTCCGATGCGGAAACTGGAACTGACAACGGCGGATCAGAGGGCGGCATCAGCAGGGAAGAATTCCAGGAGTATCTTCTTCCGGAACGGGACGGAGCCTGGATCATCCGCAATTCCTGGGGCGAAGGATCAGGAGATGACGGGTACTATTATGTATCCTACTGTGATAAACAGCTGTTTGGCGCTGACAACACCTGGGCCTATACTGCCACGGAGACTACGGGTAATTACAATAAGCTTTATGAGGTCACAAGCCTTCCTTATTCGAGAGAAAATTACTGGATCACTGATGCGGATCACATGATGGCATCTACCGTATTTACTGCGGATGAGGAAGGAGCAGATGTGCTCAAGGCGATAAATTTTGCTCTGATAAATAACAATATCCGCTACGAGATCGCTGTCAATCAGGGCGAGGATGTCGGAAAGGGCTGGATCGAGGACAATGTCTATGCTTCAGGCTCGAAGCTTTATGCCGGGTATTATACCGTAAGGCTTGATAAGGCAGTCCTGCTTGAGCCTGGTGAGCCCTTTGAAGTGATACTTAAGATCCAGGGAGACGGGCAGGAGAAACTGGCCATACCCTTTGTTACCAATGACAGTCATGTGGCCAATCTGCCGCAGAAGGAGGGGGTCTGCCTGCTTTATGATCCTGCGGAAGGAGATGGATGGCTGGACATAGGCAATGCTTATATAGAAGACAATGGTTCAAGCAATTATTACGCCTATTTTACCATAAAGGCCATGTGCAATGATGCTTCTCTCAAGGACGGGGAAACGGAAAGGATAAGCCTGCTGGATATAGATCCGGAGGATTATTTCCCGCTAATAGAAAAGCCTGATCCTGAAGAGCCGGATACAGGAGAGGCCTCGCCTTCCAATGCCGGGAGGTCAAGGGGTAAGGAGGATCAGACCTATGATGAGATCAGACTTCAGGACGGGCATGTGCTTATGAGCAGGACTGTCTCTGAGCCGATAGGAGCTTCAGAGCTTTCAGAGCCCGAGACTATCCTTCCCGAGTCCTTTGACTTAAGGGCTGAGGGAGTGCTGACTCCGATAAAGAATCAGGCCGCGACCAATACCTGCTGGTCATTCGGCTCCACGGCTGCAGTGGAATCAAGCTATCTCCTTAACGGCAGCAATCTTTATGATTTCAATTATTCCTCAGGTATAAGCCTGGAGACTGGACTTCCTCTTACAAAGGAGGGGACCGTTATATATCGCTTTGATAAGGAGGATGCGGAAAGCCTGGATGATGCCCTGTTTATTCCGAAGCTTCTTTCCTGGGACGAGGGGCCCATCGAGGATGCTTACGGACAGCTCAGATGGGAGCTTTCCGGAGACCTGTCCGCAGTGGATACCTCCGATTTTAAGGAAGAGACCGGAGGCACTGAACTTACGGAAAATGGAGAAGAAGTGCTGTTATTTACTCCAAAGGAAAGCGGAGTCGTGACAGTGAAGGTAAGCTCTGCGGGCGATCCTACAAAGACCGCATCCTGCCGGGTCATGCTCCTTGAGGAGGATCCGGTTGACAGCATTACCGTATCTCCAGTAAGCCTGAGGCTGAGGGTGGGACGCACCTATCAGCTTTCCGTGACACTTGAGGGTCCGGAGGGGAGTGAGGCAAAGCCGGTATTTTCCTCTGACAATCCCAACATAGCCACGGTAGATGATAACGGGCTCGTACTTGGAGTAAGCAGCGGAACTACCGTCATCCGTGTACGGGCAGGCGGTGAGGAAGCGACCTGCAAGGTGACAGTCTGGAAGGAAAGCTCTGGTGGATATGTGGGAAGCCCTGCGGAAGATTCAGGGATGCCGACCCCTGTACATGGAAGCTGGATCCTGAATGCTGACGGAAGCTGGAACTTCTCCTCGGGAGGAAGCATCTATAAGGATACCTGGGGATATCTGTATAACCCCTATGGCAATAACGGCAGAGGCGAAGCCGGATGGTTCCGCTTCGACAAGGACGGTCGGATGCTTACGGGCTGGTTCCAGGACAAGGACGGAAGCTGGTATTATCTCAATGATGCTTCAGACGGAAACCTGGGAATGATGCTGACCGGTTGGCATAAGACTTCAGATGGAAACATATATTATCTTAACCCCGACCCGAAAACGGGTCTTGGAAGGATGCTGACAGGATGGCAGTGGATAGGGGAAGGCCCCGGTGAGCTATATTGCTACTATTTTTATTCTGAACTCGGAAGGCTCAGGGGTGCCTTGGCAGTGAGCTGCATTACTCCTGACGGATATGAGGTGGACGACCAGGGGCGCTGGTGTGTAAACGGCGTGCCCCAGACTTCGAAGTGATTTCCGATGCCATTTTAAGATTACGGTGTTTGGGAGAAATATGAGAGGCCCAGATTGAACAGAGAGACATTGGAAAAATATATACTGGATACTTTTGGCACGGAACCGGACTATCCATGGAAGGA
>DVNQ01000064.1 GCA_018714245.1 Candidatus Avilachnospira avicola
GTTTCATACGTCTAGAACCAACATTGTGGAGCATATAGGACACATCTATGAAGAAGGTGAACTGGATGAGGTTTCAACTTGTCGGAAATTCCGACAGGTTCGAATGGAGGGCAACAGGCAGGTAACAAGAGAGCTACCTTTTTACAATTTGGATATGATTATTTCTCTTGGTTACAGGATAAAATCCTTGATTGCCACCCGATTTCGCCGGTGGGCCACTGAGCGCCTAAAAGAATATATGATCAAAGGCTTCACGATGGACGATGAGCGCCTGAAAAAATTGGGCGGTGGCAATTATTGGCGCGAACTGTTGGAACGGATCCGGGACATTCGTTCTTCTGAAAAAGTCATGTATCGTCAGGTGCTGGACTTGTACGCCACCAGTGTGGACTATAATCCCAGAAGTGTGGAATCTATTGCGTTTTTCAAAATGGTGCAGAACAAGCTCCACTATGCGGCGCACGGACATACAGCTGCGGAAGTAATCTATGAGCGAGCTGATGCCGATAAGCCGTTTATGGGGCTTACCACTTTTTCAGGGGATTTTCCCACGGCAAAAGATATTGGAATTGCCAAGAATTATCTGACAGAAGAAGAGCTACGAGTTTTGAATCAGATGGTATCTGGTTATTTTGATTTTGCCGAAGTACAGGCTATCCGTCACCGTCCCATGTATATGAGCGATTATGTGGAGCAGCTAGACAATATTCTCCGGGCGACCGGTGAAGAAGTGCTGACCCATGCAGGGAAAATCAGCCATGCACAAGCGATGGAAAAAGCAAAAGCAGAATATAAACGCTATCAGACACAAACTCTTTCTCCTGTGGAGGAAGAATATCTGAAGACTATTAAGCAGCTGGGGAAAACGGCCAAGACAGAAATGAAAAAATGGAATGATACTTCTGATTCAAGGTAAAAACAGTCAATCCCGTTTTTAAATGGTGTAGTATGAGGAAACTTGAGATGAAAAAAGTTTACACCTGATAAAATGGAAAAAGTGCACGGCACCAGAAAAGAGTACAAGCTGGTGGAGCAGGACAATTACTTGTTGGCAGAGGGATTGCATGAACTCATTATTTCGGAAGAAATGTGGCAGGCGACGCAGGTAAAGCTATTGGCATTTTTTAATAGTAATCTTCACAAAATAAGAGTTTGTGGAAGCGAGGTGCTGCTTCATAAACAGGCAAATCATTCATTTTAGGATTTTAATGATGAACAGGGATTATGTCAAACAGGAATGCCAAGTTAATGACTTGGGATAATGAGATAGCAAGTAAACATAAAGAACACCTATCAAAAAGATTTAAAAATGTATGATTGAGGAAAATCTACTGGTTTATTAGAACTCCACCAAGGTCTAACTCTGCCTCCCGGGAATCTATTTCACAGCCTCAGCATATTGCGAATGTGTGGTGAAGTTGGAGAGGGAAGTAAATTTTATTTCATACTGATAAGGCGCACCGCGGCGGGATGCCGCAGCGCACAAAACAAGAAAGTAGTGAGGACAAAAAAACGTAGAGGTGATATGGAGTGAATAAAGATCCATTTAAGGAATACATCAAAGAGTCTGAGCCGGACAAGCGTGAAAAGGGTTATGCATGGCATACAGCTATCGGCCTGCAGGATGTGGATGGATTAAAAACATCGGAATATCTTGTGCAGACAGCGGTTCGCAATATTGAGGGCGAGATTTCCTTTGAGGAAGCAAATGCGCTCCTGCAAAGCTATTATGAGGAGAATCCTGTCTGTGACACAGATGACCGCACCGAGGAAGCGGATAAAGTCTCGGCTAGAATTGCTGCACTGCTGTCAGAGCAGGGCTTCAGTTTTACTCCGAATGAGTATCTTTCCATTCACAGGAAGCTGTTTACCGGTATTTATCCTCATGCCGCTTGGATTTGATGTAACGAATGATATCTTTGCTGAGAATGCCTGGTATTTCCGAAATGCTCTTGTCAGGGCAAACTATAATGACTTGAAAAATGGCATTCACGAAACTACGGAGTTTCTGGAGCTGTTCTTAAGGAATCTTCTGCTCAATGAGGATCATCCGCTCCATAACCGGGCATTGCATATCTGCGGTATAATTGGAACATCTGAAAAAGCGAACATTGACGACTTGAAGGTGAATATTGAAAAAGCAAAAGCGAACATTGAAAATGTTTTTACAGCAAAAACAGCTGCTCATGTTTGCAAACTATTGGATGAATTAGGCTTTCAGACGGTATTTGGCAGATCCGATGTTCAGAAGCTGCTTGATTTGAAACCGACCAGGTGTACAGAGCTGCTTCAGAAGCTGGCGGAACGAGAAATCATTGAGCCAGTAAGGGGTCATGGAAAAGGAAAATATAGATTTAGACAGCAATAGACTTAGTGCTTCGCCAAAGCTGTTCCAGTAATCTGTTTCACAGCATCAAAACATTGGGAATGTGTCGTGAGGCTGGAGCGGAGATATGGATAAAGGCTTCAGTTGTACAAATATTTCGAATAACTGAAGTGGAAAACATAATGAATGTATATATTTCAGGCGGTTCCAAGATATGTGTGATACAAAGAAAGCTGAAGAAGAGAAAGCTAGGAAGGAAAAGAAAAGAAAGTATGACAGGACATACTGGGAAAATAACAAAGTAAGGTTATGCCATCATACTATGGATGATTATATACCAAGGGTGGTAGGGACAGCCAAACTGATATCCCCTGATCTTGTGACGAGATATTATGAGAAATTTCCCTTTGAGCTTTGTGCAGAGCCGTATATAAAAAGATATCTCAGGGCAAATAAGATCTGAGAAAACAGCCTTGCATATCAGGAGTGCTTTGAGGCCGGGATACTGGCCTATATGTACAGCATAAGCAGGTGTGTCTGCAGCAGGATAGATAATGTCGAAGGCTATATAAGGAAAATGATCCACATATCCTTTGTCTGGGGAATAACCGTTTATGATGAAACAAGAGCCATCTGCTGTCATAATGGCTTTTCAAGGGTACAGCTGGATTCCCCGGAAAATGCCAGAAAATATTAAGCAGCCCTAAATCGCAGGCCAAGAGCATGTCTTTTGTTACCATAATAGTTTTGCGTGGTAAATCTGTCTTGAAACTGAAAAGGAGTCAATACTGACGTGATAGATAAATATATAGAAAATTTTGCCCCTGGCATTTTTAACTTTGCCGTAAATGCCGCTGTTGCCGTCCTGATGCTTCTGATCGGGTGGAAGGCCATATCGGTGTTCCGCAGATGGTGCATAAGGTCCATGGACAGGATCAAGGTAGATCATACGGTAAGCGTATTCCTTGGATCCTGTATCAGCGTGGTGCTGTTTGGGCTTCTGATATTTGCAGCAGCAGACAGGGTGGGGATAAGCTCTGCTTCGCTGCTTGCCCTGCTGGGTTCTGCAGGTATAGCTATTTCTCTGGCCCTTCAGAGCAGCCTTTCAAATTTTGCGGGCGGAGTGATGATACTGATGCTCAAGCCCTTTGTGACGGGAGATTATATCATCTGCCAGAGCGGAGAAGGCACCGTGGCAAATATCGGACTTATCTATACCACGCTTACTACCGTGGACAACAGACAGGTGGTGATACCGAACGGCATACTGTCGGGCTCACCTCTTACAAATGTTACGGCCCAGGACAAGAGAAGACTCATAATCACTGTAGGAATAAGCTACGATTCTGACCTTAAAAAGGCAAAGGAGATAATGGAGGGCCTGTTATCGGAAAAACCGGAGATACTTAAGGAAGAGGCCAGGGAAGTATATGTGGACAGCCTGGGGCAGAGCTCAATACTGCTTACCGCAAGAGGCTGGACGAGGACGGAGGACTACTGGAAGACAAAATGGGATCTTACCGAGGCCCTCAAGTATGCTTTTGATGAAGCAGGTATAGAGATCCCCTATAATAAGCTAGATGTAAATTTGACTGAAAAGAAGTGAATATATCTGATCCAGGCATAAGGAAGGGGAGCCGGGAGGATCACAAAAAAAAGGTACTGCAGAGATCCTGCGGTACCTTTACTTTGACATCAGGGTGGATAGTGGGACTCGAACCCACGGCCTTCAGAACCACAATCTGACGCGCTAACCAACTGTGCTATACCCACCACGTCGATCACGACCCCTGGCTTCGGACCCTGCGGATCCATGCCCTGAACCTGATCAGTGAACCAGAAGGGATTCGAACCCCCGACCCTGCGCTTAGAAGGCGCATGCTCTATCCAGCTGAGCTACTGATTCAAATGCCATATCATTTTATTAGAATAGAAGTCCGATGTCAAGAGCTTATTGAAAAAAGATGGGCTTCATATTGAGTTTTCGCGGGTAAATGATAAAATATAGTCAAAGCTCTGCCCCTGCAGGCGAAAGTGATCCGCAGTATCATGTCGGGGAACATGATAAAAGGGCGGGGCAATGTTTTTCTTAAGGAGGTTATCGATATGAGAAAGGATCTCGGCGCAAAGCCTTATACCTATCCTCAGCCGGTCTTTATCATCGCGAGCTATGATGAAGACGGGACACCGGATGCCATGAATGCGGCCTGGGGCGGGATCAGCGATGATACCCAGATATCCATGTGCCTGAGTGCCGGACATAAGACAGTAAAGAACATACTGAAAAGAGGAGCATTTACCGTAAGCATGGCAGATGCGGCGCATGTGGAGGCCTGTGACTATGTGGGCATAGTATCCGGAAACAGCGTATATGATAAGTTCGAGAGGGCAGGCTTTCATGCAGTGAAGGCAGAGCATGTGGACGCTCCGCTGATAGAAGAGCTTGCGATGGCACTGGAGTGCAGACTCATAAGCTATGATGAGGAGAGCTGCCGCCTGGTAGGCGAGATAGTAAATGTCAGTGTGGACGAGAGCGTGCTTTCCGATAATGGAAAGATAGATATTTCCAAGCTCCGCCCCATAAGCTTTGATCCCGTAAACAACGCATATCATGTGCTGGGAGAAAAAGTCGGCGATGCCTTCCATGACGGAATGAAGCTTAAATAGATTTTTTTTGATGCCTGGATATGCTATGACCTGGGCTGAGAGATAAGGAGGAAAATATCATGAGCATGCATATAGACGCAAAAAAAGGCGAGATCGCAAAGACCGTAGTTGTAGGAGGTGACCCTGCCAGGATTAAGCATATAGCTGAGACCTATCTTGAGGAGCCGAAGCTTGTCAATGAAAAGAGGGCGGCTCTCTGCTACACCGGCAGATATAAGGGCCAGGAGATATCCGTCATGGCAGTGGGCATGGGCATCCCCTCCATGATGATCTATGCTACCGAGCTTTACAATGAATATGACTGTGACGCCATCATACGCATAGGCACATCCGGAAGCTACCTTCCCGACATGAAGCTTTACGATGTGGTCCTTTCGCAGGCGGCCTGCCATACTTCAGGCATAAATGAGGGGATCTTCAACGGTACGTTCTGCCCCATAGCGGATTTCGGGCTGTTATGCACGGCTGACAGGCTTGCAAAGGAGAGGGGCATGAGATCCTTCGTGGGCAATACTGTCTGCAATGACAGGATCTACAGGGGACCGGAGACCTACAGATCCGCAGCCTGGAAGAAGTACGGCATACTCTGCTCCGAGATGGAGGGAGCGGGGCTTTATACCGTGGCTGCAGAATTTGGAAAGAAGGCCCTTATGATCGTGTCCATAAGCACGAAGATAGAGCTTGATGAAGAGGGTTACGAGCACTTTGTTGATCTCCCCGAAGAACCCGGACGTTCAATGGATGACGGTATAAAGCTTGCGCTGGATACGGCAGCGGAATTTGAAAGATCAAAGTAAGCGGAGGTCCGGAATTTGAGTTTTTCTTCAGATATACAGAAACGCAGGCTGACCATAGCCACCATCTTTACTTTTGCATTTATGGCAGGCTATGCGCTTTCCCAGGGTATGGTCGGAACCCTGCTTCCAAGGATCATTGATTATTTTGACCTGAATCTTGGAGCTGCATCCACGATAAATATCACAAATGAGATAGGAAACACCTCGGCTATGCTCTGCGCCCTGTTCATAGTGGACAGGCTGGATAAGCATTATCTGCTGATGGTCATGGGGTTCCTGTTCGGCCTGGCTCTCCTTGTGTTCGGCCTCAGTCCGGCATTTGGACTCCTGCTTTTCGCAAGGATCATCATAGGTTTTACCGGAGGACTTCTTGACAATGTCTGCGCAACCTATGTTTCAGATCTTTACGGAGAGAGGAGAGCCAGATTCGTTTCCATTCTTCATACGCTTTTTGCCATAGGAAACATGGCAGGGCCTCAGTTTTCCTCTCTCTGCTATAAGATAGGGGGCTGGAGACTAAGCTTTATCATAAGCGGTGCCGTGCTTGCAGCTGCCGGAGTGCTGCTCTTTGTGCTTACCAGACTTATTGGAAAGCCCAGGACTGCAGTTGGAACTGAAAAACAGGCCAGTACCGGCATACCCTATGCTGCCATAGTGAAAAGAAAGAATCTCTGGTGGCTTGGAATAGGAAGCTTCCTGATCGCGGGGGAGACCTATCTTGTCATGGCCCTTCCCACCTATCTGGATTATCTGGATCCGGAGATATTTACCACGGGATACTGCGCCACCATCATGACCTCCTACAGTCTCGGAATGCTGATAAGCCGTACGGGCCTTGCGGCACTTTCCGAGAAGATATCCACGGCTTCTTACGTGAGAGCCTCATCCCTGCTTGCAGGACTGCTGTTTGCGGGGATGCTGCTGACCAGAGATCCGGTTATCTGGCTCTTTGGCATGTTTCTTTTCGGAGTCATAGCGGGAGCAAGCTATACCGCAAGATTTGTGCTCTCCTGTCAGGAATTTCCGCTTTACAGCTCCACGGCTTCAGCATTTACGGGGATCTTTGCCGCCCTTGGCAACATAGCCTTCAACGCGGTCATAGGAGGACTTGCTGACGCAGAGCTTTATACGGAAGGCATGTATCTGGTTTCAGGAGCCCTGGTTCTGGCATTTCTGATACTGGTATTTCTGTATAGGGCACCCGAGACCATGGTGAAAGAGGATTAACCTCTGAAAAAGTGGACGGATATCATGAAATAAAGAAATGATAAAGATATGCTGATATGCATAAAGATCATATTAAAATCAGTCCCGGTTTTTTGCCGGGACTTATTTTTTGGAGAGTTTGTCAAAAAAATAACGGGAAATGATGCTGAAATTTGTGATTTTTTGTGTATATTGTATATAAATAAAAGCATGCAGACGGATATGATGTGATATAATCATCTAAGTATATTTAAAGAGGAACAGGAGGGGTCAGTTTATGAGCCTTGGAACATTCAAAGGCGGTGCCCATCCTTACGAGGGTAAGGTCCTGAGCGAAAACTGCGCCATAGAGGCACTCAGCTTTGACGGCGAATATGTTTTCCCTTTGTCTCAGCACATAGGAGCGCCTGCCAAGCCCTGCGTTAAGGTCGGAGATACGGTACTTGCAGGACAGATCATAGGTGAATCCGGCGGATTCATCTCTGCAAATGTACTCAGTTCCGTTTCCGGTACTGTCACTGCCATAGAGCCTCGCATGCAGGTGAGCGGATTCCCCGTCATGTCCATAGTTGTGGAGTCGGACGGAAAGTATGAGCTCGTCGAGGGTGCAGGAAAAAAGAGAGATATAGATACTCTCTCAAACGATGAGATTAGAGAGGCCGTAAAGGCTTCGGGCATAGTCGGACTTGGAGGCGCGGGATTCCCCACTTCAGTAAAGCTCATGCCCAAAAACGATGCAGCCATCGACTACTTTATCGCAAACGGTTCTGAATGTGAGCCCTACCTTACCAGCGATTACAGGCTGATGATGGAAGAAGGCGAGAAGATAGTAGGCGGAGTAAAGGTCTGCCTGAGGCTCTTCCCCAACGCCCAGGGCATCATAGCCATTGAGGACAATAAGCCGGAAGCCATAAAGCATATGAAGGGGCTTGTGAAGTCTGAGCCCCGCATAAAGGTGATGGAGCTTAAGACCAAGTATCCCGAGGGCGGCGAGCGTCAGCTCATAAACGCCGTTACAGGAAGATATATCAACTCTTCCATGCTTCCCGCAGACGCGGGCTGCATAGTGCATAATGTTGCCACGCTGCTTGCCATATATGAAGCCGTAGCAGAGGGCAAGCCTCTCATGGAGAAGGTCATAACCGTGACCGGCGATGCGATGGCTTCACCTAAAAACGTAAGGGTAAGGCTTGGCTCAAGCTATAAGAAGATACTTGAAGCCTGCGGCGGACTTAAGACTGAGGCGCACAAGTTCATCTGCGGCGGTCCCATGATGGGACAGGCTCTCTATGAGCTTGACTGCCCTGTTACCAAGCCTTCGTCGGCTCTGTGTGCCTTTGTGCATGATGAGGTAGCTGAAAATCCCACTACGCCCTGCATCAGATGCGGACGCTGCGTGGCTGCATGCCCTGAGCACCTTGTACCTCCCATGCTGGTAAAGGCAGCAAATGCAGACGATATGGAGGGCTTTGAGAAGATAGGCGGCATGGAGTGCATGGAATGCGGTACCTGCTCCTATGTATGCCCTGCAAGACGCCCCCTGACCCAGACCTTCAAGCAGGCCCGTAAGAAGGTGGCAGCTCTCAGAAAGATCAAGGCTGCCGAGGAAAAGCAGCGCAGGGAACACGAAGAGGCTGCAAAGAAGGAAGCCGAGAAGAAGGCTGAGGATATGAAGAAAAATGAGACCGGAAAGGAGGTACCGTCATGGCGTTAAATGAAGATAAGAAGCTTTATCATGTTTCGTCATCGCCCCATGTAAGGGCAAGCGTGACGACTCAGAAGATCATGACCGATGTGATCATAGCCATGCTTCCTGCTGCGGCGTTCGGCGTTTACCGCTTCGGCATCCATGCCCTGATAGTAGTGCTTGCAACAGTGGCAGCTGCCGTCATAAGCGAGTACCTCTACGAATATTTCATGAAGAGGCCCATAACCATCACTGACGGCTCTGCAGTCGTTACCGGTATGATCCTGGCCCTCAACATGCCTCCGGAGATCCCCGTATGGATGCCCATGCTGGGTGCCGTATTTGCCATAGTAGTAGTAAAGCAGCTCTATGGCGGACTTGGACAGAATTTCATGAACCCTGCCCTGGCAGCAAGGTGCTTCCTGCTCATATCATTTTCAAGGGCCATGACTGATTTTTCAGCTTCATTCCCTGCAGGATCAGCAGATGCGGTTTCAGGAGCTACGCCTCTTGCAGTTCTTAAGGCGGGCGGAGAGGCATCCCTTTCAGATCTGTTCTTCGGAAACATAGCAGGAACCATAGGTGAGGTCAGCGTGCTCATGCTCCTTATCGGTGCGGCTTATCTGCTTATAAGAGGAGTCATAAGCATAAGGATACCTGCAGTATATATCGCTACTGTTGCCGTATTCATGGGACTGTTCGGAGGAAGAGGCTTTGACCTTTACTACGTCGCCTGTGAGATATGTGCCGGCGGACTGATCTTCGGTGCATTCTTCATGGCAACTGATTATGTGACCACACCGATCACACCGCTTGGACAGATACTTTTCGGAGTATTCATCGGTATACTTACCGGAGTATTCCGTGTGTTCGGAGCTTCTGCAGAGGGAGTTTCCTATGCCATCATCATAGGCAACATCGTGGCTCCCCTGATCGAGAGAGCTACCGTGCCCACTCCTTTCGGAAAGGGCAGATATGCAGAGATCACAAAGAAGCTCATGCATGAAAACAGCGAGAGGGGAGGCAAATAAAAATGAGTGACAATATCAAAACAGCGATCACCCTCTTCCTTATCACCCTTATCTCAGGCCTGGCTCTCGGTGCAGTTTACGGGGTGACCAAGGAGCCCATAGCCCTTGCAAACCAGCAGGCTACCATGGAAGCTTATGAGAGCCTGATCCCCGGCGCAGCCGAGTATCAGGAAAAGACTGAGGATCCTTCACTTACCGCTGCGGCTGATGATTCAGTTACCGTGGACTCCCTTGTTGTGGCAGTCGATGAGAGCGGTGCGGATATGGGATATATCGTAACCGTTACCTCCCACTCAGGTTACGGCGGTGACATTCAGATGACAGTCGGTTATGCGGAGCAGGATGGACAGATAGTAAATACCGGTATTTCCTTCCTTTCCATAGCAGAGACTGCAGGACTTGGCATGAATGCCGATACGGATGAATTCAAGTCTCAGTTCGTTGGAAAGACCGCAGCTGATCAGCTTACGGTCACCAAGACCGGAAATGCAGGAGCCGCCGAGGTCAATGCCATCTCCGGCGCCACCGTTACAACTTCCGCAGTCACTTCGGCCGTAAATGCCGCTAACCTCTGTGTCCAGGCATATCTGGGCGCAAACGGCTGATTGGAGGTGATAGGATATGAAAAACAAGTATTTTGAAAGAATATATAACGGTATCATAAAAGAAAATCCTACCTTTGTGATCATGCTGGGCATGTGTCCCACCCTGGCTACCACCACTAGCGCCACCAATGGCTTCGGTATGGGCATAGCCACTACGGCGGTACTCATATTCAGCAATCTGCTCATAGCAGCCTTAAGGAACATCATCCCTGACAAGGTTCGTATACCTGCTTACATAGTAGTCATCGCATCACTTGTTACCATAGTTGAGCTTCTGATGCAGGCTTATGTGCGCCCCCTTTACAATACTCTTGGTATATACATACCGCTTATAGTTGTTAACTGTATCATCATGGGACGTGCAGAGGCCTATGCAGCCAAGCATCCCGCACTGCTTTCAGCCTGTGACGGCATAGGCATGGGACTTGGATTCACCTGCGCCCTGACCATCATCGGCTTCTGCCGTGAGCTCATCGGTTCAGGATCAGTATTCGGATATCAGATCATACCCGATGATTTCCATGTAGGCATATTCATCATGGCGCCTGGAGCATTCCTGGTGCTGGCGTGTCTGACTGCCATCCAGAATAAGCTCAAGGCTCCTTCAGCTACCAACCTCACAAAGGAGGAGAAGGCAAAGAAGAAGCTTGCCGGAGAGCCTGCAGGATGTACCGGAGAATGCGGAAGCTGCATGCTCCATGCAGAAGAGATAGTTGATAAGAAGATCGAGCTTAAGAAGGCAGACTGCCAGAAGCTTGAGACAGCCAGGAATGAGGAAGGAGGTAACAGATAATGCAGGAGCTTTTACTCATAGCAGTCGGTGCTGCACTGGTCAATAACGTTACCCTGAGCCAGTTCCTTGGCATATGCCCCTTCCTTGGAGTATCCAAGAAGGTCGAGACGGCTACCAGCATGGGACTTGCCGTGCTGTTCGTCATCACTCTGGCTTCACTTATCTGCTCACTGATATATGACCACATACTCATTCCTATGGAACTTGAGTATCTCCAGACCATAGTATTCATACTTGTCATAGCAGGTCTGGTACAGTTTGTTGAGATGTTCCTCAAGAAGTCTATGCCCGGTCTTTACACGGCTCTTGGAGTTTATCTGCCCCTGATCACTACCAACTGTGCGGTGCTCGGTGCTGCTCTTACGAACGTGCAGGAAGGATACGGACTTGTTGAGTCAGTAGTAAACGGCGTAGGTATATCCTGTGGATTCCTGCTTGCCATCAGCCTCATGGCCGGCGTCCGTGAAAAGATCGCTGAAAATGAAGGCATACCCAAGAGCTTTCAGGGCTCGCCCATAGTCCTCGTTACTGCAGGACTCATGGCCATAGCCTTCTGCGGATTCTCAGGACTTATTTAAGGAGGTGGATGTATGGATATAACTGGTGTTGTATATGCCGCCGGTATTGTCGGCATAGTAGGCCTCCTGGTAGGTATACTGCTGGTCATAGCAGCTGAGAAGTTCAAAATAGAGGAAAATCCTCTGGTGGGTGCAGTCAGAGAGCTGCTTCCCGGAGCAAACTGCGGCGGATGTGGATTTGCAGGCTGTGATGCCTGTGCCGATGCCATAGCAGCAGGCAAGGCTCCCACAAATGCCTGCCCCGTAGGCGGACCTGAGGTTGCAAAGAAGATAGCCATAGCCATGGGTATGGATCCCGGAGCCGGAGATTTCAAGCAGATGGTCGCTTTCGTTAAGTGCGCCGGCACCTGCGATAAGGCCGTAAAGAAGTATGATTATTATGGAATCAAGGACTGCAACGCCATATCGGTAGTTCCCGGCTCTGATGACAAGGGCTGCGAATATGGATGCATGGGTTACGGCGCCTGCGTAAAGGCCTGCAAGTTTGATGCCATGCATATCGTGGACGGAGTAGCAGTAGTAGATGAGGACAAGTGTACAGGCTGCCAGGCCTGCATCAAGACCTGCCCTCAGCACATCATAGCCCTTGTACCCAAGGGACAGGCCTACAAGGTACAGTGCTCCAGCCATAAGCGCGGCAAGGATGTCATGAGCGTATGTCAGGCCGGATGTATCGGATGTACTCTCTGCACGAAGCAGTGTGAGTTCGATGCCATCCACATGGACAACAACGTGGCAGTCATCGATTATGACAAGTGCAC
>DVNQ01000065.1 GCA_018714245.1 Candidatus Avilachnospira avicola
GCGGCACTTCGGGTGCCGCCTTTTTCTTAAATATTCGTAAAATGAAGCCCTGGTCTCCCCGCTTTTTCCGGAAATATGGTATAAATGAAAAGTAAGAGACTAAGATGGATTTGGAGAATCAGATGAAAAACAATAGTTTTATCATAAAGGGAGACATCATATACAGTAAGAGTAAAATGGAGCTTTCCTGGTACAAAGACGGATATCTTGTATGTGAGGATGGAGTATCCAGGGGAGTTTATGGGGATCTTTCGGATATACCGGAAAGCTGCAGGACGCTTCCTATAGAGGATCATACGGGAAAACTTGTGATACCCGGCATGACGGATCTGCATCTGCATGCGCCCCAGTACGGCTTCCGCGGGCTCTGGGGAGATATGGAGCTCCTTGACTGGCTGAACATCCATACATTTCCAGAAGAAGCCAGGTATGCTGATTCTGCCTATGCCAAGGAGGCATATGCGATATTTGTGGATGACATGCTTCATACTGCCACCACTTCCTTCGCTGCTTTTTCCTCCATCCACGTGCCCGCCACGGAGCTTCTCATGGACCTTACTGAGGAAAGCGGACTTCGGGCATATATCGGCAAGGTCAATATGGACCGCAACAGCCCGGATGAGCTCAGGGAGATCACGGAGGGATCTTTTTCTGAGACTCTTCGCTGGCTGTCCGATGTAAAGGAGAGAAATTATCAAAATGTAAGACCCATCCTTACACCGCGATTCATACCCTCGTGTACGGATGAACTCATGGAGAAGCTTGGAGAGCTCATAAGGGAGACTGGCCTTCCGCTCCAGTCCCATCTTTCGGAGAACAGATCCGAGATCAGCTGGGTAAAGGAGCTCTGTCCCTGGTCTCAGTCATACGGAGATGCCTATGAGCATTTTCACTGCTTAGGAGACCTAGGAAACAGGACTATCATGGCCCACTGTGTCTGGTCAGGAGATCAGGAGGTGGAACTCATGAAAAAGAACGGGGTATTCATAGCCCACAGCCCTTCCTCCAACAACAATATAGCATCGGGCATTGCCCCGGTAAGGAAGTATCTTGAAAAAGGTCTCAATGTGGGCCTTGCCACGGACATGTCAGGAGGGACCACGGCATCCATACTCCGTATCATGACCGATGCCCTTACGGCCTCAAAGCTTTACTGGAGGCTTGTGGATGAGACTGCAAAGCCTCTTACCTTCCCGGAGGTATTTTATCTCGGGACCGTGGGCGGGGGAGCATTTTTCGGAAAGACCGGAAGCTTTGAAGAAGGCTATGCCTTTGATGCGGTGGTGCTGTCGGATGAGGATCTTCGGACTCCATTAAAGGACAGACTGGATCCTGCAGAGAGGCTTGAGCGTTACTGCTATGTGGCAGGAGAAAGGCCTGTGGATCATAAGTATGTTTCAGGAAGAAAGCTCTTATGATGGCGGCTTGATGAACTCTCCCTTCAATGCTATATTAACTGAAGAAGGCAGGTGAGCCTGTCTTCTTTAAATGACAGGTTTGAGGAAAGACATATGGAAGATGATAAACAGATAGACGTGCAGGAACTGAAGTTCGAAAGGTTCACCTGCGAGGATGTTGACAGACTCAGGGATTATTATTTCATGAGGCCGAACCGCACCTGTGACAGCGCTCCTCTGGACAGTTTCATCTGGAGGGATTATTACGATGTAAAAAGATGCGTTGTAAATGAGGATTGCGTCCTTATGACCGAGTGTGATGACGGGATCATGGCGGCGGCTATTCCTCTCTGCCGGGAGGAGGACCTTCCCAAATATTTCAGGCTGCTTGAGCGGTATTTTAATGAGGTGCTGAAAAAGCCCCTTGTGATCTTCCTGGCCGATGAGGAGGGAGTCAATGCCCTCAGGGCCTCAGGGTCGCTTGATGCCTATGAGGTAAAGGAAGAGGAGGATCTTAAGGACTATCTCTATGATGCGGAGGCTTTAAGGACACTTGCCGGAAGGAAGTATTCCAAGAAGCGGAATCATATACACAAATTTGAAGAGGCCTATGAGGGCCGGTGGCAATACCGGAGCCTTAAGGCTGAGGACAAGCTTGACATACTTTCCTATCTGACTTCCTGGAAGCTCAAGAAGGACGAGGTTGGAGAAGGCACCGGCATAGATGCCAATGAGGAGAGCTATGATGCGATGGAGTCCCTGGATGCGGAGATCCTGGGCGTCCACGATATCCTGAATAATGACTGCGTATTCGAAAATGTAAGGATAGGCGGTATATATATAGACGGAAGCCTTAAGGCATTTTCCATAGGCAATTACAACCCCAGGGAAAAGATGGCGGTCATAGACATCGAAAAGGCGGAACCGGATATCATAGGCCTCTATCAGATGATAAACAGGGAGTTTCTGATCCATGAATTTCCGGAGGCAGAGATAGTGAACAGGGAGGACGATGTGGGCCTTCCCGGGCTCAGAAGGGCCAAACTTTCCTATTATCCGATAGACTATGCACGGAAATATGCGGTAAGGCAGCTTGATTTCAAGGGCTGAGGATGGCGCTCTATGGCGAGATTTCTGGAAAAAGAAGAAAACATACTGACAAAACCGCTGTTTTCCCTTTGTTTTCCGGATGAGGAGTTTCTTAAGGAACACTATGGCAGGGATGGAGAAGGGCTTGGCTGCAGGACGGCAGCAGCCGAAATGGACGGAAGCATAGTCTCCATGGCACAGCTTGTGAGAAGGACTGCCGTTTATAGGGAGAGGGAACTTCCGGTGTGGTATATCATGGGAGTCTGCACCCATCCCGATTACAGGCACAGGGGGCTGATGGATGAGGTCCTCAGCCTTGTGCTCGAGCAGCTTTCAGGGGAAGGGGAGGAATACTGCTTTCTTATGCCGGTGGATCCGGAGATATACCGGCATCTGGGGTTCATACATGATTTTCATGTCAGGACAAAGGAAGAGCTGGACCTGCTCTATGCGGATGACGGGCTTTCGCTGTGCTCTGCAAGAGAATTACGGGAAGGAGCATTCAGTGAGCCCCTGCACATAAAACGATAGGCGATGGGGGAAATGTCCCGGAAGAGGAGATATATGGAAGGATTTATCAGAGCGGCTGCGGCTACCATAAAGATAAGCCTTGCAGATCCGTGGAAAAATGCGGATAAGATCATAAGGACGGCAGAAGAAGCAAAGGAAAAGGGAGTAAAGATCCTTGTATTTTCTGAGCTTAGCATAACCGGATATACCTGCAGCGAACTTTTCAGACAGTCAAGGCTGATCCGGGAAGCGGAACAGGCCCTGCTTAAGATCCGGGATGAGGCACCGGAGGATATGCTCATTGCGGCAGGGGCGCCGATACTTCATCAGGGCAAGCTTTACAACACCATAGTATATATCTTTTCCGGCAGGATACTTGGCATCGTGCCCAAACATTTCATCCCTGATTATTCGGAGTTTTATGAGGGGAGATATTTTGCGCCGGGCCTGGAGACTCCGGCCATGCACAGGATCGGGGGCGAGGAAGTGCCCTTCGGTGAAAATATCCTTCTTGAAAATGACAATGTCCCCGGCCTTGTGATCGCTTCTGAGATCTGTGAGGACCTCTGGGTCCCTGAGCCTCCCAGCATAAGGCATGCACTTAACGGGGCCACGGTGATCCTGAATGCTTCAGCCTCCAATGAGACTGCAGGAAAGTCCGCCTACAGGAGACAGCTGGTATCCGGACAGTCCGCAAGGCTCCTTGCAGCCTATATCTATGCATCCGCAGGAGAAGGCGAATCCACCCAGGATCTCATATTCAGCGGACATGATATCATAGCTGAAAACGGTACGCTGCTTTCGGAATCAGGGCTTTTTTCCGAAGGTCTCACCATGGCTGACATAGACATAGACCGGCTCATAGCTGAAAGGGCCCGTATGACCACCTTCAGGATGAGAAACGAAGAAGGCTACAGAAGGATAAGCTTCAGCTTTAAAAGCCTGGGTGAAGGGCCGGTTATCAGGAAGTTTGACAGATATCCCTTCATCCCTCATGACAGCCATGAAAAGGAGCTTCGCTGTGAGGAGATCCTTTCCATGCAGGCCCAGGGCCTTAAGCGCAGACTTGAGCATACCGGAAGCAAAACCGCGGTCATAGGAGTATCGGGAGGACTGGATTCCACCCTGGCACTCCTGGTTGCGGCAAGGGCCTTTGACATGCTGGGGCTTCCCAGGTCCGGGATCATAGGCATCACCATGCCCTGCTTCGGTACTTCGGACCGGACCCATGACAATTCGGTCATACTGATGGATGAGATGGGCGTGCAGAAGAGAGAGATAGACATCAGGGAAAGCGTGATGAAGCATTTTGAGGATATAGGCCAGGATCCGGAGCTTCATGACGTGACCTATGAGAATTCCCAGGCCAGGGAAAGGACACAGATACTTATGGACGTGGCCAACATGGAAAACGGCATGGTCATAGGCACCGGAGACATGTCCGAGCTGGCCCTCGGATGGTGCACCTACAACGGTGACCACATGTCCATGTATGCAGTAAATGCGGGAGTGCCAAAGACCCTGATAAGGCACCTTGTAAGGCACTGCGCGGAGTCCTCGGATAATGAAAGGCTTAAAAAGGCACTTATCGATGTCATAGATACTCCGGTAAGCCCGGAGCTCCTTCCGCCTGACAGCAAGGGAGCCATTGCCCAGAAGACCGAGGACAAGATCGGGCCCTATGAGCTTCACGATTTCTTCCTTTATCATATGCTGAGATACGGCTATGGGCCGAAACGGATATATGAGATGGCGAAAATGGCCTTTGCCGGCCAGTACGATGAGGAGACCATAATGAAGTGGCTAAAGACCTTTTTCAGACGCTTCTTCAGCCAGCAGTTCAAGCGTTCCTGCATGCCGGACGGGCCAAAGATCGGATCAGTTGCCCTGTCTCCCAGAGGAGACCTTCGTATGCCCAGTGATGCCTCTGCGGGCATTTGGCTTTCAGAGCTTGAGAGTTTGGATCCCTCGTGAGCTGTTTTGCGGACAGCTGGCAGAGAGATGCCGGTCGAGGATCCGGAATTTTACGGCTGTAAATCCTGAAAATTTCCCTTGAAGCCCGGAAACATTTCTGTTATAATTTTAGTCCGTGACATATAAACCTTGTTCCCGTGAGATACGGGGGCCAAAGACCGAAAGGAGGGTAGAAACACATGAATAAGTACGAGATTACGGTTATTCTTAGTGCGAAGCTCGATGATGAGGCCAGAGCAGCGGCCATTGAAAAGATCAAGGGTTACATCACCCGTTACAATGGCACTGTAGGCGAGATCGATGAATGGGGCAAGAAGAGACTTGCTTATGACATTCAGCATCAGAACGAAGGCTATTACTACATCATCAACTTCGAGGGAGATCATGAGACACCCAATGGACTGGAGTCCCATGTTCGCATCATGGAGCCTGTTCTCAGATACCTGGTCGTAAAGAAAGAAGACTGATATTTGAAGAAAGAGAGAAGTTATGAATAAAGTTATCTTAGTAGGCAGACTGACCAGGGATCCTGATATCAGATATACCCAGGGAGACAACAGCATGGCCGTAGCCAGATACACTCTGGCGGTGGACAGACGCCGTACTTCGGCTGACGGACAGAGGGAGGCAGATTTCATAGGCTGCGTGGCCTTCGGAAGGCAGGCTGAGTTTGCGGAAAGATACTTACATCAGGGTACCAAGCTCGTTGTCACGGGCCGTATCCAGACAGGCAGCTATACCAACAGAGACGGACAGAAGGTCTATACCACTGATGTGGTAGTGGAGGATCAGGAGTTTGCAGAGTCAAAGGCAGCTTCCGAGGGAAGGCAGCAGTCTTCCGCACCTTCATACAGTGCAAGGCACGACATGCCCTCAGACGATATAGGGGACGGATTCATGAACATCCCTGACGGAGTTGAGGACGAAGGGCTTCCCTTCAATTAAGGCCTCTGCCATCTTGTGACTTAAGAATAACAGGAGGACTTACCCATGGCATTTCAGAAGACTGAAGGAAAAGATGCCGGCGCAGCACGCCCCAGGAAGATGGGCGGCTTCCGCAGGAGACGCAAGGTCTGTGTATTCTGCGGCGAAAAGGCCAAGGCTATCGATTATAAAGATGTAGCTACACTTAAGAAGTATATCTCTGAGAGAGGAAAGATACTTCCCCGCAGGATCACAGGCAACTGCGCAAAGCACCAGAGAGAGCTTACCGTAGCGATAAAGAGAGCAAGACATCTTGCACTTCTTCCCTACACAGTAGAATAAGAAAAATTACCGGAGGCTGAACTGAGCCTCCGGTTTTCTTTCAGTATCATAAATCTCATGTGTCTCATGAGCCTCATGAGCCTTCAGGGGAAATGCATCCTCAATAGGGCTTGCAGATGATCTCATGGACCTTTGTATCCAGTATACTGTGGGTATAGCTGGGAGTAAGGACTATGACAGAATCAGCCCCGGTCCCGGTGCCTCCTACGGCTACCACAGGGACTCCATAAGGGATCTCTCCCGCATCCAGGGCCATGGTGGCACATTCTACTCCGACCTTCACCCCCTGGGAGAACATACGAAGGGTGTGGGCCATGATCTCTATGGGGCCCTGCCCGTGAAATTTATTTGAAAATGCTCTTTCTGCACCACTCAGTGCATGGGCTGCCGTAACTATCCTGACTCCTCTGGACTTGAGCTCTGCCCTTTTCTCATCAGAAAGCTGATTCTTTCCGGGCTCCTTCATGCCGTATACGGCACTGACCATTACCACGGGGACCTCATCATGGCTGCTTTCCAGCATATCCATAAGCTCTCCGGCGGTACTTCCGGAATTCGAAGCGATTACTATAGTTGTTCCAAGCTCCTTTGCCTTTTCAATGGCAAGGCTGAGAGCTTTCTGTGTGTTTTCTTTTCCTTTTTCCATGAATGTGATCATAATGCCACCTCCTGCGAAAAATTATATCATATGTCCAGGGTTTATGCTAAAGTATGGATATATAAATGAACTTCTCTGGAGGAGCTGTTTATGGAATTTGGAGGAAAAAAGGAAAATGATCAGGAGGCCCGGATACCGGAAACAGAGCCGGAAGGCTATCTGGGAGGCTATAACAAAGGCTGGTGGGGTGTGGCAGCTCCGAACCGGAGGCTCATAAGCAGGTATAACAGCATGGATCCGGAAAAGCTCTGGGATAAGTATCTGCTCCTTAAGGAGCTTCTTGGAAGCGTGGATGAAAAGACCATCATAGAGGCACCCTTCCGCTGCGACAACGGAAAGAACATTTTCCTCGGGAAGCAGTTTTACGCAAATTACGGCCTTGTGATCCTGGATGCGGCTCCGGTGACCTTCGGGGATAATGTGATAGTAGGGCCCAATGCGATGTTCTGTGCGGCCTCCCACCCGATACATCCTGACTGCAGGTTCCATAACGGGGACTTTCCGATACTTTCAGCTCCGATAACCGTTGGAGACAATGTCTGGATCGGTGGCGGAGTGATCGTCCTTCCCGGAGTCACCATCGGGAGCGGTTCGGTCATAGGAGCGGGAAGCGTGGTTACAAGGGATATCCCTCCCATGTCGGTGGCAGCAGGAAGCCCCTGCAGGGTACTTAGGAAGATAAATGAAAACGACCGGTACGAATGGCCGGAAGATATAGTGTGAAAATGAGAAAAACCTGAGAAGCTGAAAGGTTTTATGGGGGTAAAGAGAGGGGGAGCATCCATGGAAGAACAGAAGGAAAACCTGGAAAAACAGAAGGAAGTTATAGAAAAGGCCTCAGAGGGAAAGAAGGACGAAAATGCGGGAAAGATACTTTTCTGGACGAGGGTAACGGGAGTGAGCAGCCTGCTTGCCTTTTTATGCATACTTGCCCTGACCCTGTCAGCACTTTCCTTCATGCCGAAGATAGGAAGCCTGCTTACAAACTTCGATGAGATATCTGCTGAGCTTAAGGATATGAGCACTGAGATCACGAGAGTGCTCCGATCCCTTAATGAGCAGGGCCTTTCAGAGATTTACGGGACCCTTGACAATATCCAGAAGATAGACATAGAAAAGCTCAACGAATCCATAGACAGCCTGCACAGGATCATCGAGCCGTTTGCCAGTCTGTTCAGCTGAAAACATCCCTCCCCCTCTCCCTTGCACTGCAAGATGTCGAGGTAAGGAGGGATGTTTTTTGGCTGCATAACAAGCGGCGTTTAAAAGGAAAACTAACACTAATATACTTTTTACCAATAAAACACCGCGCCTGACGACATCTTGCAGTGCAAGGGAGACGGGCGCGGTATTTTATTGCTTTTTATTGCGCAAACTGACTCATATAAAGGTCATGATAGAATCCATGCTTTGCCATGAGCTCCTCATGATTGCCCTGTTCTATGATATGGCCGTCCTTCATGACCAGGATTACGTCGGCCTCACGTATGGTGGAAAGCCTGTGGGCCACTATGAAGGAGGTACGGCCCTCCATCATTTTTGCAAAGGCTTTCTGGACACGCTGCTCGGTCATGGTATCTATGGATGAGGTGGCTTCGTCAAGTATCAGCATAGGGGGAAGCTTGAGCATTACCCTGGCTATGCAGAGAAGCTGCTTCTGGCCCTGGGAAAGGCTGCCTCCGTCCTCGGATATGACCGTGTCATAGCCGTCCTTCATCTGCTCGATGAATTTGTCGGCATAAGCCTCATGGGCTGCACGCTTTACAGCTTCCTCGCTGGCATCCGGATCGGCATAGGCTATGTTGTCCCTTACGGTGCCGCTCTTGAGCCAGGTCTCCTGAAGCACCATACCGAAGTTTTCACGAAGGCTCTGTATAAGGATATCCCTGGAGTCCCTGCCATCCAGGCTTATATGTCCCGAATCGGGATCGTAGAATCTCATGAGGAGATTTATCAGCGTGGATTTTCCGGCACCGGTAGGGCCTACGATAGCGACACGCTGGCCGGGTTTTACATCAAGGCTCAGTCCTTCTATGAGGGGGACATCCTTATTATATGAAAATGATACGCCGGAAAAACCAACTTCGCCCCGGACATTTTCAAGCCCTGAGGCTCCTTCCTTGTCATATGCGGGAGCAGGGGCATCTATGATCTCAAACACACGTCCCGCAGAGGCAAGTGCGTTCTGAAGCTCGGTCACGACTCCGCTTATCTCATTGAAGGGCTTGACGTACTGGCTCGCATAATTGAGGAAAGAGGTGAGGTTTCCCACGCTCATCATCCCGTTCATGGCTGCAATGGCGCCAAAAACACCCACCGCGGCATATACCAGGGCATTGATGAACCTTGTGCAGGGGTTGGTGATCGAGGAGTAAAAGGTTGCGGTGCGATAGTATTTCTCCAGATCTGAATTGATCTCCGTAAACCTTCTCCTTGCCTCATCCTCATATCCGAAGGCCTGTACAAGCTTTATCTTATCTATCATCTCGTTCGAAAGGGCAGAGAGCCTGCCGGCAGCCTCTGACCTTTTGTAGAACATCTTATAGCTCCTCTTTGAAACGAAGCCTGACACGAAAAATGAGAGCGGGGTCAGCACTACCACAGCAAGGGTTATCAGCGGATCTATGCTGAGCATGAAAAGCAGGGTGCCTATAATGGTCAGTACTCCGGAAAATAACTGGGTAAATCCCATCAGCACGCCATCCGCAAACTGGTCCGTATCCGATATGATGCGGTTTACTATGTCTCCCTGAGGTTTCTGGTCCAGATAGGAGAAAGGCAGTACCTCCATCTTATTGAAGGCCTCGACCCTGAGATCCTCAGCCATGCGGTAGGTAAGCTTGTTGTTTATATGGTTCATGAGCCACTGGGCAGCGCCGGCCGTAAGGGCGCATCCAAGGAGCAACATGAGTTTTTCTGAGAGGCCGGTAAAATCCACCTTGCCGGGGCTTACTATCTCGTCTACTGCCTGTCCTATGAGCACGGGAATGAAAAGAGTAAGCACCACACTGATGAGGGCCAGCAGGAAGGAAAAGACTACCAGCAGGCGGTATTTCCTTATATGGGAAAGGATACGTCTTATGATCTTCCCGGAACCTGGCCTGAGCTTAAGCGATCTCATCTCTCTCCACCTCCTCTCTGGTCATCTGGGTCTCACAGATCTCCCTGTAGGTAGGACAGCCGAGCAGCAGTTCCTTATGTTTGCCCATGCCCGCCATATGGCCGTTCTGAAGGACTATGATGCTGTCGCAGTCCCTTACGGCGGAGACTCTCTGGGATACTATGAATACGGTCATGCGGCCGCTGTAGTTTTTAAGGGCCTTCCGGAGCCTCGCATCCGTTGCAAAGTCCAGAGCCGATGCGGCATCGTCGAGTATCAGTATCTCGGGATCCCTGGCAAGAGCCCGGGCTATGGTCACACGCTGACGCTGTCCGCCGGAAAGGTTACGTCCATCCTGCTCTATGGCAGCATCAAGACCTCCCTTTTTGATCGTAAGGATCTCTGAGCCCTGGGCATCTTCCATGGCCTTAAGGAGAGCATCCTCAGAGGCATCCGGAGCGCCGAGGCGGAGATTGTCCTTCAGGCTCATGGCAAAAAGACCGGCCTTCTGGGGCACAAGTCCTATACGGGAGCGAAGCTCCTTTCTGTCGAGCTCCCGGAGATCCCTGCCGTTTATAAGTATGCTTCCGGAGCTTACCTCATAGAATCTCGGAATAAGGTTTATCAGGGTGGATTTTCCTGAACCGGTACCTCCGATGATACCTATGCTTTCTCCCTTATCCAGGCTGAAGCTGATATCAGTAAGGGCCATGGCCTTATTGTCATTATAGGAAAAGCTGACATTCCGGAATTCCATATAGGGCGTGTCCGCAGGGGCAGCTTCATTCTCCGAAGAGAAAACTCTGGCTTTGCGGTCATTTTTGTCCATGGAGTTTTCCACGTCCATGATCTCATTTATCCTGTTCATGGATGTAAGCGCCCTGGATATGAGTATGATCAGATTGGCAAGCTTTATCAGCTCCACAAGGATCTGATTCATATAGTTAACAAGGGCTATGGTCTCGCCCTGGGTAAGGCTGCCGATATTTACCTGCATGGCTCCGGTATACAGGAGGCATACTATGCCGATATTGACTGCCGCTAGGGTCAGGGGATTCATGAGGGCAGATATCTTTCCTGCAAACAGCTGAAAATGCAGGAGCCTGCCGTTTTCCTCAAGGAAGTCTGATTTTTCCTTTTCCTGGCGGTTAAATGCCCTTATGACACGCTGGCCTGACATGGTCTCCCTGGTGAGGAGGGTGACTCTGTCCATGCTCTGCTGTACTTTGTTGTAGTAGGGCATGGTGCCTATGAGTATGCCGAACACGATGATCATAAGGACTATAACCAGCCCCACAAAGATCATGGCTGATCCGGGGTCCACGGTAAAAGCCATGATGACTGAGCCGAATACTATGAAGGGGGATCTCATGAAGAGACGCAGGAACATATTTATGCCGGTCTGTACTCTGGTCACGTCCGAGCTTATGCGGGTGAGCAGCTTGGCTGTACCGATATCATCGATCTCCTTATAGCCAAGATCCATGATATGGGAAAACAGGCTGTCGGAAATGCTGCGTCCTATGCCCGCTGCCGCAGTGGCGGCAAAATACTGGGCCGTGATGGAGCAGGCCAGACCTATAAATGCAAGTAAAAGGAGCAGAGCTCCCCTGCTTACGATATAGGATACGTCCTGGGTCCTGATGCCTGTATCGATCATGTCCGCGACCACGAGGGGCACGAAGAGCTCAAAGCAGGCTTCAAGACATTTGAAAAGAGGTGCCATTATCGACCTGAGCCGATATTTTTTAAAATAAGGAAGTAATCTATTCATAAGTACAGATTTTATTACAGATTCGCAGCTGATTACAAGCTTTTTATGTTCGATAAGCCATAAACTGTAATCAGCCGTGAATCTGCAATAATTTATTACACAATATGCGGTATTGGAGTAAGTTTTGTACGAAAAATGAGCTGTTCCGATCGACATCTTACAAAAGTAAGGGAGATCGGAACAGCTCATTTTTTATAAAACCAGTTGGTTGGTCCGGAGAAAAGGTCTTGCGGCAATTCGATATACTATCCGGGTATAATTATTTGGAAATAAAAAATATCACCCCATTCGACATCTTGCGGAGCAAGGGAGAAAGGGTGATATTTTTTATTATAGTTTATTCTCCGAATACGGCGATATAGTCCTTCTTGAACTTCTCGATACCGATATCGGTAAGGGGATGATTGAACATCTGCATAAGTACCTTATAAGGAACGGTAGCGATGTCTGCGCCTGCCTTTGCACACTCTGTGATGTGCATGGGGTTCCTGGTGGAAGCAGCTATGATCTGGGTCTCGATATCGGGATAGTTTGAGAAGCACTCAACTATGTCATAGATGAGATCCGTACCGCAGGTGGAGATGTCATCCAGCCTTCCGAGGAAAGGAGATACGTAGGTAGCTCCTGCCCTTGCTGCAAGAAGTGCCTGATTTGCTGAAAATACAAGGGTAACGTTGGTCTTGATGCCCTCAGCGGTAAGCACTTTGACAGCCTTGAGTCCTTCGGGAGTCATGGGGATCTTAACTACCATGTTCTTGTGGATCTTTGCAATCTCACGTCCCTCAGCTATCATGTCCTCAGCCTTTGTGGTGGTAGCCTTTACCTCTCCTGAGATAGGGCCGTCAACGATTGATGTGATCTCCTTGATGACCTCATTGAAATCACGGCCTTCCTTGGCTATGAGTGAAGGGTTTGTGGTAACTCCACAGATGATCCCCATCTCATTGGCTTCCCTGATCTCGTCAACATTTGCTGTGTCGATGAAAAACTTCATAAAAACCTCCTCCATATCCTATGGATAATAAGTATTGAAAAAAGTACATATACCGCCTCGGCGATATATGGCTTTTGACCGCTATGTATAGTATATTTGAAACGTATCCCAAAGGCAAGCGGAAACTGCCTCTGGGAGAGCGGTTAGGAGGGAGACCTGCAGCACCCGGAGAGGACCGGGACGAAGGCCTCTTTTCTTGCGCGGGAAATCGTGCTGTGCTATACTTGTTGAATTCAGGAATACGCACGATATCAGGAGGAGATCGCCATGAAGAAATACAGTGAGATGAGCAGGGAGGAACTCAGGGAAGAGTACTCTGCACTCAAAAAAGCATATAAGGATTTTCAGTACAAGGCCCTCAGTCTGGATATGTCCAGAGGCAAGCCTTCACCGGAGCAGCTGGATCTTTCCATGGGCATGATGGATGTGCTCAGCTCCAGCGAGGATGCGGACATGACAGGAGAGGACGGAGTTGACTGCAGGAACTACGGAGACCTTGAGGGTATTCCCGAGGCAAAGGAACTCCTTGCAGACATCATGGAGGTCAACCCAAGCAATATCATCATATACGGCAATTCTTCCCTGAATGTCATGTATGATTTCATAAGCAGGAGCTACACCCACGGGGTAATGGGCTCCACGCCCTGGTGCAGGCTGCCGGAGGTCAAGTTCCTCTGCGTGGTTCCGGGCTATGACAGACATTTCAAGATCACCGAGTATTTCGGCATCAAGATGATAAACGTGCCCATGCTCGCCACCGGTCCTGATATGGACATGGTGGAGAAGCTTGTAAGCTCGGATGACAGCATAAAGGGCATATGGTGCGTGCCCAAGTATTCCAATCCTACGGGCAATTCCTACGACGATGAGACGGTAAGAAGGTTTGCAAGGCTCAAGCCGGCAGCTCCGGATTTCAGGATCTACTGGGATAACGCATATACCATACATCATCTTTACGACCATCATCAGGATCATCTCATAGAGATCCTTGCGGAATGCAAGCGGGCAGGGAATCCTGACCTGGTGTATAAATTTGCTTCCACCTCCAAGGTGACATTTTCAGGTTCAGGCATCTCGGCCTGTGCGGCTTCCCTCAACAACCTTGAGGAGATAAGGAAGCAACTCAGCATACAGACCATAGGACATGACAAGGTAAATCAGCTTCGCCATGTACGCTTCTTCAAGGATATCCACGGAGTGGTGGAGCACATGAGGAAGCATGCGGACATTCTCCGCCCCAAGTTTGAGGCGGTCGAGGATATATTTGAAAAGGAGCTCGGAGGCCTTGAGATAGGCACCTGGACCAAGCCCAACGGAGGCTATTTCATATCCTTTGACTCACTTCCCGGATGCGCCAAGGAGATAGTTGCCATGGCAAAGAAGGCAGGAGTGACGCTTACCCCCGCCGGAGCCGCATTTCCCTACGGAAAGGATCCGGAGGACAAAAACATACGTATAGCGCCTTCCTATCCTTCCCTTCAGGAGATAGAGCAGGCAGCAGGCCTCTTTACCCTCTGCGTAAAGCTGGTGAGCGTGAAGCATTTCCTTGAGGATGCTTCCCTGGCAAAGACCGGAAAGACAGAAGAAAAGGAAAGCACGGAGACTGCCTGATGCAGGATCATATTGACCGGAAGAAAAATCGCATAAAAGAGCTTACTGAGCTTCTTTCCGAGGCGGCACGGGTCTACTATAACGAAGGCAGGGAGATCATGCCCAATATAGAGTATGATGCCCTGTATGACGAGCTTAAGGAGCTGGAGGAGGAGACCGGCATCATCATGGCCGGATCCCCTACTCAGTCCGTAGGCTATGAGGTGCTGTCCGAGCTTCCGAAGGAAAGACATCAGAGCCCCATGCTCTCCCTGGATAAGACCAAGTCAGCGGAGGCCCTTTCTGCCTGGCTCGGAGACAAGAAGGGCATACTCAGCTGGAAGCTTGATGGCCTTACGGTAGTACTGACTTACCGGGGCGGAGAGCTTGTCAAAGCCGTTACCAGGGGAAACGGAGAGATAGGCGAGGTCATAACCGGAAACGCCAGATGCTTTGAGAACCTTCCACTCAGGATCCCTTTTAAGGGAGAACTGGTCCTAAGGGGTGAAGCTGTCATAAAATACAGTGATTTCCGCAGGATCAATGAAGAGCTTCCGGAGACGGAGGCTGCCTATAAAAATCCCAGAAATCTCTGCTCAGGCTCCGTAAGACAGCTAGATCCTTCGGTCACAAGAAAAAGACATGTAAATCTTATTGCTTTTCAGCTTGTGTCAGCAGAGGATGTAGATTTCGAAAACTCGTTCAAAAAAAGATTCCAATGGCTCTCGGCCCAGGGTTTTGAGGTGGTCGAGTATGTGGAGACGGACGCCTGGGGCATCGGAGAAGCCGTGGAGAGCTTCAAGCAGAAGATAGAGAAAAACGATTTTCCTTCGGATGGGCTTGTACTGACCTTTGAGGACGTAGACTACGGCCTTTCCCTGGGAAGGACCGCCAAATTCCCCAGGAATTCCATAGCCTTCAAATGGCAGGATGAGACTGCGGAGACCAGTCTTCTTTCCATCGAGTGGTCTCCTTCAAGAACAGGGCTCATCAATCCCATTGCGGTTTTTGAGCCTGTGGAGCTGGAGGGCACCACGGTCTCAAGGGCAAGCGTGCATAACCTGAGCATCATGAAGGAGCTTAAGCTCGGCATAGGGGACCGGATAACTGTATATAAGGCCAACATGATCATTCCCCAGATAGCGGAAGATCTTACAAAGAGCGGAAAGATAGATATCCCTGAGCGCTGCCCCGTATGCGGGGGAGCTACCGAGATCAGGAGAGACAAGGATGCGGAGACTCTCTACTGCACTGAGCCCTCCTGTCCGGCAAAGAGGATAAAGTCCTTTACTCTCATGGTCAGCCGGGATGCGCTCAACATAGAGGGCCTTTCGGAGATGACTCTCGAAAAATTCATAAATGCCGGTTTCATTAAGGAATATGCCGACATATTCAGGCTTTCGGATCATCGGGACGCCATAGTATCCATGGAGGGCTTCGGAGAGAAGTCCTACGACAACCTGATAAAGGCAGTGGAGAGGGCAAGGGAAACGGAGCTTTTCAGGCCGCTTTACGGACTTGGCATACCGGGCATAGGCCTTTCCGGGGCAAAGCTTATCGCCTCCGCTTTCGGAGAGGACTATGACAGCATAAAGGCTGCGCAAAAGGAAGAGCTCCTTTCGATAGACGGTATAGGCGAAGTGCTGGCAGAGTCCTTCAGGGCATATTTCGATGATACGGAAAAACGGGAGGCCGCCGACAGGCTCATGGACATGCTTCACATAAAGAAGGCAGAAGCTTCGTCAGGAGATGAGCTTGAGACGGAGATAGACGGGGAACTTAGGAGATTTAGGAGAAACAGGCTTTCCGGCATGACCTTCGTCATCACGGGAGATGTAGCTCATTTTGCAAACAGGCGTGAGCTCCAGGACCTTATAGAGGCCCTTGGAGGAAAGGCCTCGGGTTCCGTATCGAAAAAGACCTCATATCTCATAAACAACGATGCTGCAAGCTCTTCTTCAAAGAATAGAAAGGCAAGGGAGCTGTCAGTGCCCGTCATAACGGAGGAGGAATTCCTTGAGCTTATCGGAAAAGACTGATGAGGCAAGCCTCGGATATCAGCGCATAGGAAAATGCATACTGAGCCTCGGGGAGTACCTGCTTA
>DVNQ01000001.1 GCA_018714245.1 Candidatus Avilachnospira avicola
ATCCTCATCATCTATCCAGTTGGAAGCACGTAGAGGGATATGATAAAGCTCCGGAAGAAAATCATATTTAAAATCATGAATAACCTCTTCAGCTTCCACTGGAAGAAACAGCTGATTAACCCCGTAAGCCAGAATTTTAAGCTTTTCATCCATAATGCTTATATAGCATTCTAGCAGTTCCTCTCTTACAGTAAGATCCAGATATGTATCCCTATCGAGTAAAAATTCCACATAATTCAGGTCATCTATGGCCTCATCTATAAAAGAGATCGTATAGTCAGACAGGGCCGCCGCATCAGCCGTGGAAAAGGGTGAATCCATAAGCCGATTTTTAAAATCTTCATCCATCGGCCCTGTAATGCTTATTCCATAAATAAGCTGCCTGGTTTTTCCGATTTCGGCATCCATAGCCTCTTCAGATGCTGTGTCATAATGGGCAAGATATGCCTCACATTCCTTATATACATCACTCATATATCCGGCTGCCGTATCCATCGTGGCCAGATTCAGTTCTGCATAATATATAAGATCTCCTACAAGATTCTTTTCTTCCTTTGTTAAGGGATATGATCTTTGTAAAAGTCCTTTTCCGAAAATGATCGCAGCAAATAATACTGCAGCCAGAAGAGCTATAGCAGCAACTGCCAATGGCTTCAATCCATGAAAAAAGTGTTTCCCTCCTGATGGTTCTGACTGTAGAAATCCCTGCAGCCTCTCAATAAAGGCATCAAAAAACTGATAATTTGATTCTATGCCATTTTTATATCTGATATCGTTGATGGATGGCGGAAGCTGTGAAGGAAATTCATAGCCTCTTAACATAACGGGAATGATGTTTTTTCCGTTTTTTATTGCATGCTCAATCTCAAGCCTTACCCAATCATCCTCATTGACACATCGATCAAGCGCTCCCGGAGATAAAATCAGCAAAAAATCATCACATTCTTCTATAACAGAATAGAGCTTTTTGTTAAAGTCTCCTGAGCGCAGGGATTCAACATCAAAGAAAACCGAATAACCCAGTTCTGTAAGTTTATCCCTAAGTATCTTGGCGGTGGATTCCCCGCCATCTCTTCTATAGGAAATAAATATGTCATATTCCTTTTTGGCATCCCTCTTCATGTCTTTCCTCCAATGAATGCCCCCCATCCTTATTTTGTAGGATTGTCTATATGGTCTTCCCTTATGTCCTCATAAAGAGGAAGAAAGCTCTTATGAGCCACATCCACAAGGCCCATGTCAGACAGCTTTATCCTGGGGGATACCGCAAGAGCCATGAGGGTAAAGAAGGAACTCAGATCCCTGTGGGAAAATCCCATGTCCCTGCAGTCCGAAAGAAGCTTTTCAATCTGGATAAGCAGTTCTTCCGGATCCTCCTCTGAAAGCAGTCCGCTTACCGGAAGGGGTATCAGATCAAGGATCTCTCCATCTCTTGCCGCACACAGGCCTCCGCCTGAGCCTATGAGGGCATTGGTACATATCGCCATATCCCTTTCATTTCCTCCGAAAACCGAAAGATTGTGGGCATCATGGCTGTAGGTTATGGCCATGGCACCCTTAGGAGTACCCATGCCCTCTATGAGGCCCAGGCTGTGCTGTTTCTTTCCATGACGGTTGAATACTGCCATGCGAAGCAGGCCCTCAGTATCAGGCAGGGCATAGCCATCCTTTTCCTCCGACAGGCAAAGCCTTTTCTGTATATGCCTTGTAGCTACGCTCACCCCGTCCTCACCTATGATATTGAAGAGGGCGCTTCCTCCCCTGAAGCCCTTTTTAACAGGGCATCTGATAATGAGGTCCTCCTCGGCCACCGTCTCCATATGCATGGTACCGTAAAGCTCCGAAGGGACCTTCAGGTGGGGAAACTTTGATATGATCCTTCCGTTTTCAGCGATCTTCCTGCCTCCGCTGATCACAAGCCGGGGCATGGGATGCCTTATATCATCCATAAGCTGTATATCCGCCTGCATGCCCGGGGCGATGGCTCCGATGTCATAGCATCTGAGTCTTACGGCTCCGTTTATCGTGGCAAATCTTATGGCATACAGAGGATCAAGTCCCAGCTCTATGGCTTTCTCCACCACATGATTAAGATGACCTTCCTTCATGAGCCTGTTAAGAGGCACATCATCCGTCACAAGGCATATCCTGGCCTTTACCGGTGCATCATTCATGGCCTTTACGATCTCCGGATTCAGCTTGCCAAGCTGGCCCTGCACCGTAAATCCCAGGGCCAGCTCCTCCTTGAGCTTTTCCGCAGTCCCTACAGTATGGTCACTGTCGATGCCCGATGCCCTGAATACCTGAAGCCTGCGCCCGTCAAGAAGGGCCACATGCCCGTCCATGATGCAGCCAGTCTTTCTTGCCGTCTCCACCACGGAAAGGATATGCTCTTCGCAGTTCCCCACTCCGTTAAAATCCATGACCTCTCCAAGGCCATATATCCCTTCCATGGAAAGAAGCTCTTCCATCTCCTTTTGGTCCACTGCATATCCTGAGCCCTCGAAGCCCGGTGCTGAAGGTATGGTGGAGGGTGCCATCATGAAAAGCCGAAGGGGCAGATCCCTGCAGGCTTCCATCAGATACTCGATCCCTTTTTTGCCTGAGACATTGGCTATCTCGTGGGGATCCGCACATACTGTCGTGGTACCAAGAGAAAGAAGCCTTGCGGCAAAATGATCCGGTGTCAGCATGCTGCTCTCCAGGTGCATGTGGGAATCCACGAAACCGGGGACCGCATAGGAATGTCCGCCATCAATAATCTCCGAAGCAGCCATGCCTTCCTCATAATCCCCCACATAGGCTATGCGTCCATCTGCAAGTCCTATGCAGCCTTCAGTCACGGTATCATTAAAAACATTTACTATCCTTACATCTTTGATCAGCAGATCAAAATCTGTTTTTCCCGCCGCAGCAAGCACTGTCCTGTCAGCCATATATCCCTCCGATCCCTATACTTCATCCTACAGCATCAGCCTGTCCTAAAATATGTAAAAAAATTGTATCTTTTATGGAAATCCTTGTCAACAAAGAGCTTGCAAAGGAGAGGCTTTCTTATTAACATTATGTAATAAGGATCCGGCCTTCAGGTCTGGTCCCAAAATGAAAGGAGAAACTGCGCCATGTTTTCACAGAAGGTATTAGATATCGAACAGGAAACCATAGAATTCCGCAGGAAGCTGCATGCAGACCCTGAGTTGTCATTTGAAGAGTTCCATACCACTGAGCTTCTGGTCTCGGAGCTTGAAAAATACCCGGAGCTTGAGCTTTCAAGGCCCACAAAGACCGGTGTAATAGCTTCCCTTAAGGGAGGCGCAGGAGAAGGCCCCGTCATAGCACTTCGGGCCGACATAGATGCCCTTCCCATTACTGAGGAAACTGACGTGCCCTTCGCTTCAAAGAATCCCGGCGCCATGCATGCCTGCGGGCACGACGGACATACCGCCATGCTGCTTTCAGCGGCAAAGCTGCTGGCTGCTGAAAAGGACAGCCTAAAGGGAGAAGTACGCTTTATCTTCCAGCATGCAGAGGAGCTGCCTCCGGGAGGTGCCATAGAGATGCAGAAGGCCGGAGTCACAAAGGATGTTGATGAGATATACGGACTTCATCTTCAGTCCGGCATCCCCACAGGAGTATTCGGCTCCCGTCCCGGCGCCCTTACCAGCGCCACCGACCGCTTTGATATCAAGGTCATAGGTAAGGGAGGCCATTCCGCCTTCCCCGAGACCTGCGTGGATCCCATGGTCATTGCCGGAGAGATCATAGGCTCCCTTCAGACCATAGTTTCAAGAAGCATAGCCGCAGTAGAGCCCGCAGTGGTTTCCGTCTGCATGATCTCTGCCGGAACAGCCTACAACATCATTCCCGGTGAGGTGGATATAACAGGCTCCACCCGTACCTTCAGCCGTGAGACCAGGACCAAGCTCCCCGGTATCATGGAGCGCATAGTAAAAGGCATGTGCGAGGCCCATGGAGCTGATTACGAATTCAGATTCAGCGAGGGCTATGCTTCCGTCATCAATGATCCGAAGCTTACCAAGTTTGCCTCCGGCGTCATAAAGGATACCTTCGGTGAGGATCATTACAAGGAGATCGATCCTCTTATGCCGGGCGAGGACTTCTCCGCCTTTCTTCTGGACTGCCCCGGCTTCTTTGCCGATCTTGGCACCTTTAACGGAGATCCCAGGTACGGAGTCCCTCATCACAATAAGCTTTACTGCATGGATGAGTCAGCCCTCAAATACGGCGTGCAGTTCTTCTATGATCTGGTAAAGGCGAGACTGGCATAACAAAACACCCTATAAATACATAATCCCAATATATATCCCGGGCCCTTCGCCTCTTCGAGGCAGCAGACACCCTGGGATATATATTGGGACTTTCTATTTATGCGGTATAATTGTTCTCTTCCATCCAGCGATCCGCGATCTGCAGATTCAATATAAAAGCCCGTATATGTCCGGGTCCCTTTGCTTTGCGGCAGACACCCCGGAACATATACGGGCTTTTTATATTGATTATGGTTATGCTATTTACTTATTAAGCGTCTTTCCAAGGAAATATACTATGGCAGCTATGATGATCATGACCACGAAGAGTCCCAGCATGCCCTGCCACATCATTGTAAGAGCAGTTCCTAAATTTGCCATTATACTTGCCCTCCCTTTATCTGAAGAATCCGAGGATGATGCCGCCGGCAACTGCGGAAGCGATCTGTCCGGAAACATTTGCGCCTATGGCATGCATAAGCAGGTGGTTGGTAGGATCCTCCGAAAGTCCCAGCTTCTGTACAACTCTCGCTGACATGGGGAATGCAGAGATACCTGCAGCACCGATCATGGGATTGATCTTCTGCTTGCTGAAAAGATTGATAAACTTTGCAAGCAGGCATCCGCCGATGGTATCAAATACGAATGCGAAAAGCCCCAGCAGCATGATGAGGATGGTCGTAGGCTGTACGAACTGATCTGCCCTCATGCTGAAGCTGATGGTGATACCAAGCAGCAGTGTTATGAGGTTTGCAAGCCCGTTCTGTGCCGTATCAGAAAGTGAATGGAGCACTCCGCACTCTCTTATGAGATTACCGAACATGATCATACCCACAAGTGAGATGGAATCAGGTGCCACAAAGCCTGCGATAAAAGTAACGATGATGGGGAATGCTATCCTCATGGCCTTGGAGACCTCGCCTCCGGTATAGGGCATCCTGATCATGCGCTCCTTTTTTGTGGTAACGGCCTTGATGGCCAGTGGCTGTATGATGGGTACCAGCGCCATATAGGAATAGGCAGCCACCGCTATGGGACCTATGTAGTTGGACTTAAGCACCTGGGATACCAGTATGGAAGTAGGGCCGTCAGCCGCTCCGATGATACCTATGGATGCCGCATCCTTCATGTCAAATCCAAGGAGCACTGCAAATACTATGGTAAAGAAGATACCGAACTGCGCTGCAGCTCCGAAAAGGAACATCTTGGGATTTGAAAGCAGGGGCCCGAAGTCAATCATCGCTCCGATACCGATGAACAGCAGCAGGGGAAATGCCTCTGATGCCTCTATCCCTGTCTCAAACAGCCACTGGATGATACCATGGGTCTCTCCTACTCCCTCCATCATCTGATTGATGGCAGAAGATCCGGGGATGTTTACCAGTATCGCACCGAATCCCATGGGCAGGAGCAGCGAAGGCTCATATTCCTTCTTGATAGCGAGCCAGATAAGGATGATTCCTACCGCATACATCACCAGCTGCTGAGGCGTGATGGATAAGATACCTTCCCAGAGAAAGCTTAAACCTTCCATTAAAATAGATCCTCCAACTTCTTTTATAAAAGTTTTACATAATTTATAAAGGTATTAGAAATACCCTCCAGCAGATTATAACATAGATCCATCTTCCATGCCATGGATGTTTCAACTTTTATGCCATTTTAATACTAAGACATGAACTAAGTCAGATGATCTGTTAAATCTCCAAGACCGGAGGCCCTATACACACAGGGCCTCCGGTCTCCGACACTTAACCTATATCAGATATTCAGTTTTAATCCCAAGATAAGATTTATGGGTCGGGACCATCATTCGTATCTCAGGGCTATGATCGGATCCCGCTCTGCTGCCTTCTTTGCAGGATAGATACCGAAAAATATGCCCACCACGGCTGAAAATCCTACTGCCATAAGCACCACGAAGGGCTTTATGACCACAGGCAGAGAAAACAGGGCTCCAAGGACCGACACAAGGCCTGCCGCCAGGGCTATGCCTATGATCCCTCCTATGGCGGAAAGTACCGCAGATTCCGTAAGGAACTGGATCATGATGTCTCTGGTGGTTGCTCCCAGGGCCTTCCTCGTGCCTATCTCCCGGGTACGCTCCGTCACGCTCACCAGCATAATGTTCATGATGCCTATGCCTCCCACCAGCAGGGATATGGCGGCTATGCCAGCTACAGCTGCAGAGACTCCCGACAGCATGCTGTCCACGGTGCTCATCTCCGACTGGGCAGTTATGACATAGAAGTCCTCCGGCTGTCGGTTCTTTGTCCTCGCCACATAGGCCGCAAAATCCTCATTGAACTTTTCAAGCTCCTGGGAACTCATGTCCGGATCCGCAAAGAAATGGCACTGGTAGATCCGATCATTCGGCCAGGTAAGCAGGGTCCAGGGGATGTAAGCCTCTCCGTTTGCGCTTGAGCCGGTCATAAGGGCGGTAAATGCGGACTGCTCCTTTTCAAATACGCCTATGATATTGAATTCCGTAACGCTGCCGTATACGGTGATGCGGAAGGTCTTTCCTACCGCTGCCGAAGCACTGCCGTAAAGCTCCTCTGCGGAAGCCCGGTCTATGACACAGTTCGGCTTTCTTGCAAGTACGTCCGCCTCGTTTAGATATCGTCCGTAGACAATATTAACCGGCTGGACATCCCTGTAATTATAGTCTATTCCGTAAAAATAGAAATTTTTCTTTGTAAGATCCGTGGCGATCTCACCGGTGACGGAACTGCCGCTGTCTATATAGGCAAGCCTGTCTCCAAAGACCTCCTTATATGTCTCCATCTCATCCATGGTGAAGTAATCACTGTCCCTGACCTCGTCCATCCAGTAGCCTATGGAGATATAGCCCTGAGTCACTCCCACATCCTGATAGATATCGGAAAACATCTTTCTCATGGTGTCTCCCACGGAGGTGATCGCTATGACAGAGCCTATTCCTATGATTATGCCCAGCATGGTCAGGAAGGATCGCATCTTATTGGCCCTGAGGGCGCTCAGAGCCATTTTCATGTTTTCTATAAGCATCAGCTCATCCTCCCTAAAAGCCCGGCATCCGTCTCGGATATCTCTGTAGGCGCCTCATTGATACGGTCGCTTATGACTCTTCCGTCATTGAAGGTTATGATGCGGTGAGTATAAGCCGCGATATTTTCTTCATGGGTGACCACCACTACCGTCGCCCCATTTCTGTGAAGCCTTGCAAAAAGCTCCATGATCTCGATGGAAGCCTGACTGTCCAGATTGCCCGTAGGCTCATCTGCCAGTATCAGGGGAGGATCATTTGCAAGGGCCCTTGCTATTGCGACTCTCTGTCTCTGGCCTCCCGAAAGCTCATTGGGCTGATGATCAGTACGGGAAGAGAGCCCCACCAGATCCAGAAGCTCAAGAGCCCTTTTCCTTCGCTCCGAAGGCTTTACCCTGGCATAGGTCATGGGAACCTCCACATTTTTCAGTATGGTCATGCGGCTTATGAGATTAAAGGATTGGAAAACAAAGCCTATCTTTTTATTGCGTATCCGGGAAAGCTCATTGGGAGACATGGATGCAACATCCATGCCATCAAGATAATATTTTCCAAGAGTCGGCGTATCCAGGCATCCAAGTATGTTCATCAGGGTAGACTTTCCTGAACCGGAATGTCCCATGATCGCCACGAACTCACCCCTCTTTATCGTCAGATTTATCCTGTCAAGCCCCAGGACCCTGAGGCTTCCCGTGCTGTATATCTTTACCAGATCCTCAAGCCTTATGAGCTCATCCATGGGTCTCCTCCGTCATGGCTTTCGTCTCTCCGGCAGGACGGGCATTGCTCCCTGTAGCAGCCTTATCGCTTTCAGGCCCGGTTCCCACAGGCATCGTGAAGCTCACCTCCATGCCATCCGTATAGGAAGGCTGATATGAGGTAAGATAGATGGGCTGATAGTCCGTATCATATACTATCGTCGGATCCTCAAGGATCTCCACATTGATGTCGCTCTCTATCCCTGTCTCCACAGGCAGGGCCTGGATCTTTCCTGTGAGCATCGTGCCTGCGGGAGTGTCAGCACCGACATCAGAAAGTATGAACTGCATCACCGTCCTTCCGGCTGCATCAGTCCCTACCGCGGATATGGGCACTACAAAGGTGTCATCCCTCTCCTCAAGTATGATCTGGGCCCTGGCGGTGATACCGGCCATAAGTCCGGAATGCTCCTCAGTCACCCTTATCTTTGTGGGGATGACTCTCTCGGTGGATCCCCCTCCCTTTTCCTCTCCGGTGGGGCTTATACTCTCGATGATACCTGACTCGGAATTGCCCTCTCCGAGTATGTCAGCAGTGATTATGACCTTCTGTCCCGGATGCACCTCTCCTATGCTGTATTCACTGACCTTGATCTCCATGTTAAGCTCATCAAGATTTTCTATGGTAAGTATCGGAGCTGAATTTTCTATGTCATCGGCAAACTGTCCCACCTTGGTATTGACCCTGGTCACCGTCCCGCTTATGGGCGCTATGATGGTTGCGTTTTCAAGGTTAGTGGCTGCGGCCTCAAGCTCAAGCCTTGCAGACTGGATCTTTATGTCCAGGGCCTCATCGGGTATGACCTTTCCTCCCTCGGCCTCATAGGCTCCGACGGCTCTCTCCGCATCATTAAAGGCAGCCTGGGCAGTCTCAAGCTCTACCCTGGATATGTCTCCGGTGCCGTAGAGCACAGTCTTTCTGTTAAGGTCCTCCCTGGCTGCATTGAGATCCTGGATCGCCTTTTCATATCCGAGCTGAGCAGTCCTGGTCTGGGTCTCCTTGTCGCTCACTGCCAGATCATAATTGCTCTTTGCAAGGTCATACTTTGACTGAAGATCCTCCGGATCGATGGTAAGAAGCACTGTCTCTCCGGCTATGACCCGGTCTCCTTCCTTTACGTTAAGGGACGTGATCTTGGCATGGATATTGGAAGTTACGTCCACACTGTCAGTGCCTTCCACCGGTCCGGTGATGCTGAGGGTATCGGCTATATATCCTCTGGATAAAATCCCGGTATCCACATAAATAACCGAACCTCCGGAAAAGAAAAGGAGCTTAACAATTACAAAAAGGATAAGCAGTAAAGCCACTCCGATGATGGCCCGCTTAAGCTTTTTCCTTCCCTTTTTCTTCTGAGCCTCCGGAGCGCCTTCGTCCATCAGCTCCCTGATCTTGTCCTCAAGCTCTGAATCCTTCTTTTCTATATCAGTCTCTTTACTTATGTCCCTGTCGTTTTCCATACGATACCTGCCTCTTTATAAATTCTCAGCTATTATACAAAAGAGACTCTGATCCGTAAATAAAGCTTAAGAAGATTTAAGCTTAATATAAGACAGTGCCCTAAGCATCAATGACGAAACGTTTTTGTCCCATAACCAGCAGTCTGATCTGCGGCCTGTTTTTATTCGTCATATAGACACTTACACATCCAGATGCCTGCGGAATAGACTGTAAAGCCGAAGGCTCACCAGGAAAGTGATAAGCTCTGTCACCGGCACCGCCAGCCATATGAGCTTTTGGCTGTGGGTCAGCATTGATATGCCAAGGAAGCTTACGACCAGCAGCGCGCACTGGCGCATCATGTTTATGAGCATGGCATAGCGGCTGTGGTCCAATGCCTGCATGCTGGTGGAAAGGATCATGGATACCGCCGCAAAGGGCAGAGAGATGACGCAGGCCCTCAGGCAGACCATGCCTATGTCCCGCATCTGCTCTCCTGCACTGAAAAGTGTCAGTATGACTCCAGGGGCCAGCTCAAGCACTATAAGCAGCAGGCACATAAGAGCTGCACAGCCAGTAAGCGCTATGCGCATGGCCTCCTTTACCCTGTCTCTCCTGCCCGTGCCGTAATTATAGGAAAGTATGGGCACCATACCGTTATTGAGTCCAAAGATGGGCATGAAGCAGAAGTTCTGAAGTTTCATCCATATGCCATATACCGCAGTGGCCGTGGTGGAATAGGCCAGAAGTATCTGATTGATAAAGAAGCTGGTCAGGGAGGAAAGTCCCATGGTTATGATGGAAGGCAGCCCTACCCTGAAAATGTCCCCTGCCACATCCGCAGCAAAACCCAGTCTCAGCAGGTCCTTCCTCACTGTACTGTTGTATCTCATGTTGAGGGCCATGGCCACAAATACTGCCAGTATCTGCCCTCCTATGGTGGCATAGGCCGCTCCGGCTATGCCCATGGCAGGCACAGGCCCAAGGCCAAATATAAGTATGGGGTCAAATATAAGGTTGAATATGGCGCCGGAGGCCATGGCAGCCATGGACAGCTCCGCCCTGCCGGCGGACACCAGCAGCCTCTCATAGTATTTTCCAAATATGGTTCCACAGGAGAAGATCCAGTTGATACTGAGATATACGGCACCAAGCTGAGCTATCTCCTCCACATCCGTCTGGAAACTGAACACAGGGCCCGACGCCCATATGCCAAGTACTATGAACAGGGCACAGAACATGAGGCTCATGGAGGTCATGGTCCTGATGGCCGCAGAGGCCCTGTCCCTCTTTTCCATGCCCATGTACCTGGACCAAACGGCGGAGACTCCAGTGGATGTGCCCACGGCTATGGCAGTCACTATCTGCTGCATTGGAAATGCCAGCGATACTGCGGTAAATGCATTTTCCGATATACGGGCCACAAATATGGAATCAACGATGTTATACATGGCCTGTATGAAGAAGGAAAGCATCATGGGGAGACTCATCTTTATCAGCACCTGAGGCACAGGAAGCTCCGCCATCATACTCATCCTGTCTGTCTTATCCATATGATGTCACTCTCCTTTAAGCTTATCTCATGGACATTATAATACTCCTGTCAGATATATGTACACAAAAAATGCCCTGTTGCTCTCCGGCATCTGCTGACACAGAATGTCAAAGGCGCCTTCAGGCAACATGGCATTTTCTGGATAATACTATTTTGTTATAACTTATAATAACTGCATTTCAAGGAATTATTTTACTGAAGTAAAACACTTACGTTTTTTACTTTATCGTTATCCTTCCCTGTCCATGAGGGTCAGCATACTCTGCACCAACTGTGCCGCCAAGGTTTTCATTTATATATGCAGAAAGCATGTCTACATCGGTGGATACCTCATCCCTTATGATATTGGTACCCATGAACATGTTCATGCCGTCTCCGCCATCCTTAAGCAGATAGTTGTGGGAAGCCAGCGTATAGGTCTTATTGACATCCAGAGGCTCTCCTCCGACCAGTATCTCCGTCACTCTGTATGCTCCGGTAACTCCGGTGAAGTTGCCCTGATCATCTGTCGTTACAGAGCTTGGTATGGAACTGTCCACGGTATAGGTAAGTCCGGATACATGCTGGAATCCGCCGCTCTCTTCAGGATAGTTCCTTACTCCCATCTCAAGGCAGTCCTTGATCTGCTGTCCGGTAACTTCAGCCACGCATACCATGTTTCCATAGGGGAATACGCTGAGGGTATCGTTATAGGTGATGTTTCCGGCCTTGATGTCAGCCCTTATGCCGCCTCCGTTCTGCATGCCTATATCGGCTCCGGTCTGGATCCTGTAGGCATCGGCGCAGAGATCTCCGAGGTTGGTCTCTGCCTTTCTTACGGCTCTCTGTCCGGTGGCAGGGTCAAGAGTGGTAAGGTCTACGGAGGTATGCCCGAGCACAGTGGCAAGTGATGCCTCATACTGGGACTCTATGCCGTCTATATATGCCTGCATATAGGCGTCCACATTTCTGCCATCCTCAGTCACCACACTGCCTCCGGGTATCGTAAGTACCATACCGGGAGTTATGATGTTGGGATCTGAGATCTGGGCCCTGTTTGCATCATAAACCACAGTCCAGAGATCATAGGATCCGAGCATCCTCTTAGCTATACGATTAAGGCTATCTCCCTTCTGTACCACATAGGCGCTGCCTACGTTGGCATCGGCAGGTACCTCAGTCACAAGCTCAGTGCTTATGCTGCCGTCAGTCTTTATGGTGATCTTTCCTATCGAAGAGAGCTTTGTGCCAGTCTGGATCACGGGCACTGCTGCGCCGTCCTTGTTGCTGAAGGTCTTTGTATAGGTCTCGTGGCTGTGTCCATCGATAAATGCATCTATGCCGTTTGTATTGGCTATCACTGCCTCGGAGCTCCACTGCTGATGCACTCCTTCATTTCCAAGGTGTCCTACAACTATGACATACTCAGCTCCCGCAGCCCTTGCAGAATCCACTGCAGACTGTACTGCATTGTAAAGCGCAGCACCCGTAGCGTCCTCACAGAAGCCGTAGATATAATTGCCGGCTCCATCCTGGAAATATGCAGGCGAGGACTTTGTAAAGCTCTCAGGAGTAGTAACTCCTACCATGGCCACATCCGTATCATCATAAGTGAACATGCGGTATGCAGGGAATACCAGGCTTCCTGTCTGAAGACTCGTAAAATTGCAGGAGGTATATCCGCAGTCAAGCTTCTCTGCAAGCTCCAGAAAGCGTGCCATGCCGTAGTCGAATTCATGATTGCCGGGGATCGCGAAGTCATAGCCCATCTCATTCATGATGTCCACCAGATATCCTCCGTCGGAAAGGGTACCTATGGGAGTTCCCTGGATGGAATCACCCGCATCCACAAGCATGACATAAGGGGTCTGCTGCTTCATTTCCTTTTCATAAAGAGCAAGTCCCGCATATCCTATGTTGTCCTCCACTCCGCAGTGTACGTCATTGGTATTCAGGATGATGATATCCTGATCCGCCGCAAATGCAAGGAAGGCAGAAGACAGACTGATTGCTGCAGTAAGCATCAGCTTTGCAGCCAGGTTCCTGATCGGTCTCTTATTCATTTCATGCTCCTTTCATATTCCCTAAAAACTGCGCCTCAGTTTTCGGAATAACATATATAGATTATATCATGACTTGTAATCTCTGAAGTATGAAAATGTAAATCCAGTGTAAAATCTTGCTTGGATTTTTGTACTTGCTTTTATAGAACATGCGTTATATCCTTATATAATCCATAAATGGAAAGGATAAAGGAAAGGAAATCAGATGAATAAACGCTATTCGACCATAAGGATGACTCAGCTTGCGCTGCTGATAGCCATAGAGCTTGTGATGGCAGTAACGCCCCTCGGATATATCATGATCCCGCCGATAGCTGCCACTCTTATGCACATACCAGTTATAGTAGGAGCCATCATCATGGGTCCGAAGGCCGGAGCTGCCCTTGGGACTGTGTTCGGCATTACCTCCCTCTGGAAAGCCTCTACCCAGGCCACAAGCCCGGTGGATCTTGCCTTTAGCCCCTTTGTCAGCGGAAAGCCCATTCAGAGCCTTATCATGTGCATGGGCCCCCGTATACTTCTCGGCATCCTTGCCGCGCTTTTCTTCAGAGCCTTCATGGAGGCCTTTCACGGTAAGGAGGGCGTCTCCATAGGCCTTGCTGCAGTGGTATCCACCATCTGCCATACGGTCATGGTCCTCGGGCTCCTGGCACTGTTCTTCAGTGAGTTCGGGATGGGCGTGATGAGCGTGGTACTGTCACTGGTCACCGTGTCATCCGCCTGCGAGATGCTTGCGGCAGCCATCATATCAATAGCGGTCTGCATCCCTTTAAGGAAGATGCTGAACCAGTAATACATATCGACTTTAAAAGGGGATCCGCGGATCCCCTTTTTATTTTCCTATGTTCTTATTCAAGTTCGCCATAGGCAGCCTCATCCACCGGCTCCAGCCATTCATTTGAGGTCTCCTCGCCGGGCACTTCAAAGGCAATGTGAGAAAACCAGCTGTCTCTTTTCGCACCATGCCAGTGCTTTACTCCTTCTGGGATGACCACAACAGTTCCTGGTGTCAGGCTCTGGGCCTCTTTGCCTTCCTCCTGATACCAGCCTTCTCCTGCGGTGCAGATCAGGATCTGTCCGCCGCCGGACTTGGCGTGATGTATGTGCCAGTTATTGCGGCAGCCCGGCTCAAAGGTGACATTTGAAAGATGCATCGGGCATTTGCCTGCCTCCGTCAGCGGATTGAGATATGAATTGCCGATGAAATACTTAGCATAGGCTGTATTGGGATCTCCAAGTCCGAATACATTTTCTTTGTTGAACTGTTCCTTATCGCTGATACGCATATTTTGATCCTCCGATTTATTCATCTTATATATTGCCACTATATGATCC
>DVNQ01000066.1 GCA_018714245.1 Candidatus Avilachnospira avicola
TTGTAATGTTGAGGCCGAATCATCTATCACGACAAAATATATAGATATAAAAGACAGCACCTTTAATTTTACGAGCGACGAATTAAATGCAGGATTTAGGAATGCTTATATAGAGGCGGAGCAGGTTTCCATAAACAGCTCAACGATAACAGGCATAGAGCATTTAAATCCAGGCAGAGCTCAAGCAGCAGAGGAAAGCTGTCTTACCATTGATAACTCAAACATCAGTTTCAGGCATTTAGCATATAAAGGCATCATGCTTGGAAACTTTGATGATATAGAGATAAGGAATGGCTCATATGTCGAGGGAGATGGATCAATAACAAGCAGTTATGCGGCTGTCGGCGGTGAATTTGATACTCTGACTATCGAGGATTCAACTGTAAAGGTCATGGCTGAATTTGGCGCCGCCATAGGTACATCACGAAGTCAGAACGATGGTGAGGCAGAAATCAATATATCCGGAAGTACCATAGAGGCAGCGAGCAGATATGGTGCTGCCATAGGCATGGGGGCATATAGCAACGCAAGTGTTATACCTTCTAATTCGACAAATGTAAATATAAACATATCAGAAAATAGTGACATAACAGCCAAGAGCGTATACAGCGCTGCTATCGGAGCAGGATACTGGTTTTATACCTTAGACGGCAATGACGATGGCAAGATACCCATAGAGGTAGGAGATGCTGAGATAGACGGCTGGAATGATGTATCCGGATCAGGCGGCACGGGAGAGCTGAGGCTTCGGCGCACAAGTCCCATGGCAAGAGCGGCAGTCAGCCGTGAGGATATTATAGAAAATATAAAGCTTATGAATGGAGCTGATATCACCTTTAGCGGAGAGAACACTGTCAATGCTCAGTCAGGTGTGCTGGCCATATATGCAGATAGCGTGACCTGCAATAACATGCCCCTTGTACAGAATACCATGTTCCTGCAAAGCGGAAGCGGATATACGCCTTACAGCGCAGAAGCTTCAGGAGAGATAAGGATAGGCGGCGAGCTTCTGGGTGAGATAGGATATGGATATGCATCGGTGGCTTCTTCAGAGATGACTCCAAAGACCGGGGCTGAGATGTATTTCAATGATTCTGCATTGACGGATATAATCAGACAGAGTGCTTCATTTTCCATAAGTGATACAGGCTTTCAGGAGTTTTTTACAGTGCCAAAGCTTAACATCTATGGAGCTGCAAGACTTCTTGATCAGAACGGGAATATCATCTCTTCCGGAACAGTGGATGTTGGAGAAACGATTAAAGTAGATCTGAGTTCCGTTTATCCCGAATCCGTAAGGGCCAGAAGCAGGCTTAATTATCAGTGGTACAGAGGAGATGAGCCTATATCCAATGCCGCCTCGGGCACATATATTATCACGGAAGATGATGAAGGGAAGATAATTTATTGCAGGATAACAGCTAAAGGAGGATATGCCGGGGAGATAGAAAGCGATGGAGTATTAGTAGGAGAGAGCAGCGTGCCTGCTCCGGAGCTTTCGGACAGGACCGGGACCAGCATTAGTTTGAAAGAGACAGAAGGCTATAGCTATAGCATAGACCATGGCGAGAGCTGGCAGGAGGAAGCAGTATTTACCGGACTTGAACCTGGAAGGACATATACCTTTATACAGAAGTCGGGAGATGACTTAAGCCCTGCGTCCAGCTTTTCCACACTGTCTGACAGGCCGGAGCTCTCTGAATTTGTCATCGATCACGTCAATGAGGAGCTGAGTTTCCCTTCAGGTGTGCTGATATATGACAATGCAGATCTAAGTGGTGATGCCCTCAACGCCTATACTCAGGGTCTCAGCATTTCCATAAGCAAATACATAGGAGGAAGCGGCGAGGAGGAGCAGAGGCTTTATGCAGTCTATCAGGGCTCGAGTGAGGTAACGGAGATAGTCATACCCGTAAGGCCGGCCATGCACTCAATAGACGAGGACGATGTCATCATAACCTCAAGCTCCATGACATTTACTGCTTCTGTTGGAACAGAGTACAGGCTCGAGGATGCAGCAAGCAATGTGATAATAGATACGTTTGAGGGAACTGGAGAAAAAATAACGGTAAGCAGTCTCGCACAAGAAACGGATTATGTGCTTAAGCTGAGGCTCCCTGCGAGCAACCAAAGGCCTTATCCTCATTTCAGGTCAGAGATAAGCAGATTTACCTTTACGACCCAGTCATATGCCGCCATGACAGGAAGGCTCCTTGTGCCGGCGGGTCAGGACTCAGAGACAGAGAGGAGCTTTGACCTTAGTTCGTGGTTTGATTCCAATGGGATAAGCAATGCGGTCGAGGATCCGAAGGATGCTGGCAGTCTGCTTTCGGGTATCAAGACTGAAGGCAGCACTGTAAGCTTTAAGACAGGAAGTCTGAGAAGTGGTGACAGCACAAGCCTTGTGGTAAGCTCATCAAACGGATGGAGGCTGACCTTGGATATCGAGGCTGTCAATGCCGTAGCTGAGTCATCAGATGATGAGGGCTCGATACTTTGGGTAAGACCTGTATATCCCCTTCCCAGCTATGTGGACGGGATGACAGAGGAAGATATCAATGAGGCTTGGGACAGGGCTTCCATGGCCTATGGCTTTTATGGCGAGGATAGAGAGAGCTTTGGAATAAGACCGTTTTATGCCCTTGGAGGCCTGCTTGCAGACCCGGCTGAGGGAGTCTCAGTGAGCTGGACACCGGATCCTAATACTCAGATAAGCATGGACAGGGGTACTTTTCTGATGCTTCATATACCTAAGACAGGGGGCAGTGCCAAGATGCTGTCCTATCAGAGGACTGTAGACTCCATAGTATTTGACGTGACAGGACAGGGAGGGCTTTATGCTGTTTATTATAAGGATGCAGAACCCGTTAACCTGACCACTTCAGTAATAAGTGAAAGCGGCACTGGAGATAGTAGCAGATATTATGTAGGAGATGAGCTAAGGATAGAAGTAAATGTGACAGCTTCAGATGAGGAAAATTCATATGGAAGCCCTACCGGAAGGATATCCGTCTATCTTGGAGACCCGGCAAATGAGGGTATACTGCTTATGAGCTATGAGCTTCAGCAGTCTGACGGTGGAAATGCAGTCATAAGCTATATCGTTCATGAGGGGCTTGCAGGACTTGAGCCAAAGAAGCTATATGTAGTGTATTCTGGAGATAATAACTTTCTTCCTTCTTCAGCAGTACTTGGTGAGCTGAGCTTCACGGAAAAACCCATACCAAGCCGCAATAATTACAGTAACAGTGGCAGCGGAGGAACCGTAAGCGGACCGATAGGAGTTTATTATGAGGACGGCAGACATATCCCCGGCAATCCTCTGAACGGCACATGGAGACAGGACGATAAGGGCTGGTGGTTTGAGCTTTATGACGGAAGCTGGCCTAAGGCCTGCTGGTATCAGTGCTGGTGGAACGGAGAGATACACTGGTATCACTTCAATGCCGAGGGCTATGCAGACGGCGGCTGGTTCACCGATACTGACGGCAATATCTATTATCTCCATCCCTATCATGACGGAGATTTCGGCTATATGTATACCGGAGACCATATCATAGACGGTACGGCTTACAGCTTCTCAAAAGGCAGGGAGCAGGACGGACTTCCTGAAGGGGCTCTCATAAGATAAGAGATCCAATACAAATGGTTATAAACATTTATACTATGCTGCTTGTTCCATAGATGCTTGGCATCTATGGGGCAGCAGCTTTTTTATGGAAAATGGCGATTCCAAACTGCAAACCTATTGACAATAACAAGTTGGCAGATGTAAGATATATTCATACTTTAATGCATGAAAGGAGAAAGACATGACAGAGGAGGGTCTTGCTCAATATGAACGTATAGCCATAGACATAGCATCCAGGATCGCAGAGGGAAAGATAATCGAAGGGCAGAAGCTCTCCGGCAGGACCCAGCTTTCTTCTGAGTACAGAGTTTCGCCTGAAACCATCAGGAAGGCCATGGCTTTGCTTTCTGATATGAGTGTGGTAAAGGTCAAGGAAAAAAGCGGTGTGACTGTGATCTCTGCTGACAGTGCAAGGAGATATCTGGAGCTTTCCAGGGGCAGAGGTTCAAGGAAGGATCTTTATGACAGGCTTCAGAAGTATCTTTATTCCTATGAGGAGGCAGGACGCAGGCTTAGGGATTTATGCAGGGAGCTTATAGAGGCAGAGCAGAATCCCCTTCCCTCAGAGCAGTCATTTCCCAAATTTGAAGTTTCCGTATCGGAAACCTCTGAAAAGATAGGGAAAACCATAGGAGAACTGAGGCTCTGGCAGGCCACCGGGGCCACGGTCATAGCCATAAGACGTAATAAAAACATGATCATCTCCCCGGGGCCCTATGCTGAGCTATATGCCGGGGATGTGATCATATTTGTGGGGGATAAGGACGGGGCCCTGGCCCTGGACAGATATATAAACAGAGCTGATGAGGCCTGAAAGCAGGCAGTATGATCTCCTTCGGGATCTTATATCTTTATATGAAAGGAGTGCAGATGATCCAGTTTGAAAATGTTAGCAAAAAATATCGTGGCACTGATGCCGAAGTAGTAAAGGATATCAATTTTACCATACCCTCAGGCCAGATCGTTGTCCTTATAGGGCCTTCAGGCTGCGGCAAGACAACCTGCCTGAAGATGATAAACCGCCTCGTGAAGATTAGCTCCGGAAAGATCTATATCGACGGTAAGGACATTATGGATCAGGATCCCATAGAACTGCGAAGAAATATGGGCTATGTCATACAGCAGACAGGCCTGTTTCCTCATATGACGGTCAGGGAAAATATCGAGGTTATTCCCAGACTCCAGAAAAAGGATCCGGAGGAGATAGATAAAAGAACAGAGAAGCTCATGAAGATGGTAGGGCTTGATTCGGATCAGTATCTGGATCGCTATCCAACACAGCTTTCAGGGGGACAGCTCCAGAGAGTAGGGGTGGCAAGGGCCTTTGCCACGGATCCGGACATCATACTCATGGATGAACCATTTTCAGCATTGGATCCCATAACCCGTTCGCAGCTGCAGGATGAACTTCTGTTCCTGCAGTCAAAGCTTAAAAAGACCATAGTTTTTGTCACCCACGATATGGATGAGGCAGTCAAGATAGCCGATCGCATCTGTATCATAAACGGAGGCAGGATAGTCCAGTACGATACTCCTGAGGAGATCATGAAGCACCCTGCAAATGAATATGTGGCGGACTTTGTCGGAAAGAACCGCATCTGGGCCAATCCTGAGTATATAAGGGCGGAGGACATCATGCTCCCTGACCCTCTGGCCGTGCCTCAGACTCTTTCTGCTCTCCATGCCATAGAGCAGATGAGGGAAAAGCATGTAACCAGTGCCATGGTGCTCGATGATGATGAGAAGCTTATCGGCTATGTCAGGGCAACGGACATTCAGAGAGCAGCTGATAAAAATGTTTCTGTATCAGCACTTATGAAAGACTGCGTAGTAACGGTCGTTCCGGAGGACGATCTTGTCAAGCTGCTTGACCTGATCAATAAAAATGATGTTCAGGCTCTTCCGGTAGTGAACCGATGGGGAAGGCTTGAAGGCCTTATAACCAACTCCAGCCTTGTGACTACCATGAGCCGCCAGTATATTGATCTTGAAAAGGAGGTATCGGCATGAGTGGATTTTTCCAGTATGTAGCAGACAATTATGAGATACTTCTTCAATATACGATGCAGCATCTTCGCATCGGCATGCTGGCAGTGGCTGCGGCGATCATAATTGGCGTGCCTTTGGGACTTATAATCTCAAGGCTCCCCTGGTCAAGAAAGCCGGTGCTCGGCTGTGCCAGCGTCATGCAGGCCATACCGAGCCTTGCGCTGATGGGCTTTTTCATTCCCATTATAGGCATAGGAGACAAGACGGCCATAATCATCATCGCTCTTTACGCTATTTTGCCGATACTGAGAAATACCTATACGGGCCTTGTCAATACGGATCCCATGACCATAGAGGCAGCCAGAGGCATAGGCATGACGGAGAGGCAGATACTTTTTAAGGTACAGTTCCCGCTGGCGCTGCCGGTGATCATGGCCGGTATCAGAGTGGCCGCCGTAAACTCTATAGGAACAGCTACCATGGCGGCTTTTATCGGAGGCGGAGGACTTGGTAAGCAGATCTATGCGGGTATACAGATCATAAATACCAATATGATACTTTCAGGCGCCATTCCTGCCTGCCTGCTGGCCCTGCTGATAGACTATATATTCAGCCTTGTGGAGAAGGCTGTCGTACCGGTGAGCCTGAGGCTTTCCTCAGCGGCAATAGATGCGGCTACGGTAAAGAAGATGAAAAACCATCAGCGCAGGGTGCTGACCGTGGTTGGAGCCGCTCTGGTGATACTGCTTGGCAGTATAATTTTCGAGGTGGTGAAGGATTCAAGGAAGGACAGCATAGTTATCGGAACCACCGAGTATATAGAAGAGCGCATAGTTTCTCAGCTCTATGCTCAGGTCATCGAAGACAGGACGGGGATTGAGGTTGAGCTCAATAATGCCATGGGCAGTACCCTTGTGACCTGGGAGGCTCTGCTGAACGGAGAGCTTGATATGGTGCCCGGCTATACCGGGACTTACTATGCCTCTGTGCTTGGACTCGAGATATATCCAGGAATGGAAAGGGATCAGACCTATCAGGATGTATCAGATGCTCTTGAGGATTTCGGAATAACGGCTTCGGGACAGCTTGGACCAAATAATCAGTATGTGTTTGCAGTGAAGCCTGAGATCGCGGAGAAGTATGACCTTAGGACGGTGGGAGATCTGGCTCCACTTGCTCCCAACATGGTTGTGGGATGTTCCCAGAGCTTTTATGCCCGTGAAAATGACGGACTATTCCCTGCCTGTGAGGAGTATGGACTCGGATTCAAGGACGCACTTACCTTTGGGGCAGCACCCATGTATATAGCGCTTGAAAATGACGAGGTGGATGTCATCGTTACTTACAGGACTGATGGTCTGCTCCAGAAGTACGACCTGGTCTTTCTGGAGGATGATCACAGCTTCTTCCCTCCCTACGTACTGTTCTCAATGCTTGGCGAAGACGTGATGGAGGAGCATCCTGAGGTCCTGGATGCCTGCATGGAGCTGAATCTTGCAGTTACTGATGAAGAAATGCAGGATATGAACTACAGAGGAGCTCAGGATGGTGAGGAGCCCTATGTCATAGCAAGGGAATTTCTGCTGGAAAAGGGACTTATAAGTGAATGAGACATGAAAGCAGGCTGTTACTGGAAAAACAGATCTTCATTTATATCTGACAGGAGATAAATATCAATTACATTTTTATAAAAATGCCTGAATTATTCTTAATAAATCCGTATGAGTAAGTTTATTGAGCAGAGACGGCGGGTGTTTTATAATCAGATCAGAAGCTAAGGGGATATATGGCATCCGGAAAGTTCCGGGGCCAACAATAAAAAAGGAGTGAGCAGACTATGAAGAAGATCTATAAGACTTTAGGCATCGCGCTTTGCGCCATGTTTGCCATGGCTTTTTCATCCTATGCGGCCACAGCCATAACCAGTGTCAATATAAACTGCGGGCCCGACGATGAACAGCCTTTTGAGTATAACGCGCATACGACCATGCCGCTTTTCACCAGTGACAGCTATCAGTATTCGCTTTCATACTATTATGATACCAATTCGGACAGTACCACCTACCGTTCCGAGCGTACATACGAGCTGGTATTCTATGCCAATGCAGGATATTACTTCCCTGACGAGAGCCAGATAAATATTACCTACAACGGCATTTCCAGCGTACAGAGGAAAAATACGGAGGCCCACGATACGCTGATCGTAAGAGTCAGGGCTTATCCCTATTATAAGTGGGCTACTCCTGAGATCACCACAAAGAATATAGGTGATGTAAGCTCCATAAAGTGGACAGGAGACGCTTCGCGCTATGAAGTACTGATGACATGGATAGACGGCAATGACAACGAGCGCCAGAGAAAGACCACCGTTTCCTCAGAGTCCCTTTCCGTTTCTTCCTATAACAGGGGAGAAGGCCATGACAGGAGCCGGGTGACCGGCATAGCCGTAAGGGCAGTCGGAAATGCCGGCAACAACTCAAGGACAGCCCCTTCCGAGTGGGCCACCATGGGCGATATTGACGTTTATAACTTTGACATAACTGAGTATGAGACCTGGTCAGACGTAGGCAGCGGCAATATTGGCTCCGGATCCACAGGAACAGGAACTCCCGGCACTGCAGTAAATCCCGGACCGGCAGTAGGTACAGGAGTTACAGTAGGCTGGATCCAGGTAGGATCTGACTGGTATTACAGAAACATTTCCGGAGCGTATTCCACAGGCTGGATATTTGACGGCAGCCACTGGTATTACGCTGACAGCACCGGAAAGATGCAGGCCGGATGGCTTTATGACGGGACCAACTGGTTCTACCTCAATACGGTCCACGACGGAACCTATGGACGCATGCTTACCGGATGGCAGAACATAGACGGACAGACCTATTATCTCAATCCTGTTTCTGACGGCACCCAGGGAGCCATGGCCTATGGCTTAAAGGTCATAGACGGAAGGACCTACTACTTTAACGAGGCTCATGACGGTACCTTCGGAAGGCTGCTTTACAGCTTCTGATAAGGCTCTGGCCCTTTGTGTCAGGCTGCAGGACAGCGGTTTTAAGACTAATTTTATGAAATTTTCAGAAAAGTATCAGGCACAGCCTGAACTAAATATGTTTTAATGCCATGTAAATTATGGTAAAATCTTGGGTGGAGTCATTGCTCCACCCATTTTCATTATTAAAGAAAGGATCCGGATATTTCCGGAAAAGATTATGATATCTATAAAGGATCTGACATATGGGGTCGACGACGAACAGGGAAAGAAGGACATACTGAAATCAGTGAGTCTTGACATTCCCGATGACTGTTTTGCCGTCATTACAGGACCCAACGGAGGAGGCAAGTCAACCCTTGCAAAGGTGCTCGCGGGAGTCATAAAGCCTGCTTCAGGCAGCATAGTGTTCAACGGTACCGACATAACAGACATGAGCATAACTGACAGGGCAAGGGCCGGGATCAGCTATGCATTTCAGCAGCCCGTAAAGTTCAAGGGCATAGAGGTGCTGGATCTTCTGCGTCTTGCTGCAGGAGATAAGACACTTTCCATAGGTGATGCCTGTGCCTATCTCAGCGAGGTAGGCCTTTGCGCCAGGGACTATATCAACAGAGAGGTGGACGCCTCACTTTCTGGAGGAGAGCTTAAGAGAATAGAGATAGCCACTGTGCTTGCCAGGAAGTCAAAGCTTGCGATCTTTGATGAGCCGGAGGCCGGCATAGACCTCTGGAGCTTCAACAATCTCATCAATGTGTTCCGCCATATCAAGAGCAAGACCCATGGCAGCATACTCATCATAAGCCATCAGGAGCGGATACTTGAGATCGCGGATACCATCATAGTCATAGAGGATGGACGCATTGCAAAGCAGGGACCCAGGGAGGACATACTTCCAGAGCTCCTTGGCACCTCCTCCGCAGTCGGAGAGTGTGCCGTAAAGACCCAGAAAAGAGGGGACGAGGCCTGAAGCTTCGTATAGATCTGACAGAAAGGGACATATACATGGATAATATAGAAAAGAGGATACTTGAAGAGGTCCTCGACATGCACCACAAGATGCCTGAGGGAGCCATGAACATCAGGCTTAATGGAGAAGCGGCGGAGAGACATTCCACTGCCAATATAGAGATAACATCAAGGCCTGACGGAACAGGCATAAACATTGACATAAAGCCCCATACCAAGAACCAGACCTGCTGTATCCCGGTGGTCATATCCAAGACCGGATATAAGGAGATGGTCATAAATGAGTTTACCATAGGCGAAGACTGTGATGTGACCATAGTTGCCGGCTGCGGCATACATAACTGCGGAGACCAGGAAAGCCAGCATGACGGCCTGCATACTTTCCATGTTGGAAAGGGCAGCAGGGTCAAATATATAGAGAGACATTACGGAGAGGCTGCCGATGGAAGGACCGGAGGCAGGATCATGAATCCCAAGACGGAGATATATCTGGACGAGGATGCCACACTGGAGATGGAATCCACACAGATAAAGGGCATAGATTCCACAAAACGTGAGACCAAGGCGGTCGTTGGAAAGAATGCAAAGCTCATACTAAAGGAGAGGCTGCTTACAAACGGGGAGCAGTACGCAGAGTCAAGGATGGATGCGGAGCTTGTAGGAGAGGGCTCATCCGCCAATCTGATCAGCAGATCAGTGGCAACGGAAAAGTCCAGGATCGTATTTTATTCCAACATTGCAGGCAAGGCAGCCTGCCATGGACACACTGAGTGTGATTCCATCATAGGCGATGAGGCAAAGGTGCTGGCTGTACCAGCTCTTGATGCGGATCATCCGGATGCTGAGCTTGTTCATGAGGCTGCCATAGGAAAGATAGCCGGTGAACAGCTGATTAAGCTGGAGACCCTCGGCCTTACCAGACAGGAGGCCGAGCAGGCCATCATAGAAGGATTTCTTAAGTAACAGGAGGTCATATGTCCGGGCCCGTAGTATTCAACGGAAAAACCTTCAGCTGCATAAGAGAGATGCTTGAGGATCGGGAAGCCATGATACTGAGCCCCTATGCCTCTCTTTCAAGGGAGTCAAGGGGAAGACAGAGAGAGGAAGAGAAGTGTGACATGCGGCCTGACTATCAGAGGGACAGGGACCGCATACTCCACTCAAAATCCTTCAGGAGGATGAAGAGGAAGACCCAGGTCTTCCTTGCCCCCGAGGGAGATCATTACAGGACCAGGCTTACCCACACCCTTGAGGTCAGTCAGATAGCACGCACCATATCAAAGTCCCTGCTCCTCAATGAGGACCTGACCGAAGCCATCGCCCTTGGGCATGACCTCGGCCATACTCCCTTCGGGCACAGCGGAGAGCACGTGCTTAATAATCTGTGCAGCGGCGGCTTTGAACACAGCGAACAGTCCGTGCGCATAGTTGAAGTGCTGGAAAAGGGAGGCAGGGGCCTTAATCTTACCTGGGAGACCAGGGACGGTATACTGAATCATCAGACCAGCGGACATCCTGCCACCCTGGAGGGACAGGTGGTGCGTCTTTCTGACAAGATCGCCTATCTGAACCACGATGTGGACGATGCCATACGTGGAGGCCTTATCACAGAGGAGGACATACCGAAGGAATATACGGAGGTCCTTGGCCATAACGTCCATGACAGGCTGAACAGCCTGATACATGATGTCATAACCCACAGCTTCGGAAGAAAGACCATAGTCATGAGCCCTGATTATGAAAATGCGATGCAGGGCCTGAGGAAATGGATGTTCGGAAACATTTACACCGGAGGCCGGGCCAAGGCTGAAGAGCATAAAGCCCAGCAGATGATAGAGCTTCTGTTTGACCATTATATGAAGCATCCGGAGGAGCTTACGACTGAATACCGCATGCTTATCGAAAGGGGAGACAGCCGGGAAAGGGCTGTCTGTGACTATATATCGGGCATGACCGATAATTATGCCATAGAAAAGTTTGAGGAACTTTTTGTTCCTCTGGGCTGGAGAGTCAGCTGAGATGCCAAGATACACTGAAGAGACCATAGCTCAGGTAAGGGAAGCCAATGATATCGTCGATGTGATCGGACAGTATGTCAGGCTTACAAAGAAAGGGGCCAATTATTTTGGGCTCTGTCCTTTTCATGGGGAAAAGACCCCATCCTTTTCAGTGAGTCCCCAGAAGCAGATATACTACTGTTTCGGCTGCGGTGCCGGAGGCAATGTGATCAATTTCCTTATGGAATATGAAAACATGACCTTTACGGAGGCCCTTAAGTCACTTGCGGAGAGAGCCGGGATCGCCCTTCCTGAGGGCGGCGACGGCGGAGAGGCCTTCGGGGCATCGGAGCTGAAAAAGAAGCTCTATGACATCAATAAGGACGCAGCCTATTTTTATTATGACAAGCTGAAATCCCCGGAGGGAGCGGCCGGCCTTGAGTATTTCAGGGGGAAACGGGGACTTTCGGATCATACCATAGTGCATTTTGGACTTGGATACTCGGGAAAACAACGGAATGAGCTATATGAATACCTGAAGGCAAAGGGCTACGATGATGGGGCCATAAAGGATTCAGGCCTTGTGATATTTGATGAGAGGCGGATCACCGACCGATTCTGGAACCGGGTCATGTTCCCGATCATGGATCAGAACAGCCGGGTGGTTGGGTTCGGAGGCAGGATCATGGGAGACGGACAGCCCAAGTATCTTAATTCGCCCGAGACCCCGATCTTTGATAAGAGCTCAGTGCTCTACGGACTCAATTTCGCAAGGAAGTCCAGAAAAAGCTGCCTGCTCCTCTGCGAGGGCTACATGGATGTGATAGCCCTTCACCAAGCAGGGTTTACAAATGCCGTAGCTTCCCTTGGGACTGCCTTTAATGAAAAGCATGCAAGGCTCCTAAAGCGTTATACGGATGAGGTGGTACTGACCCAGGACAGCGATGAGGCAGGCATTAAGGCAAAGCTTCGTGCCTTTCCCATACTGAGGGATGCGGGGCTCAATGTGCGTATCCTGGATATGAAGGGACATAAGGATCCGGATGAGTTTATAAAGGCTGAGGGGTCTGACGCCTATGCCTTACT
>DVNQ01000011.1 GCA_018714245.1 Candidatus Avilachnospira avicola
ATGCTGTCCTTTCTCAACATAATCGATGACCCCAGGCAGGACATAGACCTTGCGGCTGTCATGCGAAGCATGATAGGAGGATTTTCAGACGAGGAGCTTGCGAGGATCCGGATCCTTTTTGAAGGCCGGGGAGATCAGCCTTCCGGGACCGGACTTACGGACCTTTATGAGGCGCTTATGTACTGCAGCTCTCTCGGTTCGGAGGGAGACATTTTCGGAAAATGCAGAAGCTTCCTTTCCCTTCTTAATGAGCTCAGGGACCTGTCTGACATGATCCCGGTGGGAAGGCTCATCGGCAGGATCTATGCAAGGACAGGCTTTTATGACTATGCCGGTCTGCTTCCGATGGGAAGGGCAAGAAGGAAAAATCTGGACATGCTCCTTGAAAATGCCGAGGACTACGGAGATACCGGAGAGCGGAGCCTGTTCGGCTTTGTCAGATATATAGAAATGCTTAAAAAATATGATACGGATCATGGGGAGGCTCCGGCAGCAGCTGAGGGCGGAGACACGGTCAGGATAGTCTCCATCCACAGATCAAAGGGGCTTGAATATCCCGTGGTCATCCTGGCTGATACGGGCAAGCTCTTCAACAGGGAGGACCGGAAAAATGACATCCTGATGGACAGTGAGCTGGGCCTTGGCACGGATCATATCGATACAGAAAAGAGGATAAGATACCCGGGCTTAAAGAGGGCTGCAATAAGGCAGAAGGTCACCGAGGAGAGTCTTGCGGAGGAACTTCGCATACTGTATGTGGCCATGACGAGGGCCAGGGAAAAGCTGGTGATCACGGCAGCGATCAGGGATCCGGAAAAGAAACTGGAAAAGTTTTACGCTTTTTCCGGAAGCGGAGAAGCCAGGGAAAAGCTGCCTGCTTCACTGCTTCTTTCTGCAGGCTCCTTCCTGGATCTCATACTTATGAGCGGGGCAGCCAAGCGGGGCAGCCTCAGGCTTCACATCAGAAAGCCTTATGAGCTTTCGGACATGAAGCTTAAGGAGGAACTTGATAAGGATGGGGAGGCTTCCGCCCTGCTTACGGAGCTTCAGGGACTCTCATTTACAGAGGAGGAGCTTTCATCCATCAGGAAGTGCATAGATGGGGACTATGCATTTTCTGATGAAAGGGGCATAAGGCCCAAGGTCTCAGTTTCCGAGCTTAAGGCCATGGAGGCGGACTATGATGACGGAGCTCTGGAGGATGAGCTCTCAGCAGCGCTTTCAGCTGAAGAGGGAGACCTATCCTTCGGCAGGCTGCCGGCAGGAGGCAGCGCCCACGGCAATGCCTTTCATAGATTCATGGAGCTTCTGGAGTTTAAGAGGCTTACGGAGCTTACCGAAGATGAGAAAGGAAGGCCCATTGAGGAAGTGATCCTTGGATTTATCTCGGAGGAGAGGAACAGGATACTGGCACTTGAACTTATGACCCGTGAGGAGCTTTCCTCCGTTTCTGACAGCGAGATCCTGAGCTTCCTTTCGGGAGAGCTTGCCATGGACATGGCAAGGGCTCACAGGGAGGGACGGCTCTGGAGAGAGCAGCGCTTCATGGCTTCCTTCCCGGCAGACCAGCTGTCTCCTTCGGCAAAAAGCAGCGTGCCCCAGCTCCTTCAGGGCATAGTGGATGCATACTTTGAAGATGAAGATGGAGAGATAAACGTAGTCGATTACAAGACGGACCGCCTTTATACAGAGGAGGCCTTTAAGGAACGGTACGGGCTTCAGCTTAGGCTCTACCGCATGTCCCTTGAAAAGCTTACGGCAAAAAAGGTAAGGCGAAGCATCATATACAGCACCGTCCTTGGAAGATGTATTTATTAAGGAACATGGGACAGGGGATATTGATAAAATGCAGACAATGTGATAACATTAACATGAATGTTAAATTATTAACATTTTGTAAACAAAGTATAAACAGTTTGTTTTTTTGAGTATCAGGAGGATATGATACGATGAGCAGATTTACATTACCCAGAGACGTTTACCATGGTGCAGGCTGCCTTGCAGAGCTCAAGAACCTTCCCGGAAAGAAGGCCATAGTTGTTACCGGCGGACATTCCATGAAGGCTACCGGCTTCCTTCAGAAGACTATAGACTATCTCAAGGAAGCAGGCATGGAAGTAACTACCTTTGAGGGAGTAGAGCCTGATCCTTCAGTTGAGACAGTCATGAAGGGCGCAAAGGCCATGCAGGATTTTGAGCCTGACTGGATCGTAGCCATCGGCGGCGGCTCACCCATCGATGCAGCAAAGGCCATGTGGGTATTCTATGAGTATCCCGATGCGAAGTTCGAGGATCTGATCACACCTTTCAGCTTCCCTACCCTTCGTACCAAGGCTAAGTTCTGTGCGATCCCTTCAACTTCCGGCACCGCTACCGAGGTGACCGCATTTGCAGTCATCACGGACTATGCAAAGGGCATCAAGTACCCTCTTGCTGACTTCAACATTACTCCCGATGTGGCTATCGTGGATTCCGAGATCGCAGAGACCATGCCCCAGGAGCTTTGTGCAAATACCGGTATGGATGCATTTACACATGCTACCGAGGCCTTTGTTTCAACGCTTCACTGCGAGTATACAGATCCTCTTGCGATCCGTGCACTTCAGATCATCAACGAGTACCTTGTAAAGTCCTATCATGGAGACAAGGAAGCCCGTGAGAAGATGCACGATGCACAGTGCCTTGCCGGTATGGCATTCTCAAATGCACTGCTTGGCATAGTACATTCCATGGCTCACAAGACCGGAGCTGCTTACAGCGGCGGACATATCGTTCACGGTGCTGCAAATGCCATGTACCTTCCCAAGGTCATCGCATACAATGCAAAGGATCCCGAGGCTCTCAAGAGATATGCGATCATCGCACGCTATATCGGACTTAAGGGCAATACCGATGAGGAGCTCAAGGATGCTCTTATCGCCCGCGTAAGAGAGCTTGACAAGGAGCTCAACATAGCTCTCTGCATTAAGGACTACAAGGGCGGCATCATCGATGAGAAGGAATTCCTCGACAAGCTTCCCGAGGTTGCCAAGAATGCGGTAGGCGATGCCTGCACAGGCTCCAACCCCCGTGCCATCACACCTGAGGTCATGGAGAAGCTCCTTAAGGCTTGCTACTATGATGAGGAAGTTGATTTCTAAGCATAGATGACCCGTATGCACGGCGTCTCACTAACATGACCCGCATGCACGGCGTCTCACTTTGCTTCGCGGCAGAAATCGCCGCCGTGCATACGGGATCAGGAAAATAGTGCTTTAGGCCAGGGGCTTATAAAGGCACAAAAATAAAGGATATGATATCGGCGCTTTCAGATAGTTCTGAGGGCGCTGATTTTTTGGCTTGATTTTGAACTATATTATAATTATAATTTAATTATGGACAACATATACTTTGCGTGGGATGAAAATAAAAATCAAATTAACATTTCAAAGCATGGAGTATCATTCTCTGAAGCAAAGACGGTGTTTTTTGATGAAAATGCACTGCTGATATCTGACCCGGATCATTTCTGCCGGATTAGCAACTAAAAAAGAAAAACAGCAGTATTTTGATGCATTGTGAGGTGAATATTATGAGAAATGAATATGATTTTTCCGATGGTATTAAAAATCCCTATACTACTGGGATTAAAAAGCAGAAGCGTCAGATAACAATTAATATAGACAGCTCTACAATCGACTACTTTAAGAAGGAGGCCTTGAATATAGGTATACCTTATCAGACTTTGATAAATCTATATCTTTCAGACTGTGCTGAAAATCGAAAGAAGCTTCAGATGACCTGGATATAGAAAATAGGACCACCTCATCATGAAACGTTATCTGCCCCTTTTTGCAAATATCATATCCCAGATGATCTTCGGCTTTGCTTATCTTTTTCTGAAGATGGGCATGGCGGTGGTGGATCAGGACACGGTAAAGTTCCTTTCCTTCAGATTCGGGCTGGGCTTTATCGCTCTCAGCCTGCTCCTTCTTTTGGGGATCAGGAAGGCGAGCTACAGAGGAAGGCCGATAAGGCTCATAATCCTCTGCGGGCTGTTCAATCCCATGATCAGTCAGATTCTGGAGACCACTTCCACCACCTATGCGCCGACCTCCCAGATCGCCATGTATAACAGCCTGCTTCCGGTGGTCATGCTTCTGTTTTCCGCACTCATAAACCATGAGTACCCCACCAGGAGACAGCTCATGTTTGTAGTGCTTACGACCATAGGAGTATTTATCACCACTCTTGCGGACAAGTCAGAGACCGGCCTTACCAGCCTGGGGCTTGTACTCATCATAGGCACCATCATATCCGTATCCCTGAACCGGGTACTTGTAAGGAGGGCCTCCGGGGAGTTTTCCTCCTTTGAGATCGTATATGTGACCACCGCCATGGGAGCCGCATTTTTCAATGCCATTTCCATCGGAAAGCATATGATGGCGGAGCCCATTTCCACTTATCTTACAGGGCTTTCAGACCCCAGGTTCCTGGTGTCGCTTATCTATATGGGCATAGGCTCCTGCGTCATAGCCTTCCTGCTCATGACCTATGCTTCCGCGAATCTGCCATTTGCAGTATTTTCATCCACATCCACTCTCAGCACGGTGGTGGGCATACTGTCGGGAGTATTTCTGATGCATGAGACCTTCCGTCCGGTGGAAGCCCTTGGCGTCGCAGTCATCCTCATTGGGATCATCGGCGTGAGCCTGTCCTATGACAAAAATGACGCCTCAGGAAATCGCTTCCATAAGGCGTCAGAAACAAACTGACTTCTGAACTATCTTTGAGGAGCCTCAGAACTCCCGGCTGTCAAGCTCCTCATCAGTGAGAGCCCAGCTTCGTCCGGTGGAATAGTCGATGCCGACTCCGGGCTGGACATTATAGCAATATACGCAGAACTGGATGCCCCGTCCGTTGTCCTCTACAGATCTTGCTTCCATCAGGACGCCGGAGGCAAGGAGATCATCGCCCTTAAAATAGGGAGTGACCCGGTAGAGCACGTGATTGCCAGTGTCACGAAGATACTCTGCTACCTCCTCCTCGTAGGGAAGCATGACTTCCGCATTCATATAGTGGGTGCCGGTGATGAGGTTCTGAGGATTAGCCCCCTGGCCGGTGAACATGAAGGCTATCAGATGGGAGCGGTTATATAGGCTGTCTCCGTCCATGAAGTCATAAAATGCCTGCTTCCAGCCTGTGGGCTTTATGAGGTGGATGTCCTCCCTTTCCCAGTCAGGCATCCAGGAACGGTGAAGCAGCGCCGTGGCAGGCCCGCAGCGGCCGAGCTCATCAAGCTCCGAAAAATGCTCATAGGGCTCATCTGCGAGATCCTCCTCCGTAAAGAAGGGCACATCGTCATTTACGATATAGACCGGGCTGCCGCTCCAGTCCGGGATCTGGGAAAATGAAAACTCTTCTGAGGCCTGCTCCTCAGATGCGGAAGGAAGGCCGGAAGACTCCAAGGCGGCAGAACCCTCTGAAACTGGCCCTTCCTTTACAGGGTCCGCAAAGCGGGTGACAAAATAAAGCAGCAGGATAACTGCCAATGCTATAGTGGAACGTATGCTGTTTTTCTTATGATCAGTATTTTTCATGTGGACATTATATACTGAGTTTTGAGAGTTGAAAACAGAAAGGTTATATTTTGAGATCTGCTTTGATAATAAATATAGGTTAATGTTTATACTATGTATAAACATTAACTTGACAATATACAAATAATATAATAATATTTAAACGTGGCAAGAAGTGGAAGCTGGATATAAAACAGATTATTGTAATTAGTTGAGAGAGTAAGAAAAAAGAGAGATATAAAAATAAGCGTATTAAGAGAAATCAAGAGAGATTTGAGAATCAAAAAGGAGAAAAATATGAGCCAGACCACTATTACAATTAGAATAGATGAAGGTCTGAAAAAGGAGTTTGACAGAGTTTGCGATGATCTTGGGATGCCGATGTCTACGGCAGTAAATATATTTGCAAAGAAGGTGGTAAGGGAGAAAAGGATCCCTTTTGAGGTATCCATGGATCCTTTCTACAGTGACGGCAACCTGGCTGCACTTAAGAAAAGCATAGAGCAGATAAGATCTGGGAAAACTGTTGAGATAACTTTGGAAGACCTGGAAAGGTAGATTAATGAAGTTACTTTTTTCTGAACAGGCATTTGAAGAGTATTCAGAGTGGCAGATAGAAGATAGGAAGATAATCCGAAGGATAAATAATTTGCTCAAAGAGATATCAAGGACACCGTTTGAAGGAACGGGAAAGCCGGAACCGCTAAAAGGAAATTTAAGCGGCTACTGGAGCCGAAGGATAGACGATACGAATCGATTAGTTTATAAGGTTACAAAAGAGCATATAGAAATAATTCAGTGTAAGGGACATTACGATTGATCCGTATAGACAGATTAAAGCAGTACTTCGTTTCGCACCATGGCGCAGTCATGGTGTTTTTTTTATGTCTGAAACAGACCTGATCTATCAGCATAGACAAATATTACAAAAACAGAAATTTTGTCAATATTATTGACTAATATAGAAATAAGAGCTAAATTTTTCTACAATAGACAAAATATTTCTGTTCATTTTAGCAGAGCAGAAACAAGTGGAGGTAATTTCATGAAGAAGACAGTGAAACGAAGCCTCGCTCTGTTTTTGGCGATGGTCATGCTGATGAGCAATGTGATGACATCAATGGCTAC
>DVNQ01000067.1 GCA_018714245.1 Candidatus Avilachnospira avicola
ACGGAACGGTGATACTCAGGGATGGAAGCAAAGTCAGCATCTCCATAGGAGAAAAGGAGGGGGAGCCCCAGTTCGTGATCTCGGACCTTCTCATACATCTTGCAGGAAAGCAGCAGGAAAGGCCCTTAAAGGAGGGACTCAGGGGAGAAGAACTCAATATACTTGTGGGCAGCATCCCCTATCTTGAAGATGACTGCAAGGAGCAGATAAAGCTCATGGCTTTGAAGGTGCTCAATGATATGTACGGCATGACGGAGGAGGATTTCCTCAGAGCGGAGATCGAGTTCGTTCCTTCAGTGAAAGCGGTGGATATAGGACTTGACCGTTCGATGATAGGTGCCTACGGACAGGATGACCGGGTATGTGTTTATACTGCCCTTATGGCAGCCATTGAGATGGACAAGCCTGAATATACGACGGTCACGGTATTTACCGATAAGGAGGAGATAGGCTCCGACGGAAATACGGGCATGGCCTCCAGGATGCTGGATCATTTCATGGAGGATGTATGCGAAAAGAGCGGGATCAGGCTCAGGGATGTATATAAGAATTCACTCTGCCTTTCATCAGATGTAAATGCAGCCTTTGACCCCACATTTGCTGATGTATTTGAAAAGAATAACTCAAGCTTTCTGAACCATGGACCGGTGCTTACCAAATATACCGGTTCCAGAGGAAAATCATCCTCCAATGATGCTTCGGCAGAGACCATGGCGAGATTCATAAGCTTCATGGAAGAGGACGGCGTCATATGGCAGGCAGGAGAGCTTGGAAAGGTAGATGAGGGAGGCGGAGGCACGATAGCCATGTTCATGGGCAATCGGGACGTGGACACCGTGGATCTGGGAGTTCCGGTGCTTTCCATGCATGCACCCTTTGAGATCACTTCAAAACTGGATGTGTATTATACATTCAAGGCATATAAGGCATTTTACAAATAATGACGGATCTGTTAATCAGGATTTTCATAAAAGATCATAAGGATACCCAGAAGGCCGAGGTACGCTCGGCCTATGCCTTTCTTTCGGGGGCAGTTGGGATAACGGTCAATATACTGCTGTTCATTTCCAAGATCATCATAGGGCTTATGACAGGCGCCGTATCAGTCATTGCGGATGCTTTCAATAACCTGTCAGATGTGGGTTCCTCGGTTATCACGGTAGCAGGCATGAAGATGGCGGGACAGCCTGCCGATAAGGAGCATCCCTTCGGACACGGAAGGATAGAATACCTGACCGCACTCTGTACCTCTGTCATGGTGCTTTGCGTAGGCTTTCTTCTGCTATGGAGTTCGGCAGAAAAGATACTGCATCCGGAGGAACTGACATTTTCCTATGTTTCGCTGGCAGTACTTCTGCTCTCGATACTTGGGAAGGCATTTCTGTCCCGATTCAACAAGAAGCTTGGCAATGCGATAGGCTCAAACGCCCTGCTGGCAGCTTCAGCCGATGCGGGATCTGATATGCTGGCTACTTCAGCGGCGGTGCTTTCGCTGGTCCTCTATCACTTTTTTGATATCAACATAGACGGGATCACGGGAGCACTGGTGTCAGCCTATGTAATAAAGACCGGACTTGATATAGCGAAGGATACGCTGGTGCCCATAATAGGGGCTTCGGTGACAAAGGATGACTTCAGGGAACTTGTGGACTTCATAGAAAGTTATGACAGCGTGCTCGGGACCCATGATCTCATCGTGCATAACTATGGCCCGGGACGGGATTTTGCGACCATACATGTGGAGATACCCAGCGACATGAGCCTCAACGATGCCCATATCCTGATGGACGGGATCGAAAAGGATGTTTCCGACAGATTCGGAGTGATGCTTGTGACCCATGCCGATCCTGTGGATATACATGACGAGAGGATAGCAGGACTCAGAGAGCTTCTTAAGGAGGTCATCAGGGATGAGCATCAGGAAGGACTGAGCTTTCATGACCTGAGGATAATAAATGCGGCCAACGGAGGCCTCAATGTGGTATTTGACCTTCTGGTGCCCTGGAACCTGAGCAAGAACGAGATAAGCGAGCTTAAGAAAAGGATCAGGGAAGAACTGAAAAAGAAGGCACCGGGCCTTACACCGGTGATCACGGTGGAACATGGCTATTAATCAGGAGATCTGTATTTGATGATCAGGGATTCAGAAAAATCGAAGGGCAGAAATGATCTGATACTTCTGATATCGGTGCTGGCTGTCTGTGCTTTATTCTGGGCTTTTCAGAGAGAGATGGGAAGAAACTCCGATCCCCGGGATGTGGTGATATCCGTGGACGGTGATGTGGTACTGAAATGCAGCCTCGATGTCTTTGGGAATTCAGACACGGAGGAGGAGCTCAGGTCCGGTGCAGACATATACGATGACAGCGTCCTGTCATTTTCCAAAGAAGGTGTGGAAGTAAAGACGGCCATGGGGTATAATATTATCCGATATAAAGCCGGAGGAGGCATAAGATGTACGGAGGCAGACTGCCCTGATAAGGTCTGTATCGAGACAGGGGAGATAAAGGATGCCACGGCGGTGATAGTATGCCTTCCTCACAGTCTGACGGCTCGGATAGAGTAAGGGGTCGTCAGGCAAAGCAGATCCTATGAATCAGGGGGATAACGATATGAAGGGTATAACCATCCAGAAGAGCGGAGAACTGCTTCGCACGGATAAGGCCGCAGAGGTTATGAAGAGGCTTTATCAGGGAGAGGCAGAGGAAAATGTTGCAAGATATGAGGCGGTGCTCAAGGGCTATAAGGAGGCTTTTGGAGATGAGGAGGTCCTGCTTTTTACCTCAGCAGGACGTACCGAGATCTGCGGAAATCATACGGACCATAACCATGGAAAGGTACTGGCAGCCAGCATCAACCTTGACTGTGTTGCGGCAGCGGGACTTAACAGCTCTTCCAGGGTCAGGATCATCTCCGAGACCTTTGACCAGGATTTTGAGATAGACCTTAACAGGCTTGAGCCTTCTTCACGCCATGCGGGTACAGTGGATCTTAACAAAGGCATAATCAAAGCCTTCATAGATGCGGGCTATGAGGTGGGAGGCTTCAATGCCTATGTTACCTCCAATGTCATCGCTTCCGCCGGAGTAAGCTCTTCAGCTTCCTATGAGATGCTGATCTGCTCCATGCTGAATGAGCTTTTCAATGACGGCAGGATAGATGTGGTCGCATTTGCACACATGGGCAAGTATTCGGAAAATG
>DVNQ01000068.1 GCA_018714245.1 Candidatus Avilachnospira avicola
CATGACGATGGGATAATCAGGGGCAAGCTTGTTGAGTACGTCCGCTGCAGTGGAATAGCCGGTCTTGGTCTTCTTTCCGCCGGGAAGCCCCAGCTTCTCAAAGAGGATCTGGGCCAGCTGTGAGGGAGAATTGATATTGAAGGGTTCGCCTGCAATATCATGGATCTCACGCTCCATTGAATCGATGCGTCCCTTGAGTACATCGGCATAATCATTGAGCTCCGAAAGATCCACCCTGATGCCTGCCTTTTCCATATCATCAAGAGTATATATGAGCGGAAGCTCAATATCCTCATAGAGCTTCAGACAATCCGCTGCCTTAAGTTCCTTCATAACGGAAGATGCCGCAAGAAGGGGCACCGCAGCGCTGTAGGCTGCTATACGTGCTGCCCTGTCTCTCTCTTCAGGATCTTCGGAGCAAAGCGCATCCAAAAGCTTCTTTTTCCCGATAAGCTCTGCCCTGTTTTCGACTGCAGCTCCAAGATAATCTCTTGCGATATCATCATATTCATAGCTTTCCTTAAGCGGATTAAGGATGTAGGAAGCAACGGACAGATCATGAAGCTTCCTGCTGCGCAAAAGCCCCTTAAGGATCTTTAATTCTTCCTTAAGGCCCAGTGTATAGAGCTTCTTTCCATCATTGATCGAAGACTTAATAAGCTCTTCAGCCATATGGATAAGTCTGTCTTTGCGAAGCCTCTCTGAGCCGTCATCATATTTATCACTGCAGGAAAGAAAGACATATATCCTGTCCTTTGATAAGGAAAGGGCAAAGACAGCAGAATCCTCATCTGCATCGATATAAAAGCCAAAGCTCTTTTCCCTGCCTGCATCGGAAAAGATCACCTCTGCCATATAGGGATCAGAGCTCAGCTTATAGCCCTCGATAAGGACTGAAGCAGGCCTGTCGTTTTCAGCATGTTCTGAGAATCTTTGTATCAGGCTTTTGAATTCCAGCTCACGAAGGATCGAAAGGGCCTTATCAGTATATATGTTTCCAAGCTCAGCATCCTTTTCATTAAAGGATATGGGAGCCTCAGTATCTATGGTTGCAAGCTTCTTGGAAAGCTGGGCCATGTCATAATGATCCTTAAGGTTCTGACTGGCCCTTTTGGGCGTGATCTCATCAGCATGAGCATGGGCATTTTCTATCGAGCCATAGGCCTTTATGATAGAGGCGGCAGTTTTTTCTCCTATCCCTGGAACTCCTGGAATGTTGTCGGAGGCGTCACCCATAAGTGCCTTAAGATCTACAAACTCCGAAGGCGTTACACCGTACTGTTCCTTTACATCATCCGGATAATAATTAAAAAGCTCCGTCCTGCCCTTTGAAGTCTTGGGAATGCTTATCTTTATATCCTTGTCAGCAAGCTGCAGCAGGTCCCTATCTCCTGACAGGATGGTCACTGAAAGTCCCTCAGCCTGGCACTTTTTAGCCATGGTCCCCAGTATGTCATCGGCCTCATATCCCTCCAAGGTGACGACCGGGATATCCATGGAAGAAAGCAGATTCATGATCACTGGCACCTGCTCAAGGAGCTCAGCCGGCATCGGTTTTCTCTGAGCCTTATACTGAGGATAAAGCTTCGTCCTCAGAAGCTTCTCCCTGCTTAGGTCAAATGCAACTGTAATGTGAGTGGCTGCCTCATCATCGATCGCCTTAAGCATGATATTGAGAAAGCCGTATACGGCATTTGTGTGAAGCCCGCTTGTGGTAGTAAGGGGCGGGATGCCGTAAAATGCCCTTGACAATATGCTGTGCCCGTCTATGAGCAGGATCTTTTTATCCATAAATCCTCCCTAAAATGGCATGCGAAAATCGGACAAGGTGAAGACATAAAAATATCCTGTCGCCAGCAATGTCCAGAACAAAAATGTATCTACGATATATCTGAAGCTGAGCAGGGCTTTTTTAAAGCCTATATAATGCTCTGCCTGCTTTATGGAATCCCTGTAGGCCTTTGAAAGGTCGTAATCAGCTCTGTCCTTGTCAAGTATGCTGATACCCTCTATGACGATATAGTTGATCTCAAGCTCATCCCGGCAGGCAGGGCACTCCTCCAGATGGAGAAGAAAGTCATTGAGCTCTTCGTCAGTAAGCTCATCGTTCAGATATGCGTTTATATCTTTTCTGAAAGTGACACAATCCATGTATGTATCAGATCACTTCATTTTCATCCTTATTTTCATCGGGATCAAAAGGAACAGGTGCTCCCCACTTGTTCTCTCCGGGATCAGAAGCCTTCACAAGTCCGATGAAAGAAACCACAAAGCAGACTATGCTTCCTATAATTCCGACTGCAATACCGATCAGGCTTCCGCCGAACATACCTACTGATTCCGCGATGGCACCTACTGCGGTCATAAACATGGCTCCGAATATAAGGATCATGAAAACAAACTCAAGAACTACAAGAATAACATAAAATCCGGTACTTCTTCCGCAGTCATGAAACCTTCTGATAGCCGCGGTCATCATGGGGATAAAAAATACCAGAGAACAGATAGATGATGGAAGCTGAGTATCCATAAGCGCTCCAATGATCACACAGATGATGTCTATGATAAGGTAGCCAAGCATTGCCCACCAGTATCCGGCCCTTGAAAGACGTCCGCTTACCTTAAAATAGTTCCTGAACAGATCTTTTGTGGCGTATATTATGTTTTTCATAAGCTCTCCTTTTTAAATCAAGTGAGTTTTGTACGCTGGATATTATAACACAAAAGCACCGATAGAGAAATCTCTACCGGTGCCCTAAATCATCTTAATCAGTCTTCGACTTTGATTATCTCGCGTTTGTTATATGATCCGCAGTTCTTGCAAACTCTGTGAGGCATAACAAGTGCTCCGCACTTACTGCACTTTACAAGATTAGGTGCGCTCATCTTCCAGTTAGCTCTTCTGGAATCGCGTCTTGCCTTGGATGACCTGTTCTTGGGACAGATTGACATGTCTACACCTCCTTTACCGTCTAATAAACAACTTTACAAAGTATACACACGATTTGTACCGTTGTCAAGTGGATTGATACGATATCTTAAAAAACGGTAATGAGTATGTTATCTGCCCTCGATAAGCCTCTGGGTATCCATGGCGATCTTAAGCTCCTCGTTGGTAGGTATCAGATATACCTTTACAGTGGAGTCATCTGCTGAGATAAGCTGTTCCTTGCCGCGGACATTGTTGCGCTCATCGTCGATCTTTACTCCCATATAGCTGAGATAGTCCTCACATACTGCCTTACGGGTGATCTTGTCGTTCTCTCCTACGCCAGCGGTGAAGGCGATCACGTCAACTCCGTTCATGGCGGCAATATAGGAGCCAACGTACTTAGCTACCCTGTAGCGGAAGGCCTCAAGTGCTATCCTGCAGCGATCATCGCCTTCAGCAGCTCCGTCTTCGATGTCTCTGAAATCTGAAGATCTTCCGCCGCTCATGCCGAGCACACCGGACTTCTTGTTGAGGATGTCCAGCATCTCATCAACACTGATGTGTTCCTTGTTGCAGATATACTGTACGATCGCAGGATCGATGTCTCCGGAGCGGGTACCCATGATAAGTCCCTCAAGTGGAGTAAGGCCCATGGAAGTATCCACGCAGACACCGCCTATGGAAGCTGAAACAGAAGCTCCGTTGCCGAGATGGCATACGATGACCTTTGCAGTCTTGGGATCGGCGCCTGAGATCTCGATCGCTCTGTGTGATACGTAGTCATGGGAGGTACCATGGAATCCGTAGCGGCGTACGCTGTACTTATCATAGTACTCTATGGGAAGCGCATACATGTATGCCTTGGGCTCCATGCCCATGCCGAAGGATGTATCGAAAACAGCCACATTGGGCTTGCCGGGCATGGCATGCTCACAGGCCTCGATACCCATAAGGTTTGCAGGATTATGAAGAGGCCCAAGGTCGAAGCACTCACGGATGGCTGCCTTGACGTCATCATTTACGATGATGGAAGCGGTAAACTTCTCTCCGCCATGCAGTACCCTGTGTCCGATGGCATCTATCTCGTCTACTGAAGCTATGACGCCATGATCCTTGTCGGTAATGGCTGCCATTACCATCTCTACTGCCTTCTTATGGTCAGGCATGTACTCTTCAACAACATAATTGTCATGTCCGGGAGCCTTGTGGGTAAGCTTTGATCCTTCAATGCCAATACGCTCGCAGAGGCCCTTACAGAGCACATCCTTGGTATCCATGTCAATGATCTGATACTTCAGAGATGAGCTTCCGCAGTTAAGCACTAATATGTTCATCGGTCCAGTTCTCCTTTAATATAGATAAATACAGCTGAATCAATCATCAGCCAACGATGGTTCCCTTCATATCCCTTCCGCAGGCAGCGGCATTGGATTCGTCAGTATCGATATGCATTGCAAGTGCATAGCTTGAAGAAACTCTTATAACGGTATCTCCATAAACGGTCTTCCTTCCGTTTCCGCTGTCAAGAAGGACGTCAACGATCTGTCCGTTCTCAACGCCGAACTCCTTGGCATCCTCAGGAGTCATGTGTATATGTCTCTTTGCAACGATAACTCCTTCTGTAAGCTCTACCTCGCCCTTGGGGCCTACAAGCTTGCATGCCCCTGATCCGGCAGTGTCCCCTGACTCTCTTACGGGAGCATCAACACCAATGGAACGGGCATCTGTAGCTGAGAGCTCTACCTGGTCTGCCTTACGGCAGGGTCCAAGGATCGAAACGTTTGCAAGCTCCTTCTTGGGACCAACTACGGTGATCCTTTCGTTGGATGCAAACTGTCCGGGCTGGGACAGCATCTTCTTTACGGTAAGCTCATATCCTTCACCGAAAAGCTTGTGAAGGGTCTCTTCAGTTACATGTACGTGTCTTGCACTGGTCTCCACCATGAATTCCTTGCCCATTTTAATCAGCCTCCTAAATCTCTTAATTTTATAGAATGATCAGAACTTTTCAAATCTGTCCACATTTACCACGAAAATGGTGGCTCCGCCGACCTCGACCTGCATAGGCATGGTCGCATAGTTTACCATGCTCGTTCCGGATACATAAGGCATGTTGACGGTTATCCTCTGGCTGTGTCCGCATTCCTTCCTTATAAGCTCGATACATGCATCGACCTTTTCGTCGTCAGTACCGATCATAAGCGTGACATTTCCTTTTCTGAGGAAGCCTCCAGTGGTAGCAAGCTTTGTCACACTGAATCTTTCCTTGTTAAGAGCAGCCAGCACATCATCCTCGTTATCATTGCGTATGATGGCATAGATAAGCTTCATAAAGACACCTCCTTCTTTATGCGAAGCAGCTCTGCTTCTTTTGTTGTTATTTTAGCACACGCATATTTAAAAATCTACTTTACTATATGTACAAAATGACGTAAATTGGGGTATGTACTTTCAAAGATGCAAGATGAGCCCAGGGAAGGCTGATATTGTATCCGGCAAAAAACAATCATATGCAAAAAGGAGTCTTTGATGCGCACATCAGCCGTCATCTGTGAGCTGAATCCGCCTCACAACGGACATAAATATATATTTGAGGAGATACGAAAAAGATCAGGTTCAGACTATCTCATTGCGGTCATGAGCGGAAATTATGTTCAGCGCGGCGAACCGGCTATCGTCGATAAATTTACGCGTGCACGCATTGCTCTCATGATGGGAGCAGATCTGGTCCTTGAGATCCCCTCCCCCTTCTCATTTCAGAGTGCCAGGGAATTTGCCATGGCAGGGGTTTCCCTTGCCGCCTCGTCAGGGATCATTGATGTACTTGGCTTTGGTGCAGAATTTCCAGATGATAATAATGGCAATAATGACGTATCCTTTTCAGATATGCTTAAAGAGGCAGCTGCCATCCTTCTTGAGGAGCCGCCTGCTTATAAGGAAGTTTTAAAGGCCGAGCTCAAAAAAGGAGCATCCTATCCCCTGGCTTCCGAGTGCGGGCTCAAAGCCAGCGGCATAGAAGCGGCAGAGATCATTTCCTCTCCGAACAATATACTTGCAAGAGAATATCTCAGGGCTCTGAAGCAGCTTTCTTCTGATATAGAACCTCTTATCATACCAAGGCTTGGTGATGGGTATAATGATGATATCCCAAGGGATACTCGCTTTGCCTCGGCAACAGCTCTCAGACGGCTCCTGCTCTCAGGCGCCTCCCTAGATGAGATCAGCGCCTATATCCCTGCTGAGCTTTGTGGTATATATGAAGATATCATTTCCGGTGGATCTCCGCTGCTCTCACCCGATGATATGAGTGAAGCGCTGAATCTCAGGCTTCTCTCCCTGATCTATGAAGGCCGAAGCACAGATCTCTTCGATGTTCCTGAAGACTTATATAACCGCATCATTAAAGATGCAGAAAGGCCGCTTTCATTTGCAGAGAGAGCCATGGACATCAAGGAAAAAAGATATACCTATACGAGGATAAGCAGGGCTCTGCTGAATCTGAGCCTTGGAGTGACAGAAAGCGAGGTCTCTGAGCTTAAGAATAATGGCTATGTGCCTTATATACGCATACTCGGCTTCAGGAAGCAGGCCTTAAGACTTTTATCAGAGCTCAAGAAACATGCGGCAGCCCCCATAGTCTCAAATGCGGCAGCAGGCCGGGATCTGCTTGGCCGTTCAGTATTTTATGACAATATCTATTACAGCCTCATATCCTCAGCCCGAAGACAGAAAAACACTCCTTCGGAGTCATACTTCCCTGACTCAAAAAATCAGACAAAGAAAAACCCGATCAGAAATGAATACGAGCGTCAGATAGTAATTATCTGACGCTCATTAATTATCCCAAAACTGAGCGATCAATCCAGCTCAAACGCACCCGTATAGAGCTTATAATAGGTGCCCTTCTGAGCGAGCAGCTGCTCGTGGGTACCTCTCTCAATGATCCTGCCATGCTCAAGCACCATGATCACATCCGAGTTTCTTACAGTAGAAAGCCTATGGGCAATAACAAATACTGTCCTGCCCTGCATAAGGGCATCCATGCCGCGCTGTACTATCTCCTCAGTCCTGGTATCGATGGAGGATGTAGCCTCATCCATGATCATAACGGGAGGATCAGCAACTGCAGCCCTTGCTATGGAAAGCAGCTGTCTCTGTCCCTGGGAAAGCATGGCACCGTTTCCGGTAAGGAAGGTCTGGTACTTGTCCGGGAGCTGCATGATGAATTCATCGGCTCCGACCATCTTTGCGGCAGCTATACACTCGCTGTCAGAAGCCTCAGTATTACCGTAACGGATATTGTCCATGATGGTACCGGTAAACAGATTAGTGTCCTGAAGCACGATGCCGAGGGATCTGCGCAGTGCAGACTTCTTCATCTTATTTATGTTGATGCCGTCATAACGGATCTTTCCGTCAGGGATGTCATAGAACCTGTTTATAAGGTTGGTGATGGTGGTCTTTCCGGCACCGGTGGAGCCAACAAAAGCCACCTTCTGTCCGGGCTCTGCATAAAGGGTTATGTCATGAAGCACCATCTTTTCCGGTGTATACCCGAAGTCAACATCCACAAAGCGTACGTCTCCTTCAAGCTTGGTATAGGTAAGAGTCCCATCGTGATGAGGATGCTTCCATGCCCATACTCCGGTCCTCTCCTTGGACTCGATGATCTGTCCGTCCTTCTCTGTAGCATTTACAAGCTCTACATATCCGTCATCCACCTCAGGCTCCTCGCTTACGAGGGTGAAGATACGATCTGCACCTGCCATGGCCATGATGACAAAGCCAAGCTGGCTTGAGATCTGGGTCACGTTATTTGAAAACTGCCTGGTCATCTGAAGGAAGGCAACTACGATCGCAATGCTGAAGGGAGAACCGCTGAGGCTTACATTTGTAAAGCCAGTGATGAGGAACCAGCCTCCGAAAAATGCCACTGCCACGTATATGATATTTCCCATGTTGCCTACAAGAGGCATGAGCATATTGGCAAAACGGTTGCCGTGCTTTGACTCGTTGTAGAACTTATCGGAGATCTCAACAAAGCCCTTAAGGGCCTCCTCCTCATGGTTGAAGACCTTGACCACCTTCTGTCCGTTCATCATCTCCTGGATGTAGCCTTCCATCGCTCCCATATACTTCTGGTTGCGGATGAAGTGCATGGAGGACATGTGTCCGAATTTCCTGGATACCAGGGTCATGATGATGGATCCGCCTACAACTATGCATGCCAGGGGTATGCTGTAATACAGCATGATAAAGAACACGCAGATGAGGATGGTTCCCTGCACAAGGGCATGAGGGATGACCTGAGCGATGAGCTGACGAAGCATGTCAACGTCATTGGTATAATAGCTCATGATATCTCCATGCTTATGGGTATCAAAATACCTTATCGGAAGCTTCTGCATGGAGGCAAACATCTGGTTACGTATGGCCATCAGGGAGCCCTGCCCCATGATAGCTATGGCCTGCTGATAGAATGAGGCGATCAGTATGGAAAGGACATATAGCCCTCCGAGAAGAAGTACAAGGGGAATGACCCTTTCTCCTACCGCAGACCAGTCCTCTCCGGCCTCAAGACCGGCCTCAACTATGCCGAAGATCTTTTCCATGAAGATGGAAGGTATGGCTGAGATTCCTGCACTTACAAGGATGCAGACTATGGTTATGGGCATCAGCCTTGGATATGTCTTGAATATCTCATGGAATACCCATCCCATCGCAGACCTGGGTTTCTTTTCAGTATTTGTCATCACTCTTCCACCGCCTTTCTCTGCTGGGATTCATAGACCTCACGATAGATATCATTGGACTTGAGCAGCTCTTCATGATTGCCGATGCCGTTTATCTCTCCGTTATGCATGACGATTATCCTGTCACAGTCCTGAACGGAAGATATACGCTGTGCAATGATGATCTTTGTGGTCTGGGGAAGATACTCCCTGAAGGCCTTTCTTATAAGCGCGTCAGTATAGGTATCCACCGCACTTGTGGAGTCATCCAGGATGAGCACCTTGGGTTTCTTTAAAAGGGCTCTTGCGATACAGAGCCTCTGCTTCTGTCCGCCTGATACGTTTGTACCGCCCTGCTCTATGTAAGTATCATATCCCTTCGGGAATGTGCTGATGAATTCATCCGCCTGCGCAAGCTTACATGCTTCTACTATCTCTTCATCGGTAGCATTTTTATTGCCCCAGCGCATATTGTCCTTGATGGTACCGGAAAACAGCACGTTTTTCTGAAGTACGACCGAGACCGCATCCCTTAATGCTGCAAGATCATACTCCCTTACGTCTCTGCCGCCCACGCGGACACGTCCTGCAGTCACATCATAAAGCCTGGATATAAGGCTTATAAGCGTAGTCTTTGAAGAACCGGTGCCTCCGACGATACCGATGGTCTCGCCCTCCGCTATATGAAGGTTGATATCCTTAAGGACATCGGCAGAATTGGGGCCATAGGCAAAGTATACATTTTCAAAATCTATGGATCCGTTTTCCACGGTAAATACGGGATCCTTAGGGTCCTTGATCCTGGGCTCCTCATCAAGTATCTCCTCGATACGCTCTGCAGACTCCATGGACATGGAAATCATGGTAAATACCATGGAAAGTATGTTAAGGCTCATAAGGATCTGCATGCCATAGGTCACGATGGAGGATATGCCTCCTACGTTGAGCTTCAGTCCCTGGGATTCTATGATGGTCATGGAACCAAGATAAAGCACTATGGTTATGACTGAATAGATGCAGAGCTGAAGTATGGGCATGTTCCATGCAAGGATCCTCTCTGCCTTGGTGAAGTCATTCCTGAGATTTGCGGAAGCCTTTTCGAACTTCTGTATCTCCAGATCCTCATGGACATAGGCCTTTACAACACGGATGCCTTCAACGTCCTCTTCGATGGAAGCGTTGAGGTCATCATACTTATGAAAGGCCTTCCTGAATATGGGCATAACGAGCCTTACTATGCCGAAAAGGCAGATGGCTACAATGGGGATCAGCCCAAGGAACAGCATTGATATCTCGCTTGAGATCCTGAGAGCCATGATGGTGGCAAACAGTATCATTACGGGAGCCCTCATGACCATACGTATGATCATCATGAAGGACTGCTGTACGTTCATTACGTCCGTGGTAAGCCTGGTAACAATGGAAGGAGTAGAGAACTTATCAATGTTCTCAAAGGAAAATGTCTGGATCTTTGCAAACATGTCCTTTCTGAGGTTCCTGGAAAGCCCGGTCACCGCATCGGCACTGGCAAATCCGGCTCCTGCTCCTGTGAGCAGCGAAAACAGAGCAAGAAGTATAAGCCTGAGGCCATAGCTCTGTATGGTGGCCATATCTCCCGCCCTGACGCCGGTTATCAGCTGGGCTATCGTAAAGGGGATCATACACTCGAGTATGCCCTCAATGATGACCAGGATCATGGTCATAATAGCCGGCGTCTTGTACTCTCTTAAGCTGTGCTTGATGATTTTTAACATATCTTCTACCTGCCGTCTTTAGAATATTGAATGAGTTTCTGCAATTAAAGAGCACCTTTATGAAATATTCCTCACTCGGGTGCGCTTTTTTGCAGTATTTATCATTTTGTGCCGAATATCCTGTCGCCTGCATCTCCAAGACCGGGACAGATATATGCAGCTTCGTTCAGACATCTGTCTAGATGGCCTATGTAGAGCTCCACGTCCGGATGTTCAGAATGGAATTTCTCTACTCCCTCAGGAGCGGCGATAATGGAAAGGAACTTGATCCTTTTCCCTCCATGCTGCTTTATCAGCGTTATGGCATCACAGGCTGAACCGCCCGTGGCAAGCATGGGATCGGTTACCACTATGGTCCTTTCCTCTATGGGTTTGGGAAGCTTGCAGAAATACTCGTGGGGTTCATGGGTCTCTTCATCCCTATACATACCTATATGGCCAACCTTTGCCGTAGGCGTAAGCGCCAGGATACCGGGCACCATGCCAAGGCCTGCACGGAGTATCGGGACTATGGCAAGCTTTCTACCGGAGATCACCGGTGACATGCATTTTTCGATGGGAGTCTCCACTTCCACATCTTCCATAGGAAGGTCTGCGAGGGCCTCAAAGCCCATAAGCATTCCGATCTCTTCAACGATCTTTCTGAATTCATTGGTTCCCGTATTCTTATCCCGGAGCATCGTGATCTTATGCTGGATCAGCGGATGAGTGAATTCATAAACATTGTCATAAAGCTTTTTCATGAACACCTCCTTAACCTCTATATCAAAGCCTGCGTGCTATCTCGGAAGCATTTTTATATATGGATCCGGGATCCACGGCACATCTGACACTGGAAAGAGGATAAATGCTGGACTCGCGTCCTACGACCGTGCCAGGATTAAGCACGGAGCCGCATCCAACTTCCACATGGTCTCCTATGACAGCCCCGAATTTCTTAAGGCCGGTCTCCAGATCCCCATCCTCAAAATGGACTTTTACCGGTTTTTTATCACTCTTTACATTGGAAGTGATGCTCCCGGCTCCCATATGGGCATAATATCCCAGTATGGAATCTCCCACATAATTATAATGAGGGACCTGTACATGATCGAACAATATTACATTTTTAAGCTCCGTGGAATTTCCTACTACGCAGTCCTCTCCTATGAGTGCCGAACCTCTTATGAATGCACAATGCCTTACCTCGGTGCGGGCTCCTATGATACAGGGGCCATCGATATAAGCCGAAGGCAGGACCTTTGCAGTCTTATGGATCCAGACATTCTCCTTTGGATGATCATATTCTTCGCAGGAAAGGCCTGCACCAAGCTCGGTTATGAACCGGTTTATAAGAGGAAGGACTTCCCATGGATAGGCATGGCCCTCAAAAAGAGGAGCCGCCTGGCTATGGCCCATGTCAAGAAGCAGGACCGACAAAGCCTCATTTTTCTTCATAAAACTTCCTCATATCACTATATAATTTCGATATCCATAGTATGATAACTCAGATATTTTTATATGTAAAGACCATATAAATGTACTTTTTATGTCCTTTGTCTGGTACCGGTACCACCCCTTAAGCCTATCCTGAGGAGATGCAGATGCACTGTTTTGCCCTTAAGCTCTACAACGGGATCATCCTTTACTATGCATCCCCCTGCAACAAGATCACCAGTCTTAAGCTTGATGGCCCTGACTCCCTTGGAATTTTTCTTGAGAAGCGGAACATCATCTAAGGCAAAGCGGAGGAAATATCCGTTTTCAGTCCAGCAGGCCACTGTATTCTGGCCGATCTCCCTGACGATCTCCATGGCGATCAGTCTGTCGCCTTCGTCCAGCTTGGTGGATACCACTGTCCTCTGATTCGTCTCAAATTCAGAGCTCTGGACCTGTTTTATAAGACCGGATCCGGTAATAAACATAAGATTGCAGTCCCTGAGCGCTGAAGCAGATGAAAGGAGCACTATCTCCTCCTTTGAAGTGTCAAAGTTTGACAGATTATCAAGAGGAGTTCCCTTGTCCCTGAGCTTTTTAAGGGGAACATTAATCAGCTTAAGCCTGTGCAGGCTTCCCTTATCAGTAAATATCAGAATGGTGTCAGTATTCATGGCAGGGATCACATATCTGTTTTCCTCTTCCACTGATTCCTTCGCCTTTTCATATACCGCAGCATCCAGGAGCTTGCAGTATCCAAGTCTGTCCATAACAAAGACCACCGGCTGTTCTTCGATCTTCTTCTCTTCGATGACTGTCTCTGATAAATCAAGAAGCTCGGTCCTTCTGGGATAACCATATCTCTCTTCTATATCCCTGAGGTCCTGTTTTATAAGTTCGTCTCTCTTTTTGCTGTCTGAGATCAGTCCCCTATATTCTTTGACTGCCTTTACGGTCTTTTTATATTCCTTTTCAAGCTCCAGTATCTCAAGTCCGATCAGGCGATAGAGCCTCATCTCAAGAATCGCATCTGCCTGCCGCTTTGTAAACGCCAGGCTCTTTGCCTGCTCTTTGAAGGAAGGATCCCGGAATGATATACCCGATATATCTCCGTTTACAAGACAGTTTTCCGCATCCTGTCTCTTTCTCGCACCTCTTATGACCGCTATCACAAGGTCTATGATCTCACAGGCGGCTATAAGTCCTTCCTGAACCTCCTTTTTCTCCTCCTCCTTTCGGAGAAGCTCCTTATATTTTCTGGTGATTATCTCATGCTGAAAATCAAGCCATGCATGGAGTATCGCCGGAAGTCCCATGACCTCAGGCCTTCCATCGCTGATGGCCAGCATGTTTACGGGAAAGCTGTCCTCAAGCTTTGTCTTTTTATAAAGGATATTTGAGATCCTTTCGATATCCGAGTCCTTTTTAAGTTCAAGAAAAATGCTGACTCCATCGGAGGAAGTGGCATTTCCGATATCCGTGATCTCCGGAAGCAGTTTCTGCTCCACAAGCTGAGCTGTATCCTGCATGAACTTTCCGATACCGCTTCCGATCATGGTATACGGGATCTCGGTTACGCAGAGCCTGTCCTTTTCAGATCTCTTCTGTGCAGGAAAAAGCTCAAGTCTGCCTCTCACCCTCAGCCTTCCGGTACCGGTCTCATAGATCTGCCTGAGATCGGATCTGTTGGCAATGATGCCCCCCGTCGGAAAATCCGGCCCCGGCATGATCTCAAGCATCCGGTCGATATCCATATCCGGATCATCCACGAAGGCAGAGCAGAGCTTGCAAAGCTCAGTCAGATTATGGCATGGAGTGGAGGTGATCATGCCTACGGCTATGCCCTCCGAACCGTTAAGGAGGAAGTTGGGGATCCTTACTGGAAGGACCACAGGCTCAGGCTCGGTATTTGAATAGTTGGGGACAAAGTCCACGGATTTGTCCGTATCCCTGAGATATACCTCATCAGCAAACCTGGTAAGCTTTGCCTCCGTATATCTGTAGGCAGCCGCTCCGTCTCCCTCTATGGATCCGAAGTTGCCCTTGCCGTCAACAAGGGGCATGGACCTTTTGAAATCCTGGGACATGACCACCATGGTATCATAGATGGAGCCATCGCCGTGGGGATGGAAGCGCCCCATACAGTCTCCGGCTATCCTGGCTGACTTCATCTCCTTTTTGTCATGGTTCACATGGAGAGTGTCCATGTCGTAAAGCAGCCTTCTCTGCACTGGCTTGAGCCCGTCCCTGATATCAGGAACCGCTCTTGAGGTTATGACAGACATGGAATAGTCCAGATAGGACTTCTGCATCTCCTCACTGTATTCTGTTTTAAGTATGGTCTCGGACATAGCTCTCCTTTTATGTGTCTATCTCAGCTTCATGGGCATGCTTGTAAATAAAGTCCCTGCGCGGAGCCACATCATTTCCCATCAGCATCTCGGTGACCTCTGAGGCCATCTTGGCGTCTTCGATATTTACCTGCTTAAGGACTCTCCTCTCAGGATCCAGGGTAGTGGCCCAAAGATCCGGAGGGTCCATTTCTCCAAGTCCCTTGAAGCGCTTAAGGTCATAGCTGTCTGAGCTGTGGCTCTTCTGATATCTGGAGAGCTCCTTGTCATCATAAAGATAGAGAGGCTCTTCTCCCTTTTTCCTGGGCGTTACCAGATAAAGAGGCGGAATGGACAGGTAAATGTGTCCTGCCTTGATAAGCTCAGGCATGAACCGATAGAAAAATGTCAGAAGCAGGGTATCGATATGGCTTCCATCCACATCAGCATCCGTCATGAGTATGATCTTCTGGTAACGGAGCTTAGAGATGTCAAAGTCATTTCCATAACCCTCGGAAAAGCCACAGCCAAAGGAATTGATCATGGTCTTTATCTCAGCATTGGCAAGGACTTTATCCATGGAGGCCTTTTCAACGTTAAGTATCTTTCCCCTTATCGGAAGGATGGCCTGGAATTCTCTGTTCCTTCCCATGCCTGCAGATCCTCCGGCAGAGTCTCCCTCAACTATGAATATCTCACATTTCTGAGGATCCTTAGACGTACATACCTTAAGCTTTCCATTGGAATCAAAGCTGAATCTGGATCTGGAAAGCAGATTGGTCTTGGCTTTTTCCTCCTGTTTTCTGATCTTGGCTGACTTTTCCGCACAGGACAGGATCGCCTTTATGGTATCTAAGTTCCTGTCAAAATAATGCTCCAGCTTCTCCCCGGTGATCTGAGCCGTGATCTGGGCCGCATCTGCGGAGGCAAGCTTTGTCTTGGTCTGTCCTTCAAATATCGGATCAGGGTATTTGAGAGCCAGTACGCAGGTCATGCCGTTTCTTGTATCTGCTCCGGTAAAGTTCTGATCCTTTTCCTTAAGGACTCCGATCTGCCTTGCATACATATTGATAAGCTGGGTAAATCGGGTCTTGAATCCGGTTATATGGGTCCCGCCCTCCTGAGTATAGATATTGTTGCAGAAACCGTGTATATTTTCCTCGAAGGCATCCACAAACTGGATGCAGCACTCAAGCCGCGATCCGGATACCTCATCAGAAAAATAGATCAGCGGAGTGACCGCATCCTGTCCCTTGTTGAGCTCTGCCACATAGGCCTTTATGCCTTCCGGCTCATGGAAGGTGATCTTTTCCGCGGTCTGCTCTCTTTCATCCTCATAATATATTGTAAGCGCAGGATTGAGATAGGCAGTTTCATGAAGGCGTGATTTTACTGCCTCCTCTCGGAATACAGTACGCTCAAATATCTCATCATCAGGAAGAAAGGTGATTTCCGTGCCGGTCTCCTTTGTCTTTCCGACTATAGGGAGCATGCCTTTGGTAAGCTTGGTTACGGGCACTCCTCTCTCATAGGAATCATAGTAGATGTTTCCGTCACGGAAGACCCTTACCTCCATTTTCCTCGAAAGGGCATTTACGACGGATGAACCTACTCCATGCAGTCCTCCGGAGGTCTTATAGACCGTATCATCAAATTTGCCTCCTGCATGAAGTGTGGTAAGTATCACACGTTCTGCTGAAACTCCCTTTTTATGAAGATCTACCGGAAGCCCTCTTCCATTGTCTCTTATGGTACAGGATCCGTCCGCATGCAGATTTACGTATATCGTGTCACAGAAGCCTGCCATATGCTCATCAACTGAATTATCCAGTATCTCAAATATAAGATGGTTAAGCCCTCTCTGCCCTACCGAACCGATATACATGCCCGGCCTTTTCCTTACTGGATCAAGGCCCTCAAGCACCGTGATGGAATCAGCATTATAAGTAGATCCAGGCATTGAAACCTCCTTCTTCACTCAAAAAAACGGCAGGCACTCAAGGTCTGCCGAAAATCACAGTTTCATCTAATGATCATTTATGATCAGAACGATATTATACACAAAATATCAGAGGCTTGCAAGCCTGCTCAGCATATAGACATACAGGGGGAGTGTGATGAGGGACATGAGTGTGCTGAGGGTAAATATACCAGAAGGGATCTGAGCGTCATGGCCATACTGGATGGACACCATGGGCACCATGGCTGCAGTCGGACAGGCCGCGGTAGTAAGAAGTGAGATGCCCACTTCGTCAAGCAGGCCTGCGGCAAAGAACACACCGCCTGCGATTATTGGAATAATGATATTTTTGTGAAGGCAGGCAATGATGACCCTGAGGGAAAACAGCTTTGTAAGGTCGCTTTCCGCAAGGGTGATGCCGGTAACGATCATGGCAAAGGGTGAGTTCATGGCCGCGACCGAGGCAACCGGCTCAGCGATCACGGAAGGAAGCCTTACGGATAAAAGGAGCATGACGACAGCTGCTGCCACTGCAATAAGGGGAGGCGTCATAAGCTGTCTCAGAGTATCCTTAAGGCTTGTTTTTCCTTCTGTCAGAAGAAATGCTCCGTAAGTCCAGAACATCACATTGAAGGCTATCATGGCGAGTATGGCACAGAATCTGCCAAGCTCCCCGTATAAGGCTGAAAGCAGGGGTATGCCGAGAAAACCGGCATTTGAAAAGATCACGCTTAATCGTTCTATCTGAAAGGTTTCGGAATTTTTCCGGATCAGGATCATGGAAGCGAGGATGGAAATGAGATATATGGCTATAAGAAGCAGGATACCTTCAAACACGAGGCTCCCGAAAGATGAACTCTCCTCTGAAAGGAAAGAATCCAGTATTACGCAGGGCATGACCACATTCATAAGCACGGTGGTAAGCTGCTTTCTGGCAGTGCCGTCAACGGCTCCGCTCTTCCTGCATAGGTACCCGAATCCCATCATCAGGAACAGCTCTATGATCTGCTTCAGTGCAATAAGAAATAGCGACATATCTCTCCCCTTGGGATCCGGCATTTCTCCTTATGTGAGCCAGATCCTGCGATTTGTAATCTTAACATACAAAAACTGCCAAGTCCACAAAACCGGAAGAGATATTCGCTATGAAGTCAAAAAGTAATGTTAATATAACACTGGGTTATTGAAAATCATTCTACCGTAACCGACTTTGCCAGATTCCTGGGCTTATCCACATCAAGTCCCTTCGATACGGAAAGATAATATCCAAGAAGCTGCATCGGAATGATCGCAAGGCTGGCAGCAAAATGAGGATCCGTGTCAGGGATATTGACAGAAAGATCCACGGTAGCATTCATCTCCTTGTTGGATCCGTTGCCTACTCCCAGAAGATATGCTCCCCTGCTCTTGCACTCCACCATATTGCTGAGGGTCTTTTCATATACCTGGGGCTGAGTAAGTATGCCGATGGCAAGGGTCCCCTTCTCAATAAGGCTGATGGTACCGTGCTTAAGCTCGCCGGCAGCATAAGCCTCACTATGGATATAGCTTACCTCCTTGATCTTAAGGCTGGCCTCCATGGAGATGGCATAGTCTATGCCGCGGCCTATCACAAATATGTCCCTGGCATTTGCGTACTGGGATGCGATCCACTGCAGACTGGAGTCATCCTTGAGGATCTCATTTATCTTTTCAGGTATGGCCAGAAGCTCAGACACCAGGAAACCTTCCCTGTCTTCATTTATCTGTCCGTTTACGATACCAAGCTTTATGGCCAGGGCATAGCAGGCTGAAAGCTGGGCGCTGTAGGCCTTTGTCGTGGCAACCGCTATCTCAGGGCCTGCATGTGTATAGATCACATGGTCTGATTCCCTTGCGATCGAGGAGCCCACTACATTTACTATGGATAAGGCCTTATGCCCCTCTGCCCTTATGAGCCTTAAGGCGGCCAGGCTGTCAGCCGTCTCTCCGGACTGGCTTATGATGACATAAAGAGTATCATCGGAAAGAAGGGGCTTACGATAGCGGAATTCAGAAGCGAACTCAACTCTTACGGGTATCCTTGCAAGGTCCTCTATCACATACTGTACGCAGGCACCGATATGATACGCGGAGCCGCATCCGATGATGCATACCTGTCTTACGCCCTTAAGTTCCTCATCAGAAAGGCCGGAAACGGATATATCTATCCTTCCGTCCCTGATAAGTGATCCAAGAGTATCTCTTACTGCAGCAGGCTGTTCATGGATCTCCTTCATCATGAAATGCTCATAGCCGCCCTTTTCTGCAGCCTTGGCATCCCATTCGATCCTGACGGGAGTTATCTCGATCTCATCCCCGTTAAGGTCATAGAAGGTAAGCTCTCCATCCTTGAGCCTTGCTGACTGGAGTTCCCCGAGATAATAGATATCTCTGGTATGGTCAAGGAGAGCCGTTACATCCGAAGCCAGAAGGGCTGCGGACTCAGCCTTTCCAAGGACAAGAGGACAGTCCTTCTTTGCAGCATATATCTCTCCGGGATAATCCTTGAACATGATGGCAAGGGCATATGATCCCCTCATCCTGACCAGGGCCTTGTTAATGGCATCCACCGGAGTGCCGAAGTATTTCTTGTAATAATAATCCACAAGCTTTACCGCAACTTCGGTATCGGTCTGGGAGTGGAAGGAATAGCCCTTCCTTAAAAGTTTGTCCCTAAGCTCCTGATAATTTTCGATGATACCGTTATGTACGGCAACCACAGCACAGTCATCGCTGTAGTGGGGATGGGCATTTTCCTCAGAGGGCTCACCGTGAGTAGCCCATCTGGTATGGCCAATCCCGCAGGTGCCCTTTAAGGCACGTCCCTCATCTACTTTTTCGGATAGCACGGAAAGCCTTCCCTTAGCTTTTACGATATTGATCTCTCCCTCGGGAGAAAGGACGGCAAGTCCTGCCGAATCATAACCTCTGTATTCAAGCTTCCGAAGCCCTGAAAGAAGGATCGGAGCAGCTTCCTGATTTCCAGTATATCCAACTATTCCACACATTAGGACGTGATATCTCCTTTATAAAAAATCGGCATATAGTATAACCCAAAATGCAGGATCATACAAGGTCAAAAATGCTGAGCTGATTGGTCTCAGGTATGTTTTTCAGAAGGCCCAGGCCCTTTATGAGCTCCGCATTGGACTTTCCGATCTTTGTCCGGTTTATGAATTCCTCCATGCTGAGGAACTCTCCCTTCGCTGCCTCTTCCTCAATAGACTGAGCGGCTATGTCCCCCAGGCCTGGTATGGAATTGAAGGAAGGCATGATCCTTCCGTCCTCAGTAAGGATGAATTCCCTGGCTTTCGCCTTGTAAACATCTATCGGAGCAAACTCCACTCCCCGGGCAAGCATCTCCTCCGCTACTCTCATATCCCTGAGGAAAAGCTTGTCATTTGCCGTGGAATCCCTTCCGAGATCCGGATGGCAGTCCCTGAATTCCTTCATGTTCCTTCTGAGGACGGGAAGGGAGCAGTCCATCTTTTCATAATCAAATCCGGTTCCCTTGATCGTAAAATATGCAGTATAGAACTCCTTCGGGAAATGCACCTTATAGTAGCCCATCCTTATTGACATGACCACATAGGCCGCAGCGTGGGCCTTGGGGAACATGTACTTTATCTTTTCACAGGATTCTATATACCATTCGGGTACCTCATGCTCCCTCATCTCGGCACACCATTCATCATGCTTGGGATTCTTCGGGAACTTGCCCTTTCTCACTGCCTCCATTATGGAAAAGGCCATACCAGGCTCCAGTCCGTCTGCTATAAGGGTATTCATGATATCGTCTCTGTTGCAGATCGCAGTCTGGATGGTACAGGTACCGTTTTGTATCAGATCCCTGGCATTTCCTATCCAGACGTCGGTACCATGGGCAAGTCCGGCTATCCTGACAAGGTCCGAAACATACTTGGGCTTAGCCTCCAGAAGCATGTTGATTGCGAAATCAGTATTGAACTCCGGGATCGCCAGGGTCCCAAGCTTTGTCCCTCCGATGTCCTCCGGAGTTATGCCAAGCGAGGAAGTATCCTGGAAAAGGGCCATGACCTCGGGGGCACCGATGGGGATATCCATGGGATCAAGGCCTGTCATGTCCTTGAGCATCCTCAGCATTGAGGGATCATCCTTCCCGAGTATATCAAGCTTAAGGAGGTTATGGTCGATGCTGTGATAGTCAAAATGGGTCGTGATCGGGCTCTTCTCGTCATTTGCAGGATGCTGGATGGGAGTAAAGGAATTGATCTCCTCCCCATGTGGAAGGACTATTATCCCTCCCGGATGCTGTCCTGTGGTCCTTCTTACCTCAGTGCAGCCCATGGCCAGGCGCTCAAGCTCCGCCCGCTTCATGTCATTTATGTCATGATCCTCGTTGTACCGTTTGACATAGC
>DVNQ01000069.1 GCA_018714245.1 Candidatus Avilachnospira avicola
CACCATAACTATCGCTATGATGCCCATGCTGCCTGCAGCTCCCCAATCCTTGTTTATCATAAGATAGGGAAGGAGTATGAGGGAAGCCGAAAAAAGCTGCACCGTAGTCTTTACATAGACGTCCATACTGCCGATGAGTTTATTGATTATGACCACTGACGAATAAAAGACCGCGGCGGAAAGTCCAAGTACTATGCCCTTCATATTTCCGGAAGCTGCGCTTACGCCTCCAAGAACTCCAGATACAAATATCATACCGACTATCGAAGCGGCCACGCATATCAGCTTTTTCGCATCAAGCCTTTCCCTGAAAAGAAATGCGGATGCCACTATTACTATCGTGGGCTCCATATAGTAGCAAAGCGTCGCCACTGCCACAGTGGTATAGTTATATGCCTCAAAAAGCAGCATCCAGTTGATCCCTATAAGGGCTCCTGAAACTATAAGCAGAGGCAGCCTGCTGCCGGCAAGGGCAAGGATCTTCCTGATGCCCGTTCCAGATCTTAGTATCATGATCAGAAGCAGAAAGCATCCTCCAAGTACTCCCCTGGAAAAGGCCAGCATACCTGAAGAAAGGGGTATGTATCTTCTGAATATACCCACTGTCCCAAATATAAGCATAGATATTATCAGCTTAAGCAGGGCCCTGCTGTCGTTTGTACTTGTCTCCATAGCCTGTCCGTCCGTTCCCTCTTAATTATTTACCCATACAGAATTTGCCGAAGATCTCATTTACCAGATCTTCATCCACGCTCTCTCCAAGGATATGGCCCAGAGAAGTATAGGCATCCATCAGATCTATGGTGTAAAAATCCTCGGAAAGTCCGGCTTCAATGGAATTAAGCACCTCCATAAGGGACCCCTTTGCATTAATAAGTTCCTGCTTCTGTCTCTCTGAGCTTATGAACAGTTCCTCATTCAGGTCTATCTCTCCCGCCAGAAAGAGCTCCTCTATCTTCTGCTCCAGTTCTTCTATGCCTTCATTTTTCATGGCGGAAACCGAAAGCAGATCCGCAGATCCTCTAAGCTCAGATCTCAGATCCTCTTCTGAAAATGATCTCTCCAGGTCATTTTTATTGACTATGACCAGGGTCTTTTTATCCGAACCGTTGATATAATCCATGATCTGTCTGTCTGAATCATCCAGCGGGACAGACCCATCCACCACATATATAATAAGGTCTGCATCCTCTGCTGCCTTCAGGGCACGCTCAACGCCTATCCTCTCAACCACATCCTCTGTCTGCCTGATTCCGGCAGTATCCATGATGTTGAGAGTCAGACCATTAAGATTGATGCTTTCCCTTAGTGTGTCCCTGGTGGTGCCCGCTATGTCGGTTACTATGGCCCGGTCTTCACGAAGGAGGGCATTTAACAGGGAGGATTTTCCGGCATTCGGCTTTCCAAGGATGACCGTATTTATGCCTTCCTTTATAAGCCTTCCGTTATCAGCCGACCTTATAAGCCTCTCCAACTCCCTCTCTGCCTCCGTAGCATCCTTTGAGAGCTTTTCTGAAAAGCCTTCAAGCTCGATATGCTCAGGATCATCCAATGCAGCCTCTATATAGGCCGTATCCTCAAGGATCATCTCCCTCAGCTTTTTGATCTTTTCCGAGATACGTCCCCGAAGCTGAGAAACGGATGCCCTTATAGCCTTGTCATTTTTAGCGCTGATGATATCCGCCACTGCCTCTGCCTGACTGAGATCCAGCTTGCCGTTAAGAAAGGCTCTCTTTGTAAATTCTCCTGGATCCGCAGGTCTGGCTCCGGCACTGAGTACTGCCTCAAGTATCCTTTTCACCATAAGGACGCCGCCATGGCAGTCTATCTCTATGGTATCCTCACCGGTATAGCTCCTGGGCCCCTTCATATTGAGCATCAGTACCTCATCCAGTGTTTCACGTGAAACATTTATATAACCATGATGTATCCGATGGCTCTCACTGAGATCTGCCTTTTTGCCTGATCCGGTAACAAATAATCTGTTGATGATATCGTAGCTTTGCGGACCTGATATCCTTATGATGCCTATCCCTGACTCCGTAAGCCCTGTGGCTATGGCTGCTATGGTATCTCTGTTTTCAGTCTTCATCTTTCAGACCCTTTTCATTTTCAAGGTTTTTTCTTAAATAAACCATATCTCTAAGGAGTACTCCTCCCTCATATATTGGATGGTCATAGTTGTCGGTAAAGAAATCCTTTATCCTGTGGCTGTAGGTGAAACCGCATTTTTCGTAAAAGCCCACGGTCTCAGGACTCTCTCCGGTGCCCACAAGGACTATGCTCCGGCCCTTTCCGCATATGCTGCAGGCACTTTCCAGCATGCACCTGCCTATGCCCCTTCCCTGCATATCTTCTCTGACAGCAAGATTTTTAATCTCTATCGCGGAGGGATCTTCTTCAGTTACGACACAGACTGCCACCGCCTCTTCCGGCTTATCCGCATGCCCCTTTTCATAGGCTGCAAACATCCTTCCCCGGTTAAGGTAGCGGTCTATCATGTCCTCCTGCTCATCAGCAAGAAGCAGAAGCCCCAGATATGCCTTTTTATCTTCTGTTATCTCCTGGAATATCAGTTCCATATATCCATACTCTAAACTTTAGTTTTCCTAAAATTTGTACTGTGAAACTCTTAAGTTTTTTAAGACCAATGTTTCACGTGAAACATTTAAAGGTTTTTATCCGATCTGATAAACGGATAATTCACTTCCCTGTCCAGAAGTTTCCTATAAAGCTCCGGCCTCCTGTAGGCATTGCCCTGTACCTCCTGCTCTCTGTAGCTTCTGAGCATCTCCATATCAAGCTCGGCTATGTATATCCCTTCCGTTCCTCCCGCTTCAAAAATGCACATATCCCTGGACGGGCTTATGTCAGGGAGGAAGGCCACTCCATCAAAAAGAGTCGAATGTCCGTTGCAGTCAGGATGGGTATCGGGATAATTGCAGGTGGCTATGGCCACCATGTTTTCATAGGCCCTGGCTCTAAGCGATGAAAGCCTGTTTATCTCCATCGGACAGGCGTTGGGAACCAGTATAAGCTCAGCTCCTGAAAGCATGAGGATCCTTGCGCTTTCAGGCTGTTCCCTGTCATAGCATATCATGCAGCCAGTATTTACAGACCCCATCCTGGTATCAAGGCTTGTTACCGGAAATCCGTCTCCATGCTTAAGGACTCTTTCCTCTCCAAAATCACAGGTATGGACCTTCGCATAGTTTATCCTGATCTCCCCATGCCTGTCGATCAGGCTTACGGTATTTCTGAAAGCACCATCCTTTTCTTCAAGAAAGGTAACGGCAATGGCCATATCAAGCTCCCTGGCCGTCTCCCTGAAGTTGTTTATATAGCTGCTGCAAAGCGGAATGGCAAGTCTGGAAAGGCTGTCCCTGTCCTGGGGTATGGTATAGCCGGTGTTCCACATTTCCGGAAACAGGGCTATATCCGCACCCATGGCAGCCGCCTTTTTGCAGGCCTCAATGCCTTTATCTGTATTTTCACTGAGTTTTCCACAGCTTTCCAGCTGTAAAAATGCGATTTTCAACATATGTATCAACAAAATGTTAATGATTTTCGATGTTTCACGTGAAACATTTATATAAATAATGTAATTGATATTGTACTATTACACTATGTCAAAAACGAAGGCCCTTCTGCCCTTGTCACATTATCGGCTTCTTTGAAGGCACGCCTGCTTTTCTGGGATAGGCCGACGGTGTGGGCTTTATCTTCCTTATTATAATAAGGCTTCTTTCCATGTCAGAATCAGGGAGCCTGAACCTGACGTCCTGTTCAAGATGGCCGCCCAGCATGGCTATGGCATTTTTTGCCTCCTTAAGCTCCTCAGCTATATCTCCGGACTTATAGGGGATAAAGGCACCACCAGGCTTTACAAAGGGAAGGCTGTACTCAGACAGCACATTCATCCTGGCTACAGCGCGGCTTACAGCTATGTCAAAGCTTTCCCTGTAATCATTATCCTGTCCCATATCCTCTGCCCTTCCATGGAGGGTCTGGATATCATTAAGTGAAAGAGCCTCTATGACCTCATCAAGAAAGTTAAGTCTCTTCTTAAGAGAATCAAAGAGCACAACCGAAAGGCTTGGAAATGCTATCTTCAGTATGACGCCGGGCATGCCTGCTCCGGTACCGATATCGATGAGCCTGGATCCTGAAGTAAGGAGCTCCGTTACCGGCTGTCCTGCCTTTACCAGAGACAGGCTGTCGATTATATGCTTTATGACAAACTCCCGTTCATCGGTAATGCCTGTCAGGTTCATGACCTTGTTTTTCTCCACCACCATTGAGTAATACTCAAAGAGCTGTTCTCTCTGCACCTCTGAGAGGCA
>DVNQ01000070.1 GCA_018714245.1 Candidatus Avilachnospira avicola
AGAATTAATTATGCCAGATCTTACTACTGGAGAAGCATTAACCGCTCCTGCAATAATCGATAATGATAAGAAGGACGGATATGTTCTTTATTGGGACCCTGCTATCAGAATTGTTCCGGAAGAAGATACTACATATTATGCTCAGCTTGGTTCTGATATATCAGGTGATTTGGTGCCGGATGAGTACCAGCTGGAACTTACTTTTACTTCAAACAATGGTTCTTTAATTGCTAAAACGGAGTATGGCCAAGTAGCGACAGAGGGAAGGACAACCGAAGTAACAAAATGGGTAACGCTTGTAGATGATCAGGGAATATGGTCAAAAGGGGGATCTCATCAGCTGACAGATGAAGACATTCCAGATATTGGAGATCCTTTTGAGGGCTATAAAGCTAAAGATGTCGAAGAGTGGACTCCATCAATAGTTAATTCGGATGGAACCTATATTACAGTCAATTCCGGATCAGCCAATAGTTTTGTATATAGCTTTATACCGCTTGATAAGGTTACCTTCAAAATTTTGGATGGTGATGCTGACAAAGCAAATCTCGGATATGACGAAGAGAATCAAAGCCCTATATTAACAAAAGTTATTTATATTTCCGATGATAAAGATATCGCTGCACCGGATGTAGATGATAACAAAAATGATAAATATGCATTTGTTGGATGGTTTGAAGAAAGTACGGGAACTCCGTTTGACAAAAATAATCCTGTAAAAAATGCAGTTTATGTAGCAACGTTTGGACCGGATGACGATCAGGATAATGTACCCGACGAGTATGAAGTCAGCGTAAAGTTTGTCATCGAAAATGGCTACTATACCGATCCTGATACTCAGGAAAAGAAGACTGAGCTTAAGAGGTCATACGGGCTTAGGGATGCAAACGGAAACTACAGTTTAAGTGGCACAGCCACCGTTAAAGAAGAAGATGCACCTGCAGTTATCGCTGATGATGGATATAAGGCAGATGGTGTGGCTTGGAATCCCACTCTTCCTTTACTCCTTGACCAGGATGACAAGGGTAAGGAAACTAAAATCACCTTCACATGCGTACTTGCTGATGACGAAAAGGACGAAAACGGAGACGGAAAGCCTGATTCCCAGCAGATCCTTGTAAAGTTTGACCTTGCCGGACAGGCCGGAGCAATCTTCGATCCTGCAATAGTTGAATCGGCAACAGTAAAGGTAGTTGACGGAAACGTATACTATGATGTGACGGAGGCGGCAATCTACCCTGAGGCTCCCGGAGTCAAGGTTGTTCTACCCGAAGATGATGAAGATGATCCTTCCCAGAAGAAGGTATTTGATGCCTGGGTCGGAGAAGATGGAAGCTCTGCATATCCTGAAGGAGGAAGCATAGATCAGAATCTTAAGGGAAGCATTATAGCATACCTTGCTACCTACCTTGATGACATTGACGGCGATGAGGTTGCGGATAAATATCAGAAACCTGCAGCTACGATAGCTCCTTATGAGACCACCATCTATGTAGGTGGATCAAACGTTCATGAGGAGGATGGATTCCCCAACCTTGACCTGAACCTCAGCGGCACTACCAGCAGCGGAGAGACCGTAGACAGGCCTGTGGATGTAACCAATATCAAGAAGATATACATCAACGGAGTAGCACAGGAGACTACGGACATTGATTCTCTTTTCAGGGCAGTATACGTATATGAGGATTCGACCGGTGTATACATCCTTGAAAATGATGCAGCCGTACAGGATGACATGGATCAGGATGCTACACAGCAGGCCGGAGAGTATACGATCGCAGTGGCCCTGACGGATCAGGTAAAGCTTGAGGATGATGGGATCACTACGTATAATGCGGGCATAAGCCTCCTTGCGGATGATACGGATGCAGCGACTACTACCGGTGACGGATTTACCATCCTTAATGGCCGTCCCATGCTGGCGAGACAGGCAGATGCCGTAATGATCGAAGCTGAAAACAGGACCGCCAAGGTAGAGTTTGCGGATGACAAACTCAAAGTCCGTCCTGTATCTGATGTGCAGAGCGCTGCAAACAACGATATCCATAGGCCAGTACTCAATTCAGAGGCTGAGGTAGCCGCATCTCTGGAGATCGACAAAGATAAGGCATTTGCAGTGGTGGAAAGTGATAATTACACTGTAAACAACAATGCGGATAGACCCGTCATGGATACGTCCGAAGTACATCTTCTTGTGGACAACATACTTCCACAGACGGCAACGGATACTGCAGACAGACTGGGATCACTTAAGGAAAAGGCCAACCAGGAGCTTGGACTCGGAATGAGTGCGGAAGAAGCCGATGCAGCCGGATACAATTATGAGATCATGTACCTTGATCTTGTGGACGGCAACAACGGAAATGCATGGGTAGCTGCAGAGGGAGGCTCGGATATTTACTGGCCTTATCCTGATCAGGTAAAGGACAATTATAATGACTACGAATTCAAATTCGTTCATTATAAGGACCTTCACAGAGAATACAACCTTGAAAACCAGAGTGCGATAGATGCCATCGCAGGTGCTGATGTAGAGATCATCATTCCTGAAAAGACAGAGTATGGCCTCAAGTTCCATACGGATAAGGCAGGATTCTCACCGTTTGCCCTTGTATGGAATGATGCCGGAAACTTCGATGGAACAACAGACGAGCCCGGCACAGACACCCCCAGCACCGGCGGAGGAACCTCAAGCACCCCTACAGGCTCAGGAGATGCAACTCCTTCAGGCCCCGTAAGCGTGCAGCAGTCCGGAAACTCAAAGGGCTACTACTATACCGCAGGCCTCCACGGAAACTGGGTACACATGGATAACGTAGACATGAACATACCCATCGATGAGCCGGTGCCCGCAGGAGCAACGGCAGTGGACTTCCCTGAGTGGCACAGATGGAGGTTCTACCTCTCAAGCGGAGTGATGCTTGATAACCAGTGGGCCCACATAGAGAACCCGTATGCAGTAGGAGACCAGCCGAGGAGCGGATGGTTCTACTTCGACCATGACGGACTTATGAGATACGGATGGTACCTTGACACAAGGAGCGGAGACTGGTACTACATGCACAGCGAGTCGGACGGGATGCTTGGAACGATGATGACGGGATGGCACTATGACAGTCACGATAACAGATGGTACTATCTTGATCCCCAGAGCGGAGCTATGAAGACGGGGTGGCAGAATATCGGAGGAAAGTGGTACTACTTCAATCCGACACCATTCGGAGAGACCTGGACCCTTGATCACAGCACCAGCGTATGGAGATTCAACGGAAATACGGTAAGGCCTTACGGATCTATGTACCAGAATGAGGTAACGCCTGACGGGTACAAGGTAGGCGAGGACGGCGCCTGGATACAGTGATATGAGAGCAAAGGACACTGAACTCCATATAGGGCGAAGGATTAAAAAGCTCAGGCTTGCAAAGGGCATGACTCAGGCAGAGCTTGCAGAAAAGCTGGATCTGACATCGGGAGTCATATCGAGACTTGAAAATGAAGAGTCAATGGTAGGTGTCTATACTCTTCTTGGATTGTCAAGGGCTCTCGGAGTCGGTATCGAAGAGATACTTCCGGAGTACAGCCTGAAGGAAAAATACAAGGATCTTTATGAACTTATAGGATGTATACCTGAAGGAAAGAAGGAGCTCCTGCTTGAGGGATTAAAAAAGACCCTTGAAGCCATGAAGAGCTGATGAGTCCCGAACCGAAAAAATAAAGATCAATAATTTAGAAGAAGGAGTGCTGCTCCATCATCGATTTGATGATTTTGCAGCACTCCATTTTTCTATTTTTATAAGTAAGTTGGATAGATCACTTTGACTTGATCAAGGTTCAAATTCACCACCGGTATTTTGTGCAGTTTTCCATTCTTAACAAATGAAAGCTGTCATGCTATTATATAAGCATATCTGAAATCCTAATTCTATAGGATGATTTATTTCAAGGAATATACATATCTGGTATATCAATCTTTTTTTCCCAAAAGAAACATTTAAATTGACATACGTAATAATACGTATTAATATTGAGGTATTAATATGCCTATGACATCGAGAGAAATGATCAAGTTATTAAGGGAGAATGGCTTTATCATTATTAATCAGACGGGTTCTCATGTAAAACTGAGAAATTATATTAGTGGAAGACAAGTGATAGTTCCATTTCATTCAAAAACCCTGAAAAAGGGGCTTGAACATGCAATACTAAAACAGGCTGGACTATCTTTATGAGGAGCATACCATGACTTCAAATGACAGATTATTTTATCCTGCGGTATTTCACAGTGCGGAAGAGGGAGGTTTTTGGATAACCTTCCCTGATTTTCCTGAGTGTATGACTCAGGGAGATGATATGGCTGAAGCCTATAGGATGGCTGAGGATGCATTGGGGCTTGCTATTGAGGACAGACTAAGTGAACGTGCAGAACTGCCTGAGCCTACCCCTTTTTCCAGCCTTGATGTCAGGGGAGGAGAGTATCTGATCGTCATTTCCTTTGATATGCAGCTATACAACCGGCTTCATAATTCGAAAGCTGTCAAAAAGACTCTCAGCATCCCCGAATGGCTGAATGAGGAATCGATGGCCATGGGCATCAACTTCTCCCAGACCCTACAGGAAGCGCTGCTTAACAAGCTTTCTGCCCGGGGAGGCTGATGCCGTTTTGACTTGGTTATACTGTTAATTGTTATCCCTAAGCCCGTCTGGATCTGAGCCACATCAGTATGGCAACTGCCATGAAGCTTATGATGGCTCCGAAGGCTATGACTCCGTTAAATGTGCCGGTCCAGTCATAGATGTAGGGAAATCCTGCGCTGAGAACGGCAGCTATGGCATTGTAGATGGCCTGCATGCTGCTGACCCGTCCCTGGGAGCCCTGCTTTCCGTATATGTCGAGATAGAGGAGCGAAGGCATGGTGGTATTTGCACAGTAGACGATACCGTAAAGAAGTGAGGATACATAGAGTATCATAAGGCTTCCCTGCCCGAACAGAAGCCCAAGCATGCCGGCTCCTACGGCCAGGAGAAACAGGGCTCCCGCCTTATATATGCCTATCCTGTCCGAAAGGGCACCCAAGCCCAGCTTGCCTATAAGGTTTCCTACCATGGAGCAGCTTGTGAGCATGGCTCCTGCAGAGAGGGTGTAGCCTATGGACTGGGCGTATACCGGAAGCTGGGCATTGAACTGGATAAGGGAAGAGGTCCCTACAAGAGCCACGAGGGACAGCACATAGATAAGAGGTGATGCTGCCATGGATGTCTGCGATGAGGCCTCATCTGCAGAGGATCCGGTGGCGCTGCAGGCTTCATTTGAAGCGGAACTGTCCTCTCCGTAGGGCCTTAAGCCGCAGCTTTCGGGAGTGGAGGCTATAAAGATGCAGGGCAGGATGATGAGCACTACTCCTATGCCCGCCATGATAAGCACGGTGCTGCGCCAGCCGAAGCTCTCTATGAGAGCCGAGCAGAGGGGACTGAATACGGCTCCCATGACTCCTGAGGAGGACATGGTAAGGCCTATCATGAGCCCGTTTTTGATCTTGAACCAGTTATTTAAGGTAGCGGGAATGACCACCAGTGTGCAGCTCATGCCTATGCCGCCTATGGCTGCGGCGATGTACCACTGCCAGAGCTCTGAAAAGAGGGACATGGAGGCAAAGGCTCCTACATAGAGCACTCCGAGCAGGCCCATAACGAGCCGGGTATGCCTGCCGAAATAGAGCTTTGTGGTGAGGCCTACAAATATGGCCGTGGCAAAGGATCTGATCATGTAGTAGACGGAAAGATCCCCTGCCCCGAATCCCAGGTCATCGATGATGGCGGTAAATACTATGCCGCAGCAGTTATAGAGGACGCCCATGACTCCAGCCTGGATCATCATGAGAGCGATCAGGACCACAAAGGCCCTGTGAGGCTTTTTGCCCGCAGGATTCATGCTGTTGCCTCCTTCCTCTTGTATGTGCAGAAACGGTAGCTTATACCGTTATGCAGTTTCCTTTCGCTTTCAGATACGATCTCAAAGTCAGGATCCTTATCAAGATCCGGATAGAAGGTATCGGCCTCGAGGCCGCAGTCGTTCTTTGTGACATAGCAGATATCACAGCAGGGCAGCAGAAGACGATATATCGCCTCTCCCCCTATGACAAATACATCCGAGGTATCGGAAGGAAGCATGGAAAGGAGCTCCTCTATGCCGGATACATAGCATAGGGAAGTGCCTTCCGCATCCTCTGAAAATGATTCTGATGCGTACTTATCCTTTGACCTTGAAAGCACGATGTTCCTTCTGCCCTTAAGGGGCCTTCCTCCGGGCATGGAAAGAAGGGTCTTTCTGCCCATGACCACAGTCTTCCCTGCGGTCATTTCCCTGAAAAATCTCATATCCTCCGGTATGTGACAGAGCAAATCTCCGTCTTTTCCTATACCGAAGGAAGCATTTACATTTACTATCTGATTCATGGCCATAAATAATACCGGGGCTCAGATGGCCACCGGTATGTTCCTTATCTGTTCGTGGTGCTGGTAGTTTTCGAGCTTTACGTCGTCTACCGTGAAATCGTAAAAGTTCTTTATATCCGGATTGATCCAGAAGGTGGGTGCAGGATAGGGCTCCCGGTTCAGCATCTCCTCGATCATGGGGATATGGCGGTCATAGATATGGGCATCGGCGATGACATGCACGAGCTCCCCTGCCACCATGCCTGATACCTGGGCTATCATATGTACAAGGACAGCATACTGTACCACGTTCCAGTTATTTGCGGTGAGCACGTCGTTGGAACGCTGGTTAAGGATGGCATTGAGCACAAGCTTTCCCGACTCCCTGTCCTTTGTGACATTGAAGGTCATGCTATAGGCACAGGGATAGAGGTTCATCTCAGAAAGATCAGAAAATGTATATATATTTGTCATGATGCGGCGGCTGTAGGGATTGTTCTTAAGGTCAAAGAGTACCCGGTCCACCATGTCGAACATGCCTTCCTTGTATTTGTGCTTGACCTGCATCTGGTAGCCGTAGGCCTTGCCTATGCTGCCGTCAGGATCAGCCCATTCATCCCAGATATGGCTGCCCAGATCATGGATGTTGTTGGATTTTTTCTGCCAGATCCATAAAAGCTCATCGGTGCAGAGCTTGAGGGATGTGCTGCGGAGCGTGAGTATGGGGAACTCCTTGCGGAGATCATAGCGGTTTACGACTCCGAATTTCTTTATGGTATAGGCAGGAGTGCCGTCCGGCCAATGGGGCCTGACCTTTTCTCCCTTTGTATCAGTGCCGTTATCTAGGATATCCCGGCACATGGCCTTGAAGACCTCATCTGCATGAGCCATGTCTGTACATCTCCCTTCATAAACGTATTGATTTGATTATATATGAATAGGGCCCGGATATCAATGAAAGATTGACATCGGGCCCTGATAAGCCTTTTTTTATGAGAGCTGCCTGAGTTCTTCAGCCTGAAAGAGGGAAGAACAGAGGAACTATAAATAGTATGCCTATGTAGCAGAGAAGAGTAAGGGGCAGACAGTATTTCAGATAGTCTGCAAAATCATATCCTGCTACCTGAGTCATGGTGATCTGTGCCGCTGCAAGCGGGGTGCAGCAGGCTATGCTTGCGCCCAGGGTTATGCCTATGCAGAAAGCCATATGATTGAAGCCATAAAGCGTGCACAGGGAAAGGGCTACCGGCAGCGTGATTATGATGGCAGTGGAATTGGTGATGAACTGGCTTATGAACAGAGTCAGCAGCACCAGCACGGAAAATATGATGAAGGGAGACCTTATGTCACCCAGCATCGATGCCACAGCATCTCCTATGATCTCTCCGGAGCCTGATACAGTGAGCGCATTTGCAAGCCCGAGACAGGATGCAAGGAAGACTATGGTCTTCCAGTCAAGCTCCTTTTCTATGTCCTCTACCGTACAGAGCCCAAGCAGCACACAGAGCAGAGCAGCTATAAGTGCGGTAAGCGCCACTGGTATGATGGAAGTCATATATGAGATTATCATGGCTCCCGTTATGAAGAGCATGAGCCTGACCTTTCGCCTGTCGTATTCTGCCTCGATCACTGAACGGATCTTTTCCTCGTCAGCCACCATCTCTACTGATTTTCTTCCGCTCCAGATGGTCTTTCCATGACGGTATCCAAAGAAGAAGAGATACAGGAGGAACAGTGCAAAAAGGAAAAGCCCCGGTCCTGTAAGATCCCACATGCCCATCTCTATGCCTACCATCTCGCTCATGAGGCCGTTTGCCGTGAGCTGCGGAGTGCAGCCTATGAGAGTGCTGGCTCCTCCGAACATGACTGAGCAGGCGAGAGGCAGCACGATATTGCGCTGCTTGATCTTCGGAGAGGTACGGCATACGCTGTCCACGATGGATATGAATGCTGCCAGTATGGCGGTATTTGCCAGGAACATGGACAGAAGGCCTGCAACTATGCAGCTGGCCATCAGAAAGAACATTTCATTGCCGTGAGACAGCCTTATGACCATACGGCCGATGATCTGGGCAGCCCCGGTTTTGAACATGGCTATGCCTACGACCATTGCGCTTGCCATAAGCAGTACTATGCTGCTTGAAAAGCCTGAAAATGTATCTTCAAAGCTGGACACTCCAAGCAGGACCATCAGCACACAGCCAAGGCAGCCCGTCGCCGGAGCGGGGATGGGCTGCCAGATGAATAGTACCACCATGAGGGCAAGTATGATGAGTCCTGTTATGCCCGGGCTTATCATATAGCCTAGGTGCCTTTCTTTTTAGACTATGGTCCAGCCGCCGTCTACAAGGAGGAGCTGGCCGGTCACATAGCTGGATGCATCGGAAGCGAGATAGAGCATGGCTCCATTGAGCTCTCCAGGATTGCCGCGGCGTCCCATGGGGCAGCCTTCCCTTATGCCTCTGTCATACTTTTCATCAGTTACCTTATCGGCCATCTCTGACTTGAAGTAGCCGGGGCCGAGGGTGTTGACGGTGATCCCTTCCTTTGCCCATTCTGCTGCCAGGGCCTTGGTCATCATATTGATGGCTCCCTTTGCGGTAGAGTAGCCTGACCTGGGCACTCCGTTCATCGTTACTATGCAGTGGAAGGAGCCTATGTTGATGATCTTTCCATAGTGCTGCTTCAGCATGACCTTTCCTACCTCGCGGGCCACATAGAATACACCGTTTACATTTGTATTGATGACTCTCTCCCATACCTCATCGGTAGTCTCTACTGCGGGAGTAGCAAAGCCGGCTGCGGCGTTATTGATAAGTATATCTATGCGTCCGAACTCCTTGACGGTATCCTCTACGGCCTTCTTTATCTGCTCTGTATCGGTTACGTCACAGGGAACTACGAGGCATTTTACTCCGTAGGCTTCAGCTTCCTTCTTGACCTCTTCGAGTTTTTCCACACGGCGTGCGGCTATGGCCACGTTGCAGCCCTGCTCAGCGAGGCAGAGTGCAAACTGTCTGCCAAGTCCTGAAGATGCGCCTGTTACAAATGCTACCTTTCCGCTTACATCAAAATAGTTTTTCATGATTTTTCCTCCATAATGTTAAGGTCAGTTTTGTCTTATGGCGGGAGGCTCTGCAGAGAGCCTCCGGACATGTGCCATTTTTACTTTACTGGTGTATATCCCATGGCCTCGATCTGCTTCTTGCTTGCAAGGCTGGATGCGAGATAGAGGAATGCAACTAATACCATAAGTACGGCAAAGATGATCCATGCAAGATTGTAAGTACCGGTCACATCAAATATGATGGCGGCGATGGTGGGGCCTACGATCTGGCCTACGTTACCTGCGATATTCATCCATCCGCTCATGACTCCGTATTCCTTGTCGCCGAAATTATAGGAAGTAACAAGGAAGGGGATAACTGAAGGAACTGCTCCGCCGATCATGTAGAGCGGTATGAGGGCTGTCGCAAACATCATGTTCTGTGATGACAAAGCCATGCATACAAATACTCCGGCATAGAAGAGGGGAGCGATAACGGAAGTCCTCTTTACGTGAAGCATATCTGAAAATACTCCAAGGAGGAACTTTCCGAGTATGAGGGTTCCAAGAGCGGCTGAATAAAGAGTAGTAGCCTGATCGCTGGAACCGGTAACGCCGGTATAGTAGTCGACGAACTGAGCTGAAAATGCTGCTGCGCCGATCATGGTGGTCATGCCTGCAAGCCACTGCAGCCACCATCTTGCAGTCTTTAATGCCTGCTGGCCGGTAATGCCAGCCTTCTGGGCGGATACCGTATGTGCTGCCTTAAGCTCCTCGGGTGAAGGATCACCTATACGGGTCTCAAAGCCCTTATCGGTAGGCATGCTTACTACAAGTATCAGAGCTATGGGGATCATGATGGCAAGGCATCCTGCCATGGCAAGATATCCGGCCCTCCATCCGCTGTTTGATATGATGGAATTTATGAACTTTACCCAGACGAGGGCGCCTGCACCGCTTCCGAGCATTCCTATGGACATGGCAGTACCCTTGATCTTGGGACCGAACCAGTTGCTGACCATGATGGTAACGGGAAGGTTGGTTGCTCCTGACCAGGCAAAGCCCTGAATGGCTCCGAGTATCCAAAGCTGCCATATCTGTGTTGAAAATGACATTAGCACATAGCAGAGGGCTGCCACTGCCACGCATCCGGTAAGCACGAACTTCATGGGAAACTTCTTATAGATCTTTCCTATGAAGAGGGAGCCTATCATCATGGTGGCGGTCATGGCAGTATTTACCTGGGTAAATGCTGTACGGGACACTCCGAATTCTTCACATACGGGCGTGTAGAACAGGGAGGTACAGTTGACCTTGATAACATAGCAGATGAACATGGACATGAATCCGCAGAACAGCATGACCCATCCATAGTAGAATCTGCCATCTACCTTAAAAAGATTTTGCTTCATTTTTCACACTCTCTACCCTTTCAATAGATTTTGAAAAACGTTAAAAAAATATCAAACAGGTTTATTATATACGCTGGCCACTGAAAATCAAAGCATTATTTTGAAAAATTGAAAATCTTTTGACAAATATTAATCAAAAGCAATACTGATAGTGTCATATCCTCAAGGCAGGCAGTCTCGTATCTTCCGTGGTGGTACCGGCTTCCTGTGCCAAGGTTGGGACAGGGAATCCCCATGAATGAAAGCCTTGCGCCGTCCGTGCCGCCCCTTATAGGGGATATCCTGGGAGTGATGTCAAGTTCCTGCATGCAGGAGAGGGTAAGGTCTATGAGCTCCATATGTGGCTCTATCATTTCCTTCATATTGTAATACTGGTCGCGGATCTCGAGATTCAGGGTGCTTTCGCCGTATTTTCCGTTAAGGAAGGAGACGGCATTTTCAAGGAAGGCCTTCCTTTCCTCAAAATGCTTCCTGTCATGGTCCCTGATGATGAGATGGAGCTCTGCAGACTCCACATCCCCTTTTACGGAAGTGATGTGATAGAAGCCTTCATAGCCTTCGGTATGCTCAGGCGTCTCTGCTTCCGGAAGCAGCAGGCGAAGCTCCATGGCTATGGAAGCGGCATTTTTGAGTTTTCCCTTTGCGGATCCGGTATGTACGCAAAAACCCTTTACTCGGATGCAGGCCTCTGCCGCATTGAAATTTTCATATTCCAGCTCGCCCACATCGGCTCCGTCCACAGTAAACGCCAGAGCCGCACCAAAGCCCTTCACATCGAACATATCTGCTCCGTGCCCGGTCTCCTCATCGGGAGTGAAGCCTATGCATATGTCTCCGTGCTTTATCTCAGGGTGCTCCATAAGATACTGGGCCATGGTCATGATCTCGGCAATACCTGCCTTGTCATCGGCTCCAAGGACCGTTGTTCCGTCCGTGACTATGAGAGTCTTTCCCTGAAAGTCACGTATGTCGGGAAAGTCTGAGACACGGGTAACGATCTTGCCTTCCGGATTGAGAGGTATATCTGATCCGTCATAGTTTTCTATGATACGGGGACGGCACTTGCCGGGAAGGGAGGAGACCGTATCCATATGGGCTATAAGGCCGAGAGAGGGCACCGGGACATCGGCATTTGCCGGGATCCTTCCATAGACATAGCAGTTATCTGAAAGCCTTACGTCAGAAAGCCTGAGCTCTGTCATCTCATCCCGGATCACCTGCGCCAGATCCCACTGCTTTTCGGTGCTGGGTATGCAGCCTGCCCCCTCCAGGGATTCGGTCTCAATGGTCACGTATCTCAGAAAACGCTCAAGAAGAGACTTTTTAAGAGCTGTCATATCGTTCATGCTGATCACCTCGGATATAATAGTTTTATATACTTTTATTATACTTTATCTGTCCTGGTTTAACTATGTGAATGTTGCAGAAAACGTCTTGGCATTTTCACTAATAAAATTGTACTTTTTTCAGTACAATTGCCAATTGTAGAAAAGCCTTGACGATGGTATTATAAAGACAACTTAAGAAGAACTTATCAAACTTCAAAGTTACCGACACAAGATTCAGTTATCAGACATCATAAGGAAGAAAACAAGAGTTTTAAGAATTTGAAAAGATAACTAGACAAACGGGTACAGCTTTATTTAGGTAAACGAAGTAAAGGTAAGAAGGACTTAAGAGCATATACAACTGAATAGCCATTGAAACCGATGATCTTCTAAAAGATAAAACTCAATTCAATGAGTTATATCCCGATCACCAAAGAGAAAGGTGAAAGAAGACGATCATCAGAACTAAAAGGAAAGGATCGGTAAAGTCCAATGGCACACTCGAGATGAGAGCTATCTTCTTTAAAGAATTTGATTAAATGAAGGTAGCTCTCAAACATTGTCTTGAAAATCTGTCTTATCCCCATTCCTTCAGATACCGAATCTGATATCTGCTGCTCCCCAGGATCCTGGAGGTTTCCCGTATTTTTACACAATTTTAATCCCCAAGCTGGTATCATTTCCCTGAAACTTAATTAATTTAAGAAAGGAAATGATATGATTTACGCAGTTATATTGTTTGCCATAACCTATATCCTGATGCTCGCCCTGCCAAAGTACAGGACCTATGTGGCCCTCGCTTCGGCGCTGTGCTTCATAGTATCCGGCATGCTTCCACTGGAGAACATACTGGAAAGCATAGATTTCAACGTGCTGCTGATGATAGCAGGGACCATGGGCATAGTATCCATGTTCATCGAGTCCAGGATGCCGGCAAGGCTTGCTGATGCCATCATAGCCCATGTGCCGAACGTGTGCTGGGCGACAATAGCCCTCTCACTTTTTGCAGGAATTATATCTGCTTTCGTTGACAATGTGGCTACGGTCCTGATGGTTGCACCGGTGGCACTTGCCATAGCAAAGCGCATAGGCGTAAAGCCCGTCAATATGATCATAGCCATAGCCGTATCCTCAAATCTTCAGGGAGCGGCCACCCTGGTAGGAGACACCACATCCATACTGCTTGGTGGCTATGCGGGCATGAATTTCCTTGATTTCTTTGCCTATAAGGGACGGCCCAGCATCTTCTTTGCAGTGGAGCTTGGAGCCGTGGTTTCAGCCCTGATACTTTATGTTCTTTTCAGAAAGGAAAATGCAAAGCTTCCCAAAGCTGAAAAGACTGTAGTGACGGACTATGTGCCCTCGGTACTGCTTCTGCTTATGATAGTCCTTCTCATCTGCGCATCCTTTATTCCGGATACTCCGGACATCAGCAATGGAGTCATATGTGTGACCCTTATGGTCATAGGCGGGATCTACGAGTGTGTTAGAAAGAAGAGCCTGGACGGGATCATCAAGCCGATAAAGGAAATAGACTTTACTACCATAGGACTTTTGTTCGGCCTTTTCCTGGTAATCGGAGGGATAACCGAGCAGGGAGTTATAGATGCCCTTGCAGGTATATTTACAAAGCTTGCAGGAGATGATCTTTTTGCCATATACTCACTTATACTCTGGGCTAGCGTGCTGTTTTCCGCATTTATCGATAACATTCCTTATGTTGCCACCATGCTTCCGGTGGTACAGAGTATAGCTCTCGGCATGGGAGTGGATCCCACTGTGCTTTATTTCGGGCTCCTGAGCGGTGCTACTCTCGGAGGCAATATGACTCCGATCGGTGCATCTGCAAATATCGCAGGCATAGGTATCCTCAGGAAGGAAGGCTTTGAGGTAAAGAACAGCGATTTCTTCCGCATAGGCATACCCTTTACGCTGGCAGCAGTTATACCTGCATACATATATATCTGGCTTATGTATGGGAATCTGTGATTCAAAAGACCTGTCCCATAGCCATCATTCACGGAGATGAGGATCCCCTGGTACCCGTTGAGACCAGCGAGGAGTTCTATGAGAAACTCTGTGAGGCAGGGCTTGAGGGC
>DVNQ01000071.1 GCA_018714245.1 Candidatus Avilachnospira avicola
GTTCAAGAATAATTCCAACCTTCTCGGACGGCAGAGAGAGCTTTCTGAGCTTAAGCAGCAGACAAGATCCATACTGGAAAAGATAGATGCACTCAATGAACAGCTGGTAAATGCTGAGAAGGAGGCATCCAGGATCACTTCGGAGATAGATGATCTCAAATCCCAGCTTTCCGATATATCCCTTGAGAAAAACAGACTGAGCCTTGAGATCATATCAGAATTCAGGCTCAAGCTCTCCGGTATCTCCCAGAAGGCCGGATTCGTTATGGAGAATCTGGAGCGGCTGATCTCAGAGATCAAGAGTGCCCTCATTGAAAGAGATGGCATGTATGAAAACAAGCGCCTTTCCTTTGATGAGATAAAAGCAAAGGAGGATGAGACTGAGATCCTCAGGCTTCGAAAGGTAGAACTTGAGAAAGAAATTACGGAAGCGCAAAGCGAAGCCCTCAGGCTTAACAGCCGCAAAGAGGAGCTCACCGCCTCTCAGAAGGGATTTTTCAGCAGGAAGGATGAGCTTTCCTCAGAGACTCTCAGACTCGAAAAGGAGCTTATCAGGCTTGAAAGCTCAAGAGAAAAGCTGCAGCAGCATATTGATGAAAAGACGGAATATATCTGGACTGAATATGAGCTTACCCTGAGCGATGCTGCAACCTATGAAGATCAGGGCCTCGGAGACGAGCAGGAGCTTTCAAAAGCCATTTCCGGACTGAGACGAAGGATCAGGGAGCTTGGAGACGTTAACGTAAATGCCATAGAAGAGTACAGGGAGGTCTCTGAGCGCTTCGAATTCCTTACGGCCCAGCATGATGACCTTGTTGCTTCAGAGGCATCCATCCTTTCGGTGATAGATGAACTCGATAAAGGCATGAAACGCCAGTTTGCTGAAAGATTTGCGGAGATCAGAAAGGGGTTTGACGGAGTATTCCGTGAACTTTTCGGAGGCGGAAGCGGAGATCTTGAGCTTCAGCTTACGGAGGAGGAAGATGAGCTTTCAGCAGGGATAGCCATCATAGCTCAGCCTCCCGGCAAAAAGCTTCAGAACATGATGCAGCTTTCAGGAGGAGAAAAGGCACTTACGGCGATCGCCCTCCTATTTGCCATACAGGCTATGAAGCCCTCGCCTTTTTGTCTGCTGGACGAGATAGAAGCAGCCCTTGACGATTCCAACATAGACAGATTTGCGGCTTATCTTTCCAGACTCACTGACAGGACTCAGTTTATAGTCATTACCCACAGACGTGGAACCATGGAGTCCTGTGACCGGCTCTATGGCATTACGATGCAGGAAAAGGGCATTACGGCCCTGGTTTCAGTGGATCTCGTAAGCGATTCTTTAAGCTGAGGATCAGGCTGACTCACCAATATCCTTTAGGAGGTACTGATTTGGCAGGATTTTTTGAAAGACTCAAGGAAGGTCTTAAAAAGACCAGGGACAGCATCGCTGACAGCCTCGACAGTGTATTCGGGGATTATTCTGAAGTTGACGATGATTTTTTTGATGAGCTTGAAGAAGTGCTTGTAATGTCTGATATGGGCATAACCACAAGTGACAGGATCCTATCCGAGCTCAAGGAAAAGATCCATGAACTGCATATCAAGGACCCCGCCGAGTGCAGGAAGCTTCTGATCGAGACCATTGAGGAGCAGATGACTCCGGATGAGCACGCCTATGACTTTGAAAATGAGAAGTCGGTTGTGCTGGTCATAGGAGTAAACGGAGTCGGCAAGACCACATCCATAGGAAAGCTTGCCATAAACCTCAAAAACGAAGGAAAGGATATACTTATCTGTGCGGGTGACACCTTCAGGGCAGCTGCCATAGAGCAGCTTCAGGTCTGGGCGGATCGCGGAGGCATAGACATGATCTCCCAGAAGGAAGGATCAGACCCAGCTTCAGTGGTCTTTGATGCTGCATCTGCATTTAAGAAGCGCAATAAGGACATACTGATATGTGATACTGCCGGAAGGCTGCATAATAAGAAGAACCTGATGGATGAGCTTTCAAAGATAGGGAGGATCCTGGATCGGGAGCTTCCGGGCATCAGGAAGGAAGTACTTTTGGTGCTTGACGGAACTACCGGACAGAATGCCTTAAGCCAGGCCCGGGAGTTTCTGAATGCCACCAATGCAACAGGCATCATCCTTACAAAGATGGATGGGACAGCCAAAGGAGGCATCGCTGTGGCCATAGCCTCTGAGCTTTCCATACCGGTAAAGTATATAGGCGTGGGAGAGCATGCAGAGGACTTCCAGAGGTTTGATGCACATGAATTCGTTACGGCACTGTTTTCTGAAAGGAGTGAATGACATGGATGACAGCAGGTATATCACCTTTACCATCAGAAAGACCAAACGTATAGCACTTATTGCCCATGACGGAATGAAAAAGCAGCTTATAGACTGGTGTGCCCAGCATAAGGATATACTCCAGAAGCATTTCCTCTGCGGTACTGGTACCACTGCAAGGCTGATAACCGAGTTCACCGGGCTTCCCGTAAAGGCCTATAACAGCGGCCCTCTGGGCGGAGACCAGCAGATCGGCGCCAAGATCGTGGAAGGGGACATAGACCTTGTCGTATTCTTTTCGGATCCCCTTGAGGCCCAGCCCCATGATCCTGATGTAAAGGCCCTGCTTCGTATAGCCCAGGTCTATGACATTCCCATGGCCAACAACAGATCCAGTGCGGATTTCATAATCACTTCGCCCTTTATGGACACCGAATATGACCACAATGTGGTGAACTTCAAGGCCAATGTCATGCAGAGGGTAGAATCCATGCAGCAGCTGGAAAAGTAATTCATATGCTTAGAAGGGGTGTAAAGAAATACTACTTGACACCCCTTCTTTTTTAATGTAAAATAGCGCACGTTATGGAAAAGATCGTTCGTCAGGGAATGTTGTTTGACTTATACGGAGACCTGCTTACGGATCATCAGAGGGATATCTTTGGGGATCTGGTCAATAACGATATGTCTCTTTCAGAGATAGCTGAGGCTTACGGCATATCCAGGCAGGGCGTTCATGATGTGATAAAACGCTGCGATAAACAGCTTGAGGCATATGAGTCCAAGCTGCACCTTCTGGAAAAGCAGCTTTCCAAAGAGGATTAGGGATGGCATTTGAGTCATTGTCGGAAAAGCTCCAGGCAGTTTTCAAGAATCTGAGAGGCAAGGGGAAACTTACAGAGGCGGATGTAAAAGCCGCACTTAAGGAAGTAAAGCTTGCTCTCCTGGAAGCTGACGTCAATTTCAAGATAGTAAAAAAATTCATAAAGGATGTGGAGGAGAGGGCTATCGGAGAAGAGGTCATGCAGAGCCTCACTCCTGCCCAGCAGGTCATAAAGATCGTCAACGAGGAGCTTGTAAAGCTCATGGGAGGCGAGCCTGCGGAGCTTTCCTTAAAATCCACGGACACGGTCACCGTCATCATGATGGCAGGACTTCAGGGTGCCGGCAAGACCACTACGGCAGCAAAGCTTGCAGGCAAGCTCAAACAGAAGGGCAGGAAGGTACTGCTTTCAGCCTGCGATATCTACAGGCCTGCAGCCATAAAGCAGCTTGAGGTCAATGCTGAAAAGGTTGGAGTTGACGTATTTTCCATGGGAGAGGGACATTCCCCCGTGGATATAGCCAGGGCATCCTACGATAAGGCCAGACAGGAGAGATACAGCGTTCTGATCATAGATACTGCGGGAAGGCTTCATATCGATGAGGATATGATGGCTGAACTCGCCGATATCAAGAAGGAGATCCCGGTAGACTGTACCCTTCTTACGGTGGATGCCATGACAGGACAGGATGCGGTCAACGTTGCTTCATCCTTTTCTGAAAAGATAGGCATAGACGGCATAATCATCACCAAGCTTGACGGAGATACCCGAGGCGGTGCCGCGCTTTCCATAAGGGCAGTCACCGGAAAACCCATCTACTTTGCCGGTATGGGAGAAAAGCTTTCGGATCTTCAGGAATTTTATCCTGACCGTATGGCCTCAAGGATACTGGGCATGGGAGATGTGCTTTCCCTCATCGAAAAAGTAGAAGCCAGCGTTGACATGGATAAGCAGAAGGAGATGGAAAAGCGCCTTCGCAATGCCGAGTTCAATTATGATGACTTCCTTGAGCAGATGAGACAGATGGAAAAGATGGGAGGGCTTTCGGCCCTTATAAGCATGATGCCGGGTATGGGAAGCATCGATACTGACAGCTTTGATGATTCCCGTCTTAAGAAGATAGAAGCCATGATACTCAGTATGACTCCTGAGGAGAGGCAGAATCCTAAGCTCATGTCACCTCAGAGAAAGCAGAGGATAGCAAAAGGCTCAGGCAATGACATCGCTGAAGTCAACCGCGTCGTAAAGCAGTTTGAGCAGATGCAGAAGATGATGAAGCAGATGGGCGGGCTCATGAAAGGGAAAAAGAAAGGTTTCGGAGGATTTCCGGGACTGTCG
>DVNQ01000072.1 GCA_018714245.1 Candidatus Avilachnospira avicola
GATTCGATCGGAGATATAGCTACCGTGACGGTGCACATCAAAAAGATCCGGGAAAAGATAGAATACAATACGGCAAAGCCCCAGTATATAGAGACCATATGGGGCGTAGGCTACAGATTCAAGATCTGATAGATCAGGACCGCAGGTCAGGCCCTAGGAAGGGGCTGTGCCCTTCCAGACTCATAGGCTTATGGCTTATGCAGGCGCAGATCCATGCAGGCATAAAGATCAATAATGTACTACAGAGGCGGCAGCCTTGATCCGCTGGATCAGGGGTGCTGCTTCTTTGCTTTGAAGGAAGCTCAGGGTCGACTCAGGAAGCAGCCTCTTAAGGAGCTGGACATCTCCTGTCCTGATGGCCTCCCGTACGGTGGAGGCGCTGATGGGCTGATCGCTGCCCTCCATGGGCTTCCTTGGTACTATATGGCAGGCTATGCCATGGGCCGGAAGCTGCTCCTGCATGATCCGATTATATATGCCTGTTACCTCACTGAAGGGCTCCTCTCCCACAAAGCGGGAGCTGATATTGCAGGCTGACGCTATCCTTGCAAAGATCTCAATGTCAAGCCTTGCATGGCTTTCTATCACGTCGCGGCTGTCACGGAGAAAGTAACTCGGAAAGGTGGCATTGCTGATGATATAGGGGCCACTGTCATGACAGATCACGTTTTTGATATCGGAAACTCCCTCCATCACCAGGCGCTTCCGTATCTCAAAGGGAAACAGGGATGCGTCCTCGCTGACTATGAACAGATGCACATGATCCGATGCGGCTGCAGCCTGCTCTATCAGATAGCGGTGGCCAAGGGTAAAGGGATTTGCATTCATTACGATGGCGGAGCAGTTCCCTTCCATCCGAAAGCCCTTAAGGGAGTCAAGATAGTCGGAAAAGCCTGTGGCTCTGTTTTCCATAAATACCAGCTTGCCATCGACCCTTGCGATCTCATAAAATCCAAGATCCCTGAAGAACTTTTCCGTGCTGAGCTTGGTATATATGAAGATGTGGTATATGCCCCTTGAGTACTGATAGTCTATGAGGTGGGAGACGATCTGATTGAGGAGCCCCTCTCCTTGGTGCCTGTGATCCACAGCCATGCAGCGGAGAGTATTTTTAAAGCAGCTGCCGGTGGCGATGAAATGCATGTCATCGTCATAGATCGCACAGGTATAATCAAGGTTTGCGTCCCGGCTTATACCTTCCTGCCTGAGCAGGCTGTCTATTTTAGAAAATGCTTTTTTATCTGACGGATATATCCGGGAAATGCAGTATTCTGCCATGTCTGAAACCTCCGTTTATCAGTTATTGTCTGCACCATGGGACAGAAAGTAAAGAAGATATGTAACGCTGAGGAGATCTGCGCTTCCTCCGGGAGAGAGCCTGCGCCTGATAAAGTCATCATCAAGGCGTTTTAACTCCTCTATCGATGGATAGGGATCCTTATCCAGGAGCTCCCTGATGGATCTTCTCACCTCTTCTTCGGTCTTCACATCGCTTCTTGATACAAGGTTTGTGTCTACCATGGCTGTGGTGATGGCCAGGAGTGCTGCAGCACCTGCCCGGTCCCAGGAAAGTCCCCTGGAGATGCCGCCCTCCAGCGATGGCAGACCGGCGCTTAGCACCGCAGGCAGCCCCTTTTCCATCTGCCCCCGCACTCCCGTGATCCCGTAGTTAAGATACAGGCGCTGCCCGGCGGTGCGGGCAGTCTCCCCGGTGAGGCCCGAAAAATCCTGCTCCACGATGCCGGCTGTCATCGCAGCGCATTCGGAAAGTATGCGGGAGGGATCGGACCAGGCCTTCTCAGGGAGCCTGCCCAGGGCTCCGCATACTATCCCTATGGAAAAGATAGCTCCTTTATGTGTATTGACCCCGCAGGTGGCAATAAGCATTTCCCTGTCCGCAGTTATACCCCTCTTGCGAAGACGCAAAAAGGTCTCACGGGGGGCTTCGTGAAAGCTATTTCGTCCGATCATGAAGCAGTCCCGAAGATAGGGGATCAGAGAGACTGTGCTGTCTATAAAGGTATATATATCCATATCTTCATGGCTTCCGGTATTTGCCCGGTCCACAAGCCCCGGTTTTGGAGTGGTGCAGACCTCATAAAGAAGTGCCCGTGCAGCGGTTCTTGATACCTTTTCACAGTCGTAAAGATCAGCAGCTTCGGATAGGATCTCAGCGGTTTTATTCTGAAGTTCCGGGACGCTGTGGGCCCTTGACCTGGCACAGTCTGCGGCGGGGCCTCCGCAGATAAGGCAGGATCTTCCGGGAAGGCCAAGCTCGGTACGGGATACCTTGCTGCTGTTACAGTCGATCACATCCATATCAAACAGACGCCCGAGTCTGTCTTTGTCTTCTATCATGCAGCATAGCGTCTTGAGTCTTTCAGCCTCTGCATCTGCGACTATGATCATTTCAGGACCGGTGGCTGCGTCTTTATTTTCAGTCATATAAAGGATATCTATATGGTGGGCGGAAAGGAGGAGCCGGAGGTTTTCCATGCCAAGCTCAAACCCCTTTTTTATTAGCCGGGAATTTTTGACCGGTCCTGCGATATTCATTGAAAAGCTGATTAGAGGCTTATGATAACGGGTCAAAAGCTCCTGTTGCATAAGGACCCGGCGCTCCCTGCAGCCAAGCATGTCGGGAAGTGTGACTTCAGTACCATTTATATCGTATATGCCCTTATTGATTGTCATAGGTAATGCCTCGTATCATGAAAATGTTTAAATAAAATTCGTATCACTGGTTCTAAATTCCTTTGAGGATTTCAGCACATCGATAAAAGCAGAGATCTGTGGAAGCTCGCAGGACTCCCGCTGGGCAATGATATAGGTACGCCGGATAAAGGGTTCGCCATCTGCAAAGCTGCAGGGCTCAATCACTCCATCAAAGCCATCAAGGGCTATTTCTGGAAGCAGAGACCAGCCAAGCCCTCTTTTAACAAGCTCAAGACAGGTGGATATACTGTCCATATAAAAGCTTTTATTCCGCACATCCAGATCGTGTTCATATAACCATCGGTTGACCATACCTGTCTGTACGCTGTCAGTTTTCCTCCCGATAAAAAGATAATCTTTCAGTGATTTCCCGATATACTCCCTGTTATATACAAGACACATATTTTCCTGGGATAGCAAATACCTCATTGAATCCCAGGGATACTCACCCCTTATCACAGCCATATCAAGATTCCCTTCGGTCATCTGACGGTAAATGTCTCTGCTCTGGCCGGTGGATATATGGAGCCTCACCTGGGGGTACTCTCTGTGATATAAAGCAAGCATATCAGGCAGTCTGTAATGAGCAAAATTGATGGATATGCCTGCATTCAGAGTACCGCAGACAGAGCCCTGCATTGAGTCCAGGTTTCTTCGAAGCTCCTGAAGCTGTTTGAGTGAATTTTCCGTATAATTAAGTACATTTTCTCCGGCATGGGTAAAACGTATACCCTGATGGGAGCGTATGAATAGCTTGGCACCCAGCTCGTTTTCAATAGATCGTATGCGCTTTGACAATGCAGACTGAGTTATATAGAGCTGTTCAGCCGCCCTGGTGATATTGTGTGTATCATTGAGTGCTGAAAGCATCTCAAAATCTTTTTCGTCCATTGCCTTCTCCTAAATAACAAAAAAACCATTCCACATATTCATAATATATCACATGTTATCTGGAACTGCATACCAGTAAAAGGGAAAAATATTTCTTGAATAGTAGTCTTTATGGGAATATTTGGTAAAAATCTCCGAATCTCAATTCCGTATTTTATGCAGTTTGCCTACAAAAACCAGGTTTTTTGCTACGAAAGCAAAAACATTCCTAAAAGTCATGAAATAGGCAATAATTAATGAATTGTACAAGCGAAAAAACAAGGATTACCATAAGGCTGAGGTTACTCGATAATGCTGAAATTGAGTAAAGGAGGAACAAGATGCTGATAGAAAAAAATGCAGTAGCAGGTACACTGGAATCCAGCGACGCTCAGGTTAGCGTAGAGCCTGCTGATGAGCTCAGGCTTAACATCGAGTCAGTGGTTGCAAACCAGTATGGAAGGCAGATAAAGGCTACTGTACTTGAGACCCTTTCCCGTCTGGGAGTGGATAAGGGTGTGATCACGGTGATTGACAAGGGAGCTCTGGACTGTACCCTTAAGGCAAGGGTGGAATGTGCAGTATTCCGGAGCTGTGATAGTTCAGAGGCCGGTATACCCTGGGGAGGTGCAGTAAATGGTTGAAAGAAAGAAACCCATAAAAAACAGGCTTCGCAGAACGATGATGTTCATGAATGCTCAGAAGCCGGGACTGATAAAGGATGCATATATCTATGGAAGTGACAGCATAATACTTGATCTTGAGGATGCAGTTGCTGAAAACCAGAAGGATGCCGCAAGATTCAGCCTCTATCATGCTCTTAAAAATATTGATTATGGCGATACCGAGGTCATAGTCCGTATCAACGGCCTTGACACTCCTCACTGGCAGGAGGACATAAGGGTATGTGTTGCAGGAGGAGCCGATGGGATCCGTATTGCAAAATGTGAATCTGCAGCAATGGTACATCAGGTCGAGGAGGCAGTCCTCGCAGCAGAACGAGAGTTTGGCGTTGAAGAGGGACGTACATTGTTGATGGCAGCGTTGGAGAGTCCCCTGGGGATCATGAATGCTTATGAGATTTGTAAGGCTTCCGATCGTATGTTTGGAGTTGCCATATCCGGCGGTGACCTGCGTAAGAGCCTGCATGTACAGATCCAGAGGGATGGTATAGAGCTCAATACAGCCCGGAGTCTTATGATACTCGCGGCAAGAGCAGCAGGAGTACAGGTCTTCGATACAATGTTCCCCAATATAGATGATATGGAAGGCTTTAAGGCCGAGGTCATCATGGATCACAGGATGGGCTTTGACGGAAAGAGTATAGTAAACCCGAAGCAGATAGCCTTTGTACACGAGACCTTTGCCCCCAGTGAAAAGGAGATAGCCTATGCTGAAAAGCTGGTCAGGAGCTGTCAGGCCCAGGCCGACGCCGGCATAGGAGTATATACGGTGGACGGAAAGATGGTGGATATCCCGTTCTTTGAGGATGCAAAACGTATCATCGCTTTGGCAAAGGCCTGCGGCGTGTACCATGGCGATCTGTAAAGGAGGTAACAGGATATGATAAATGCAGTTGGAAGAGATATACCGGACTACCTTCTTAAGGATGGCCGGGAGGTATACCAGGGAAAAAATTACAGAGATGGGCAGTATTTCAAAAAGGATTCTCCCAGGGTGAAAAAACATGAGAAGCCTGAGGGCAGTAAGCTTTGTAGCACCATCAGGGAAGCTTGTGAAAAGTGCGGAGCTCATGACGGAATGACATTTTCATTCCATACGGAATTCCGTGACGGTGATTATGTAGCAGCAATGGTATGCAAGGTGCTCGTGGAGGAAATGGGGCTTAAGGACCTTCATGTGGCTGCAACCTCCCTTGGGTCTGCCCAGAATATTTTTGCGGATTATATTGAAGAGGGCATCATAGTGGAGGCCCAGTCTTCAGGAGTCAGAGGAAGGATAGGAGAGGCCATATCCACAGGAAAGCTCAGGGAGCCTGCAATAATAAGAAGCCATGGCGGACGTCCCAGGGCTGTAGAGGCAGGAGAGGTACATATCGACATAGCCTTTCTGGCTGCTTCGAGCTCAGACTGCTGTGGAAATGCAAAGGGTCAGGGCGGAAAGAATAACTGCGGTTCCATGGGATTTGCGATGCATGATGCCAGATATGCGGATCATACAGTCATAATCACGGATGCACTTGCAGATTTTCCCAACATACCCTGCTCTATATCCTGCATAGATGTGGATGCGGTATGCGTGGTGGATCAGATAGGAGATACTTCAAAGATCGCTACCAAGGAAGCCCGAATGACTGAAAATCCCAGAGAGCTTATGATGGCTAAAAATGTGGCCGATGTTATAGCCGCAACGCCGTATTTCAAGGATGGGTTTTCCTTCCAGACGGGAGTTGGAGGACCTTCTCTTGCAGCAAACCGTTTCCTTGAGGAGCATATGAGGGAGAGAAACATCAAGATGGGTTTTGCCCTGGGTGGAATAAGCGGAGCAGTATGCGACCTTATGGACAAGGGACTTGTTGAGCGCATATTAGATACTCAGGATTTTGATCAGAAGGCGGCAGCGCATCTTTTCAGTAATCCAAAGCACATCGAAATAGACCTGAGCCAGTATGCAAATCCTTCAAACAAGGGCGCATATGTCAACAATCTTGATTTTGTGGTGCTTTCCGCGCTGGAAATCGATACAAAATTCAATGTAAATGTGATCACCGGCTCTGACGGTATACTCAGAGGCGCTCCCGGCGGACATCCCGATACGGCAGCAGGCAGCAAATGCTGCATCATAGTCACACCGCTCACAAGAGGCAGGATGGCTACCGTATGTAAGGATGTAGTGACTGTGACGACACCCGGAGACTGTGTAGACGTACTGGTCACTGACTACGGCATCGCAGTAAATCCTCTGAGGCAGGATCTGATAGCGTGCCTTGATGATGCAGGTATAAAGCATGTGACTATAGAGAGCCTGCAGGAAAAGGCCTACAGCCTGGTGGGCGAGCCGGATCCACTGGAGTTTGAGGATCAGGTAGTGGCAATAGTTGAAGCAAGGGACGGCACTATACTGGATGTGGTACGTAAGATCAAACCTTACAGCTTTGACTGATCGCAGACAGCTAGGTAAATTATCAAACTATCGGCACAAGGAAGCCGTACCGATGATGCAGGCCGTAGAGGGTCTGTACATATATAAGTATGAGGAGGTAACATATGTATTTATCGATCATTTCAGTACTGATGCTTGTAGTATTTACTATAATCATCGTAACTAAAAAAGCAAGCACCATCACTGCACTGATAGGTGTTCCGATCATATTTGGACTTATCGCAGGCTTTGGTCTTGATACGTTCAACTATGCGATGGCCGGAGTATCAGGCGTAGCAGGAACGTTTATCTTATTGACATTTGCGATCCTGTTTTTCGGAATCATGCTTTGTGCGGGATTGTTTGATCCACTCTCAGAAGTGATCATCAGATTTATGGGTGGTGATCCTCTAAAGGTAGTTGTTGGAACAGTTATACTTTCGACTCTGGTTTCACTCGATGGTGATGGAACTACGACAGTTATGATCTGTACGACAGCACTGCTGCCTGTTTACTATAAGCTCAATATCAATAGGATATATCTTGCGATGTTTATCGGTATGCCCAATGGCGTGATCAACCTGTTGCCTTGGGGAGGACCTACGGCGAGGGTACTGTCAGTCCTCAATGTTGACTCGGGAGAGCTGCTTGGAAAGCTTGTTCCGTTCATGAT
>DVNQ01000073.1 GCA_018714245.1 Candidatus Avilachnospira avicola
ATGTAGTATAATATCTGGAAAGACGGGAGCAGATATGGAACAGTCACTTTCATCATACAAGGTATTTTATGAGGTCGCCAAGGCAGGCAATATATCAAAGGCAGCCAAGGCCCTGTTTATAAGTCAGCCGGCTATATCCAAGTCCATCGTAAAGCTGGAGGAACAGCTGGGGGTCAAGCTTTTTGTGCGGAATTCCAGGGGAGTGAGCCTGACCGCTGAGGGAGAGATGCTCCTTGGCCATGTAAGCGATGCCTTTGACAATATAGAGAGGGGAGAGGATGAGATCAGGCGGCTCCGTGAATTCAATGTGGGGCACCTGAGGATAGGCTCCTCCACCACCCTCTGCAAATACCTGCTGATCCCCTATCTTAAGGAATACCTTAAGGACTATCCCCATATGAAGATAAGCATACATAACCAGGATTCCATGAGGACCATGAAGGAACTTGAGGACCGTAAGCTGGATGTGGGGGCAGTGGTGCTCCCCTCGATCAAGAGCGGATTCCGGTTCCTGAAGATCATGGAGGTGGAGGATATCTTCGTATGTACGCCGGAGTATCTGAAAAACCTGCGCATGCTTGAGGGTGAGGACTGCAATATACTTGAAAAGGCAAACCTCATGCTCCTTGACCGGGAGAACATCACAAGAAAGCATGTGGACGAGTATTTTCGTGAAAATGGCATAGTGCCCAGGAGCATGCTTGAGATATCCACCATGGATCTTCTGATAGATTTTGCAAAGATCGGGCTTGGAGTCTCGGCAGTCATAAAGGAGTTCGTGCTTTCAGAGCTCAAGGAGGGTACTCTGATCCAGATACCCCTTAAATTTCCGGTAAAAAAGAGACAGGCAGGCTTCGCCTATCTGGAATCCAACAAAAACGAGGCGCTCAGGAGATTCCTGCAGAGCGCCGGCTGAAAAGGTAATAAATGGGAAGATTGATAAATACTGACATAACCGAAGAAGACAGGCTCAGCGAGGACAAGCTGCGTCCTCAGCGCCTTTCGGAATATATAGGACAGGAAAAGATCAAGGAGATGATGGCCGTATACATAGAGGCGGCCAAAAGGAGGAAGGAGCCCCTGGATCATGTGCTCTTTTACGGGCCTCCCGGGTTGGGAAAGACCACCCTTTCGGGGATCATCGCCAATGAGATGGGAGTGAACATAAAGATCACCTCCGGCCCGGCGATAGAAAAGCCCGGAGAGATGGCTGCCATCCTCAATAATCTTTCAGAGGGAGATGTGCTTTTCATAGATGAGATCCACAGGCTGAACCGGCAGGTGGAGGAGGTACTCTACCCCGCCATGGAGGATTTTGCCATAGACATACTTCTCGGAAAGGAAGCGGGAGCCCGCAGCGTCAGGCTGGACCTTCCGCATTTTACGCTGGTAGGAGCCACCACAAGGGTAGGCATGCTTACCGCTCCCTTAAGGGACAGGTTCGGAGTGGTGCAGAAGATGGAATTCTATACTCCGGGAGAGCTGTGCACCATAGTAAAGCGCTCTGCCCGGGTGCTTAAGGTAGGTATAGATGAAGAAGGCGCCATGTGCATAGCAAGGCGGAGCAGAGGCACGCCGAGGCTTGCAAACCGGCTCCTTCGCCGGGTCAGGGACTTTGCCGAGGTTAAGTATGACGGCCATATAACCGGCGAGGTAGCTGATCATGCACTGGACATACTTGATGTGGACAGGATAGGCCTGGATCAGAACGACAGGGAGTATCTGCTCTGTATCATGGACAAGTTCGGTGGAGGCCCCGTGGGCCTGGATACCCTTGCCGCATCCCTGAGTGAGGATGCGGGGACCCTGGAGGACGTGATTGAGCCCTATCTGCTTATGAATGGGCTTATACAGAGGACACCCAGGGGAAGGATAGTTACTGAGCATGCATATAAGCATCTCGATCATGAAAGGATAGGACAGCAGAGCCTGAGGTTCTGAGTCGAGGGTGATAAGGATGGATGAAAAAAGACCCGTAAAGGGACAGGATACGACGGAAGTCCTGATAAACGGAAAGGTTTACAGCCTGAGCGGAGCTGACGGTGCCTATATACAGAAGGTGGCTGCCTTCATAAACCGCAAGCTTTCTGAGGTCAGGACGGTACAGGGCTATAACCATATGTCCGATGAATACAGGACTCTTCTTCTGGAGCTCAATCTGTGTGATGAATATTTCAGGGCCATGGATGAGATGGAAAAGATGCGCTCTTCCATGGAGGATATGGAAAGGGAGCTCTATTCGGTAAAGCATGATATCGTCGGCACCAAGCTCAAGCTTGAGGCCTCGCTGAAGCAGCAGGAGGTCCTGGAGGGAAGGTGCGAGGAATGGCACCGGAAGTATGAAGAGCTCAGGTCCGGAGAGGAAAATGCCGGAGGGGAGAGCCCTGAGGGCAGCAGTATCATAGCGATCAAGAACAAGGCCTGAGAACATACCGGCAAAAGGACATAAAAGCAGGGCATTAGGTCATGGATGAGCTTAAGGACATAAAAAAGATGGAGCTTCTGGCGCCTGCAGGCTCTTATGAGTCTGTCAGGGCTGCCGTAAACGCGGGGGCTGACGCCGTATATATGGGCGGGCCCCTTTTTTCTGCGCGTGCATATGCGGAGAGCTCCGGCGAGGATATGCTGCATGATGCCATAGATCTCTGCCATCTTCACGGGGTCAGGATATACATGACCCTGAACACTCTTATGAAGGATGAGGAGATGGAAAGGGTCCGGGATTATCTGAAGCCGTATTATGAGCATGGTATAGACGGGGTCATAATACAGGACCTGGGACTCCTTATGTATATCAGGGAGCATTTTCCGGGGCTTCCCCTCCATGCCAGTACCCAGATGACCGTGACGGGGCCTTATTTTGCCCGTATGCTGAGGGATCATGGAGTGGAAAGGGTGGTGCCCGCAAGGGAGCTTTCCCTTTCAGAGATAAAGGAGATAGCGGATATAGATGGGCTTTCGGTGGAAGTGTTTGCTCACGGGGCCCTCTGCTACTGTTACAGCGGCCAGTGCCTCATGAGCTCATGCATAGGCGGAAGATCAGGAAACAGGGGACGATGTGCAGGCCCCTGCAGGCTTCCCTATGACGGGGAATACATACTCTCGCTTAAGGATCTGAATACCCTGGCAAGCCTTCCGGAGCTTTATCTTTCAGGAGTTTCTTCACTTAAGATCGAGGGAAGGATGAAATCTCCCCTTTATGTGGCCGGAGTGACCGGGGTATACAGGAAGTATCTGGACAGGCTCTATGCCGTGATCCAGGAAAATGGAGGCGAGGACTGCCTTTATGATAAGGAGATCCGAAGAGAGCTGTATCCGGACCGGGAAGATCTTCGTATCCTTTCGGAAATATTTGACCGGGGAGGCAGTACTGACGGATATCTGAAAAAACAGAATGGAAGGGATATGGTCCAGCTTTCGGAAAAGCCTTCCATGCGTGTCAGGGATGAAGAGGTGATCAGGGATCTGACCGAAAGGTACCTTAAGGAGGACCGGAAGGTGGAGATCTCAGGAAGAGCCAGCTTCATAAGCGGAAGGAGGCCGGAGCTTACGGTATGGACCGAGGATCCGCTGAGCACAGGAAACGTTTTTAAGGCAGAGGCGGCTGGTGAACAGACCATACAGAACTCAAAAAATGCTCCTCTTTCTGAAAAGGAACTGAGGGACCGGCTTTCAAGGACAGGCGGCACAGGATTCCTGATGAAGGATCTGGACATAAGGATGGATGAGGGCATTTTTGTAAGTGTCGGACAGATAAATGCACTTAGGAGGATGGCGCTCGATGAGCTCAGGACACGTATCATATCGGGCAGCCGCAGAGACGGCAGAGCAGTTTGAGGCTGCCCTTTCAAATGAAAAAACAGAACTGATCTACCTGGATGCAGGCACCTTTGGCCCAGGGGAGCTCAGACATTTTTCTGAGGAGGCTCACGACCGGGGCAGGCGCATCGGCTTTCGCATGCCCTGCATATTCAGGAAAAGGGCAAGACAGTATTTTGAAGAGCACTGGAAAGAGATCGAAGATGCGGGATTTGACATTTTCCTTATAAGGGATATGGAGAGCCTTTTTTATCTGAGGGAGAAGGCCACGGATATGGCGATGGAGCTGGATCACAGCATCTATGTCATGAACAGCTGTTCAGAGGATGCCATTTCTGAGCTGTGCGGGACTGAGGCTTTTTACATGTGTTATCCGCTGGAGCTTTCCGGACGGGAGCTTTCAAGCCTCGGAAAGAGGCTCATTTCCAGGACGCCTGAAAGGAAAAGGGAGCTTGTGGTATATGGAAGGGCTCCGATGATGGTCAGCGCCCAGTGCGTCAGATCCCTGAGGGAAGGATGCAGCAAGACCCCGGGGACGGAATACATTACGGATCGTACCGGAAGGAAGCTTCCGGTGAAGAATTACTGCACCTTCTGCTACAATGTGATCTATAATCCGGTACCCCTTTATATTGCCGACATGGATAAGGAGCTTTCCCTGATCCCTCACGATATAAGAAGGTTTGAATTTACGGTGGAGAGCGGAGAGGAAGTAAGGAAGGTGCTTGACGGGGCTTTTGGAGGGCAGCAGGATGCCTATACCAGGGGCTGGATCAGGAAGGGCGTGCTCTGAGTATTTTGGACTATACAACAAACATTATTTTGTTTATACTGGATAAGGACATAATACCGGCGTAAAGCAGGGATAAACAGGTTTGGATCGAGAGGGCATTATGATAGAGGCAGTAAGCTGTGGCGGAATCGTGGTCTACCGGGCAAAGATCTTGTTGTTATATAAGAACTACAAAAACAGATATGAGGGCTGGGTGCTCCCGAAGGGTACCGTGGAAGAGGGGGAGACCCATGAGGAGACGGCGCTCCGAGAGGTGCATGAGGAGACGGGAGCTGATGCGGTGATAGTCAGCTACATCGGAAAAAGCTCATATTCCTTTCTGGTCCCTGAGGATATGGTGGAAAAGGATGTACATTGGTATCTGATGAAGGGCCGTTCATATTATTCCAAGCCCCAGAGTTCAGAGTATTTCAGGGACAGCGGCTACTACAAATATCATGAAGCCATCCATCTTCTTAAGTTCCAGAACGAAAGGGCCATGCTGGAGAAGGCCTTCGATGAATACAGAAGGCTCAGCAGGAACGGAGAATGGGAAAAAGTGCCTGCACCTTCAGGCCAGCGCAGGGAACGAAGGGCCCAGTCAGGCCGCATGAATTAAATATTGCTCGATGATGAAAAAGGAGGTCTCCGATGATCTGTGTCGGAAACCTCCTTTAAGTTTTGCGTCAAATATGCTGATGACCGATCTGAAAAGATCCGTTCTTCTGATGGGATCAGCCCAGAAGCTCCTTGACGAGCTCTGCGGCATGCTCAGCAAATATCCTGTGGGCCTTTGGGGTGAAGTGACAGAAGTCTGATCCGAGAAGCTCAGGCCCTATCCATTTTCCTGCTTCAGAAA
>DVNQ01000074.1 GCA_018714245.1 Candidatus Avilachnospira avicola
GTGACGTCAATAAGAACTTCGGACTTAATTTCAAAAATGAGATCTTTCAGGCAATTTCAGTCAAATTCTTCCGGAAAAACAGCCGGGAGGAGGGGCTTGATGCCTGGAAGGAGCAGCTGGAGCTGATCGAAAGGAAGGTGGCAGAGCTTCTTGAAGCCGTTTACAAGGACCGTACACTTGATATGGCTGTCGCGGTACGGAAACATTTTTCTGTCACTGCGGTACTTAACTATGAACAGAGCAGAAGGAGTGATATGGAACTTGGGACGGAACGGTTTATCGAACGCCTCAGGGAATATATATCGGACTATGCGACCTGTGACATATGTGTAGCCATAAGCGATGAATACAGCGATTTTTCCATGCTGCAGAATGCAGTCAGGATGACGGAAGAGCTACAGTGCATGACGATATTTGGCGGATCAAAGATGGTATTCAGAAGCTTGGATATAAAACGGGGTGCAAGGATCTGCTCAGAGGATATCATAAATGAATGCCGCAATGCCCTTTCTCATGCCATGGAGATCCGGGATGGAGAAAAGGTATCTTATGAAATAGCAGCCGGCTTTCACCTTGCTGATGAGAAAAATGCCTTTGGAAGCGAGTACTATGAGCTTGCCCGGGGCATTGCCGGGATCATGGCTGAGACCTTTTTTGATGACCCTGAGGAACAAAGAGAGATCCGGGAACAGTCCTTTAATGAGATATGTTCAAGAAGGACCAGACAGGAGCTGCAGGACTATCTTCAGTTCCTTTTTACCGACTTATCCAGAAAAGCCAGAGAGCGGAAAGATGAATCCCGCAATCGCCCGGTATCCGTGGTGACAAAATATATTAACTCTCATTATGCTGAAAAGATCACTCTGGAGGATATGGCAGAGATGGCGGGCTTTACGGCTACTTATTTTTCGGAGCTTTTCCGGGAAACAACGGGTACAACCTTTTCGGCATATCTCAATAATATCCGCATGGAAGAAGCAAAACGCCTCCTTCGGGATACGGATGAACCGGTGTATATGGTAGCTGAAAAGACGGGCTATAAGGATCCCAAGTTCTTCAGCCGGCAGTTCAGGAAATCCGTGGGAGTAAAACCTGCAGATTACAGGAAGATATATTATTGATAAAGGAAGGCAAACATTGAAACTGATCATTTCCGCTCTGGTATTTATCATATTGGTGCTTACAGGGGCACTCATCATACAGTGGAGACAGATCACGGAGCTGAGGCGCAGACAGGCTGAAGAACTTGTCCTGCAGGAGAAGAGGCTTCGGGAGGAGTTTTCCCGCAGAAGCCTGGATAAGCAGACCAGGCTGTCCATGCTTCAGGCACAGATAAATCCACACTTTCTTTACAATACACTCGAATGTATCAGGAGTGAAGCTTTAATTTACGATTGTGACAGTATAGCAAGTATGTCCAAGGCACTTGCCTCATTCTTCAGGTATAGTATAAGCAACAGGGAAGACGTGGTAAGCCTCAGGGATGAACTGAAGAATGTAGACAATTATTTCATGATACAGGCATACAGATTCGAGGATAAATTTACCTATAAGATAGGCTTTGAGGAGGATGGGGATAAGGAAGAGCTAATGGACTGTCTTCTTCCCAAGCTGACTCTTCAGCCCATAGTTGAAAATGCTATTTTTCATGGTCTTGAGACTACTACAGAGCAGGGAAGGATAGAGATAAGGATAGGCTGCACGGACAGACATCTGGATATAATGATCTCTGATAATGGAAGCGGCATGTCCAGGGAACAGCTTGAAAAGCTAAGAGCCTCTGTATTGAATGGAGGCTCCGAAGGCAGCAGCGATTCCAGAAAGGAAAGACCTGCTTCCGGAAATGGGATCGCTTTATCAAACGTGGCCCAGAGGATAAGGATACTTTTCGGTGAAAACAGCGGAATAAAGATTTATAGCTCAGAAGGTGCGGGGACTGATGTTGAGATCATAGTTCCAAGGATAACGGAAAAGAAAGATCTGATATCAGGAGATAAGCCTGAGATGGGACAAGGTAACAAAGCCCATCCGGAGGACAAGACATGAAAAATGAGCTGCTTTATGTGAGGGATATTTCATTTTTATGCAGTCCGCAGAATAGGATGAGGAATATAACATTCCTGATTTCTGAGGGAGAAGCCCTGATATTTGCCGGAAATTATGCCCAGCGAAGCGCGCTTTCGGTCCTTTTCAGGGGTGACGGCAGGGAGGTCAGCGGAGACATATGCATAAGGGGTCTCGGGATCAAATCATTTAACAGGGAAAGCTTCGAAAAAAATGGCATATTTATCGTGGATAAAAACAGTCCCTATATGAAGAGCCTGAGCATAAGTGACAATGTATCTCTGCTTAGAAAAAACAGTCTGAGAAAATTCTTTTATAACGATAAGCTTTATGAACTTAAACTGGAAAAGCTGTTTGACAGATACGGAATAAAGCTGGACCTGAAAAAGCCGTCAGACAGACTTTCCAGGGCAGAGATAGCAATCATAAATATCCTTCGGTGCATATCTCAGGGAGCTAAACTCATATTGCTTCAGGATCTGTCAGAGCTGTTTTCAGAGGACATGCAGACAGAGCTTCTCAGGATCATAGACAGGATCAAGGAGAACGGAATTTCAATAATTATCTCTGACAATCATCCTGAGAGGTTTTTTGGCATTGCAGATGGACTGTATGTATTTAAGCACTGGACCATAGCAAAAAAGATCGAGAAGCCGGAAGATTTTTGCCTTTTCAGGGACATCCTTATGAGGGGGCAGGTTGCAGGGGAGATTCAGCATCAGGAGAGAAGGCTTGGAAGGGCCGTGGAGATCAGATTCCCTGGCTCCGGGGAGATCCCGATAACTCTCAGAGAGGGAGAAATCAGATTTCTTGAAGGAGGATTCGATGATATAGAGACCTTTTGGAGAGAGATATCCTCCTTTGACGAAAACAGGATCTCATATAGTCTTAACGGAAAAGACATATCCTATTCGGATATTTATGACCTTATTTCAAACAGGATCGTGCCGTTTTCATACAATGATGAGATTCCGGACAATCTCAGTATCGGGGACAATATCGCCCTGCCTTCAATAAAGCGCTTCAGCAATAAACTGGGAATTCTGGATAAGGACATTTCGTCGATTTTCAGTGAAGAATGGCTGATGGACGGAGAAAGCCTTAGGGAAGATATCTCCGGTATAAGAGTGCTGATATATAGATGGAAGCTTTTTCATCCGGTTCTATTGATAGCCCATAATATTTTTTCTTCTGCGGATCTGAGAGATCACAAATGGATACAAAAAGAGATACTCGAGATGGCAGAAAGAGGTACGGCAGTACTGATAGCAGATACTGAAAGGCCGAGGTTCTGAGCAGATGAGGATAAGATTTAATTCGATCTTCGCAATTAACTTTATAATATTGTTGGGATCCATACCATTGATCCTTTCTACGGGCCATAACGGTTTCCTGCTATGGAGTTTCAGACGGCAATTCCTTACACTGGCATTTTCTGTGCTGGGGGTTTCTTTTGAGATGCTTGGAGGCATGCCGGATCTGGCGTTTTCAGCGGAGATAGCAGCTGCAACCTGTATCGGAGCAGTATTTATGAAAAATGGAGCGCCCATCCCCTTTGCACTGCTTATGATGCTTCTTATGCTACTGCTTTCGGGAGCGGTAAAGGCACTGCTGGTTTCATATGTCAGGATAAACCCGCTGATCACTACCTTTGCCCTGAGCTATATAATTTCCGGAATCGGGACTGCGGTGCTTGATGATGGTGTGATCGGCATAAACAGTATGAGGCTGTATTTTTATTCGGGAGTCTGGGACCTGCTTTTCATCCTGTTTTTCCTTTGCCTTGGTTTTTCGTGTCTAGTCATGACAAAGACCTATCTCGGAAGATATGTTCGGATGCTCGGAGAAGATGAATCAGTACTTAGACAGAGCGGAATGAGCGTCTTTCGGATACGACTTCTGATAAATTCAATAGCAGCGGTATTTTACCTGATATCGGCAATCATATATCTGCTCATAACCTCTTCCGGAAGCATGTATAACGGGATAAACAGTACGTACCGTATATTGGGAGCAGTCTTCCTTTCCGGCATAGGATTCATGACAGGAAAGGGCAATCTGCTGTTTTGCTTCCTGGGGACATCAGTCATCGTGGCCCTGGAGATCATTGCCACAGAATTCAGACTTCCATATTATTGTATAAATCTTCTTATGGGAATCATTATTATCCTCTGCTGTATGGGGGAAATACACAAAAACCGAAGATAATCCACCTTTTCGTAAGATAGTCATATTGTTAGTTGCCTCCCGGAAAACTATCATTGTCACAGATGATTTTTAAAGGGAGGTTTTACTTATGAAGAAAAGGTTAGCATTACTTATGGCTGGCGCACTGCTTGCCATGGCAGCTCTTACAGGATGCACCAGACAGTCACCTGTGGAAGCTACGACTGCGGCAGCTACTGAGGCTGAGGCTGCAGAGGGTGAGGCGGCAGAAGGAGAAGCTGCTCCTGTTGAGGATGCAAAGATCGGCTTCCTTGCTCCTACACTTCAGACAGAGTTCTTTATCAACATTGATTCCGGACTTAAGGCAGAGTGTGACGCAAGAGGCTGGGACTATGTGGCAGTAAGCTTTGACAATGATTCAGCTACTGCAGTAACATCCATTGAGAACATGGTAACCAGCGGATGCAATGTTATCGTAGCAATGATCTCAGACAGCTCCTGTGATGATGCCCTTGCAGCTGCACAGGCTCAGGGAGTAAAGATCATAGAGTGTGGTGTTCAGACTGAAGTATATGATGTCTGCCTGAATACTGACCAGTATGCTACCGGAGTTGCTATCGGAACCATGGCTGGTGAATGGATCAACGAGCAGCTTGGCGGAGAAGGAAAGGTTGTCGTATATACTACCTACCAGAACACCGACATGCAGAACAGAGGAGAAGGAATCCAGCAGGGAATCAAAGACACTGCACCTGATGCAGAGATTCTTGAGGTTGTAGATATCGGTAAGGATGTAGTAGGAATGGGAACCACCACGACTGAGACCATGCTCCAGAAGTATCCTGATCTTAACTGCATAGCAGCTTATGGTGATGCAGCGGCAGTTGAGTCAAATGAGGCCGTAAAGGCTGCAGGTAAGTCCGGAGAAGAGTTCGGCATATTCTCCTGTGATGGAACTGAGCAGGCACTCAAGGCTATTGCTGATGGAGATCCCCAGCATGGTACTGTAAGATTTGATGACCTTGGACCTCTGATGGCTGAGTATGCAGAGAGACTCCTTCAGGGAGAGACCTTCCCTAAGGACGAGGTTATATCAACACCTTCAACCAATGTTACTGCTGAAAACGTAGCAGAGTTCTATACAGCAGAATAATCAAGTTTATCACGCCGCGGTCAGCTGATATGGCCCGAAAGGGCCTGTGCTCACCGCGGCATAGTTTTATAATACAGGGGAGAGAGATAAATGCGCGGAGATAAACTTTTAAGCGTTAAAAACATAGTCAAGACTTACCCCGGAGTCATTGCTATCAATAACTTTTCCATGGATGTAATGGAGGGCGAGGTCCATGCTCTTATAGGTGAAAACGGAGCAGGCAAGTCGACTCTTATAAAGACTCTTTCAGGAGCCATTACTCCGGACAGCGGAACCATAGAGATCAATGGAAAGACCTTTGAGTCCATGACACCAGCCCTTTCCAAAAAACAGGGCATAGAGGTCATTTACCAGGAATTCACACTGGTACCAGGGATCAGTGCTGCGGAAAATGTGTATCTGGGGGAAAAGACCAGCGACGGCATATTCGTAGATATCAAGGACAGAGAAAAGAAGGCAGCAGAGCTTTTCAAAAAGCTTGGCGTTGATATAGATGTCACAAGACAGGTAAAGTATATGTCTCCTGCCCAGCAGCAGCTGGTGGAGATAGCAAAGGCAGTCAGCAGGAACGTAAAGCTGCTCATCATGGATGAGCCGACAGCGCCTCTTACGGTAAATGAAGTAGAGACTCTGTTCCGTATAATAAAGGATCTCAAGCAGAAGGGAGTTACGATCATATATATTTCCCACAGACTTGAGGAGCTTTTTGAGATCGCAGATCGCGTGACTGTCATGAGGGATGGCTGCTATATTGATACAAAGGATATATCCGAGATTAACAGGCAGCAGCTGATCGCCATGATGGCAGGAAGAGAGCTTACTGAGAGCTATCCCAAGAGGACGGTGGAACTGGGGGAAGAGGTGCTTCGGGTGGAACATCTTACCGGAAATGGAGATGAAGACATTTCCTTTAACCTGCGAAAAGGAGAGATCCTGGGCTTTGCAGGACTGGTGGGAGCCGGACGTACAGAGCTTATGAGGGTCATATACGGGGCCAACCCCAAGGAAAGCGGCAAGATCTTTGTTCATGGAAAGGAAGTCAACATCAAGTCCTGCAGCCAGGCAATTAAGGAAGGCATCGGACTTATACCTGAGGACAGGAAAAACCAGGGTGTTTTCCTCCGGATGCCCATAAGATGGAATATCATAATAAACAACCTTAAGGAATTCTCCAATGGACTTTTTGTTTCAAGATCAAAGGAGAATAAAGTCAGCAAGGACTATGAAGAGAAGCTTCGCATCAAGACTCCAAGCCTTGAGCAGCGGGTCGGAAACCTTTCCGGAGGAAACCAGCAGAAGGTAGTCATAGCAAAGACTTTGGCGGCAAACAGTAATATCATCATCTTTGATGAGCCTACAAGAGGTATAGATGTCGGGGCGAAGCAGGAGATCTATAAGCTGATGAATGAGCTTGTGGAGTCCGGGCATTCCATCATCATGGTGTCATCAGATATGCCGGAACTGCTTGGCATGTCGGACAGGATAGTTGTCATATATGAAGGTCATAAGACCGGTGAAGTAGAAAAGAGTGAGTTTGACCAGAACTACATTTTGGATCTGGCATCCGGAGGTAAAGAACATGGAAGCAAGTAAGAAAAGCTGGGTAGAGATATATAAGAAATACGGTATTTATATACTGCTCGTGCTGGTATGTGCATTTTTCTCCATTGCAGCACCCAATTTCCTTTCGCCTACCAATCTGATCAATATACTGAGACAGGTATCAATGTTCGGTATAGTAGTTGTAGGCGTAGCAATAGTCATGATCGGCGGGGGCATGGACCTTTCAGTCGGCGGACAGATGGCAGTCGTAGGAATGATAACGGGTGTCATGCTTTGTGAGTGGGAGCTTCCCATACCTGTGGCAGCTATCGGAGCCATGCTGATAGGCATCTGCTTTGGTCTCTTCAATGGAATTGTGGCCGTAAAGCTGAAGATCATGCCTATCATCGTTACCCTTGGTACCATGCTTATACTTCAGGGTGTTGCATACATCATCACCGGAGGATATCCCATCACCGGCATGCCGGATGATTTCCTGATGCTTGGACAGGGTTACATCGGAGTGATTCCTATTCCCGTAATAGTATTTGCCATATTCATACTCTTCGGATGGGTAGTTATGAATAAGACTTATCTTGGACGTATGATTTATGCCCTTGGCGGAAATAAAGAGGCTGCAAGACTGGCAGGTATAAATGTCAATCGCCTTACGGTTATGGTATATGCTTTTGCAGGCTTTGCTGCCAGCATCGCTGCCCTTATCATGGTATCCCGTACCAATGCTTCCCAGCCCGGAGCAGGAAGCACATATCCCTTTGACTGCATGACGGCAGCCTGCCTCGGCGGCATAAGCATGGCCGGAGGCGAAGGAAAGATGTCAGGAATAGTCATAAGCGTTATAATTCTTGGTATCCTGGATAACGGTCTGGTACTTATGGGAGTAAATACCAACTTCCAGAGCGTTGTAAAGGGAATTATCCTGCTCTTTGCGGTAGCTATAGACTGCTATCAGGGAAGTGCAAAGAAGAAGACAGCCTGATATGTTGTCATCCCATTAAAATTATAATCATATAGACGCGGTAAGGGAGGCCTGAAGCCTCCTTATCGCATCTGAAGGAGGAGGTTATGCGTACTATTAAAATGCCTTTCTGCGAGATAGCAGAGGGAGTTTACGAGATCGATGAGTTTGATCTGGTAAGTGTTTTTGTGATAGTGGGGTCCGAGAGGGCACTGGTTATTGACACCGGAACAGGGGCCGGGGATCTGAGACGCTTTATAGAGACAAAGATCACCGATAAGCCCTACGACGTTGTCATTTCACATGCCCATGGGGATCATAACGGGGGTGCAGGATTCTTTGATAAAGTATATGTACATCCCCTCGATATGAACTGGGATATACCGGGAGTGACTCCCACCCTGGAATTCCGAAGAGATTATGCCCGTACCATCGCAAGACGTGAGGGGAAGCATTATGACTATGATGTGGAAAAGGACATAGTTGAATGGGAAAAGCCGCCTGAAAAGCTGCCCATGGAGGACGGACAGGTTTTTGATCTGGGAGATCGTAAGGTAACGGCATATCATTGCCCTGGACATACGGCAGGAGAGATGGTGTTTATTGATGATAAATCCAGGATACTTTTCCTGGCTGATGCCTGCAACTGCAATCTTCTTCTTGCCCATGGCTTTGGCAAGGATGCAAGGGACGAAGCTGAAACGGCCAAGGCAGGACTTGAAAGGCTGCTTTCCATGAAGGGAAAATGGGACTGCTTTTACAATGCCCATCATGATTTCAGAGGCCTTGGACAGACACTGTATCCTTCAGCGATCCAGGATGCGATAAACTGCTATGAAAGCCTTCTTTCCGGTACTGCTGAATTCCACAAGGAAGCTGATCCACTGTTCCTGGACAATCCTCCCAAGGTATTTGCCCAGTCGGGAGTGGTAAAGATATCCTATATGGACGGAGACATATCAAAGGCATTTCCTAATAAATAATGACTGAGGCTTAAGATCGATGCAAGCCTGGCGGCACTTCGGGTGCCGCCTTTTTCTTAAATATTCGTAAAATGAAGCCCTGGTCTCCCCGCTTTTTCCGGAAATATGGTATAAATGAAAAGTAAGAGACTAAGATGGATTTGGAGAATCAGATGAAAAAC